>MGON01000131.1:19525-25661 GCA_001795345.1 Chloroflexi bacterium RIFCSPLOWO2_02_FULL_71_16 | reverse complement strand
CCGTCCGCCGCGAGCGAGACCGCCGCCTCAGCCGCGAGCTGCGCGGCGCCGGTCAGCCGCGCGCGCTCGACGAGGAGCCGCCCGCCGTCGATGGCGAGCAGCAGGAGCGCCAGGAACAGCGGCAGCGACACGGCGAAGAGGACGATCACCTGCCCGGCGTCCTCGGCGAGCGCGCGCCGGCCCACGACGAGGGGACGGCGGCTCACGGCGCCACCCCCAGGTCGGGCGGGATGGTGGGGTCGTACTCGATCCGCGCGGTCGCGCTGGAGGAGAGCGTGATCGTGTCAGGGAGCCGGAACCCGAGGACACTGGCGCGGATCGGGTTCGGGTACTTGTACGTCACCGTGACGGTGATCCAGTAGCCGCGACGCACGGCGCCCTTCTGGACCGCCGCCGACGGGAACCCGCCCGTGCTGCCCACCCTGCCCAGCAGGCCCGCGGAGCCGCGGGCCTTGGCTTTGCCACGCTCGTCCGTGATCTCCGTCGACAGCAGGACACGGTCGTCGAAGCCCGCGAGCTGCCGCCCCGCCAAGCGCACGGCCGCGACGGTGGACCTGGGGTCGGCACCGAGCGCGTAGGTGCGCGCGCCCTGCCGTGCGACGCCGACGAGCTGCTGCTGCGTGTTCAGGATGAGGCCGACCTGCGCCAGACCCAGGAGCAGGATGAGGAAGAGCGGGAGGACGAGCGCGAGCTCGACCACGGCCTGTCCTTCCTCGGCGCGGCCCGCGCGCCGCACCTCAGCCCCCGGCCACGAAGCTGAGGATCGCCGGCGCGAGGAAGACGATCATCAGCGCTGGCAGGAAGAAGAGGACGAGCGGGATCATCATCTTTAGCGGCGCTTGCTGCGCCGATCCCTGCACGCGCAGGCGCCGTCGGCTGCGCATCTCCACGACCTGCGTGCGCAGGCCGGCGGACAGGCTCACGCCGAGACGGCGGCTCTGCTGGATCAGCGCGATGAGGTCCGCGAGGTCCCCCGAGCGCGTCCGGGCCGCCAGGCGCTCGAGCGCGCTCGCGAGCGAGAAGCCGGCGTCGAGCTCCGCCAGGACGTCGTCGAAGGTCTCGCGCAGCGGACCGCGCATCTTCGGCACGAGACGGCGGAGCGCGCCCTCGAGGTCCATGCCCGACTCCAGCGCGAGGACGAGCGCATCGACCGTGTCCGGGAGGCCCTTGTTCAGCCGGCCAACGCGCGATCCGGCCAGCGACGAGATCCACACGTCGGGCAGGCGGTAGCCACCGAACGCGCCCGCGACCGCGAAGAGCGCGATGACGGTCACGTCGGACCCGCTGAAGAGGAGCGCGACCAGAAGGGTGACGAGGATCGCCGCGAGCACCCTGAAGCGCAGGAACTCCCGGGCCGTGAAGCCGTAGGGCGACCCTGCCTGCGCGAGCGCGAGGTCGAGCGCCGCCGTGTCGGTGCCACGTGCGAGGAAGGCGGGCACGGGCGGCAGCAGCGCGCGCACGAGCGCGCCCTCCTGGCGCTTCTGGCGTCGCCGCCGCTCGTCGTGGGACACGTCTCGGAGCAGGTCGGCAGCCGTCAGGGTCGGCGGGGCGCTCGAGAGGGCCCACACCCCGAGGACGAGCGCGAGGACGGCGGCCCCGGCCAGGGCGCTCGGCAGCACGTCCACGGTCACACCTCCACCGCCGCGGCGGCGCGCGCCGTGAAGAAGCCGATGAGCTCGAGCGTGGCCGCGACGCCGAGGACGATGCGCCCGGCCGTCGTCTCGAAGAGCGTCTGACCCCAGGCCGGATTGATGAGGGAGATGAGCAGCAGGCCGATCGGCGCGAGCGCGGTGACGAGGTACGTGGACGCCCGGCCCTGAGCGGTGAGGGCGCGCACCTCGCCTTCGAGCCGCGAGCGGTCCCGGATCGTCGTGGCGATCCCGCCGAGCATCTCGGCGAGGTTGCCCCCGACCTTGTGCGCGAGCTGGATGGCATCGACGACGAGCTCGAGGTCGGGGCCGGGCAGGCGCTCGAGGAGCGCCTGCGTCACGCTCTCGGAGGTCGCGCCGAGCCCGAGCGCCTGGTGCATGCGCCGGAACTCCTCGCCGGCCGCGCCCTTGGTCTGCTCGGCGACCAGCGCGAACGCCTGCGTCTCGCTCTGGCCCGCGCGCAGCGCGCTCGCGATGAGGTCGAGCACGGCCGGGAGCTGCTGCGCGAACTCCTTCGCGTGCCGTCCGGCGCGGCGGCGAACGAAGAAGTACGGGAGGGCGCCGGCGGCGATCCCGACCACCCAGTTGAGGGCGAGCCCGCCGAAGACGAGCAGCGCGAGCATGACCAGAAGGAGCGTGGAGCTGCGCATGGACATGCCCGCCCGGCGCAGGTCGGCGTCGAGTGCCGTGCCGATCGGGCTCCGCTCGAGAAGCGCGCGCCGATCGCTGCCCGTGCGGCGGGCCGCTGTATCCATCAGCAGATCCGCCGCGCTCACGGCCGCCGGTGCCCGCAGATAGATCGCGAGCCCGGCCAGGGCAAGGACCGCGGCCAGTGCGGCGACGGCCCCGACGACCTCACTCGACATGCTCATGCACCTCCGATCGCGTCATCGCGGCGGGACGTCCACCGAGTACGGCGGCTGCGTCGGAGCCGGTGCGGGCGAAGCTGTCGGGCTCGGTGTCGCGCTCGGCGTCGCGGTCGGCGTCGGCGTCGGGGTCGGGGTCGGTGTCGCGGTCGGGCTCGGTGTTGGCGTCGGCGACGGCTGCGCGCACACGTCCGGGATCAGGACGAGGGAGGTCACGACGGAGCGCCGATACGATTTGTCGCCGCGGAAGGTGACCGTGACCGGCTGGCGGCCGACGCGGTCGCGGAAAGGGACCACCTGGCTCGTCCGGCCCGACGCGTCCGTTGCGGGCGACCACATGGTCCAGCCCGGGCCGGAGAGCGTGACAGAGCGGCCCGCGATCCCCGTCCCGGACGCGTCCGTCAAGAGCACGTTCACCTTTACCGACCCCTGCACGTAGCGGCCGACGCAGCGCGCCGTGTCCATGGTGAGAGCCGCTGGGACCGGCGCGGACCTCGACGGCGACGTGTTGCCGAACGCCATCGCGAGCGAGGTCGCGCTCTGCTCCCACGTGAACAGGGCGGGCTGGCTGGGATCGGACGCGTTCCCCGCCGCGTCGACCGCAGCCACCTGGAAACGGTGGGTCCCCAGCGACCAAGCCGAGAGGCGGACCGAGGTCGGGTTCAGCTGGGCATTAAGAACGCCCCTGAGGGCGCCATCGATGTAGTACCGGTAATACCGCGCACCGCTCACGGGTGCCCAG
This sequence comes from Chloroflexi bacterium RIFCSPLOWO2_02_FULL_71_16, assembly GCA_001795345.1. GTDB lineage: Bacteria > Chloroflexota > Limnocylindria > P2-11E > P2-11E > GWC2-70-10. The sequence goes on along the minus strand of MGON01000131.1, from coordinate 22,404 downwards.
CTGGCCGTGAAGGAGTTCGTCGCGGACGACGCCGGCGTCACGGACACGTTCGTCGGCGCGGCGGGCCTGTTAGGGAGCACGGTCACGCGGCCCTGAGCGCTCACGTATTGCCCGTGGCCGCTGACCCAGTAGTAGACCGCTGTGAGCGCGTCGTACGAGCCGGGCGCGAGGGAAATGGGCGCTGTCACCGACGCCGTGCCACTAGCGTCCACGGGCCTCGACCCGAGGTAGCGGCCACCGACGTAGAAGTACGCGGACTGTCCAGGCGCACCACCCGTCAGGCGCACCGATGCGGTCATCGACTGGCCCTGGCGGACCGGGCTCGACCACGAGCTCGCCGCGATGGTCGGCGCGGCGGGGAGGACGACGAGCGTGCCGCTCCGCTGGGTGGGCTCGTAGTAGCCCGAGCCCGCGAACGACACGGTCGTCGGCAGCGTTCCCGCGGCCGAGGGGACGAACCGCGCGGAGCTCCCGTAGGACGAGAGCCCGCCGAGGGCGAAGGTCAGGGGATAGCCCAGCGTGTAGGTGGTCGTGACCGGGCTGCCGGGGAACGCCGGGGCCGACCCGGTGAGGGTGGCCCGGGTACTGACCCACTGTCCCACGTACGCGGGGCTGGGCGACCAGGTCCAGCTCGAGATGGTCGTCGGGATCCCCGGCATATAGAAAGCGACGCGGCCGTAGTCCGAGGCTTGGCCGACGGCGTTGACGGCCTGGACCTCGAACGTGTACGTGCCGCGCGGGAGCTGGTAGCGCGCCTTGGTCAAGCGGTCAGTGCCGTAGTACCGGTAGAGGCTGAGGCGGTAGTAGTAGCGGACCGCGCCGGCCACGGGCGCCCAGGTGAGCTCGACGACCCCGCCGCCCAGGAAGGTCGCGCGAGGGATCGGCACCGCCGGGATGCCGGCGGGGATCACCTGCAGGACGCCCGTCGCGACCGGGAACGCGGTCTGGGGGACCCACGACCCGGTGCTGCTCGTCGAGCAGTTCATGCACTCGGCCCGCGTCGGCTTGATCCCGGGGCTCGCGTGGACGGTGCCTGCCGCGGTCGCCCAGCCCGAGGCATCGGTCACGCCCGTGGCCCAGATGGCGCCGCTGAGCAGGAAGCGGACGAACCGGCCCACCAGAGGCTGCACGAACTCGCCCGCCCACCGGACGGTGAGGCGGGCGCGCGCGGTGGACAGGCCGCCGGGCGCCACGGGGCCCGGCCAGCTCATGGAGATCGCGACCGCGCCAGTGCAGCGGGTCGTCACCTCCGGGAGGAGCCGGTGGAACCACCCGAACCCAATGGTGCGGAACGTGACTTTCCGCTCGCAGTACAGGCTCTGAGCGCTCGCGGGCTGCGCCGGGAAGAGCGGCACCGTCACCAGCGCGAGCGCGAGCGCCACGGCGACGCGGTCACGGGGCCGCAAGGACCGCCTCGTCGAACGGGATGTCCATGGCCTTGATCTTCGCCAGCGCGCGCGGCCTGTAGCCGGCCGCGACGAACTCGCCGATGACCTTGCCGTCCGCGCCGACGCCGCGCTGGTCGAAGCGGAAGATGTCCTGGAGCTTGACCTCGTTGTCCTCGAGGTCGAGCACCTCGGTGATGGCGGTGATCTTGCGCGATCCGTCGAGCAGGCGGCTCTGCTGGAGGATGAGGTGGATGGCGCCCGAGATCTGCCGCCGCACCGCCGGCAGCGGCAGCTCGACGCCGCTCATGAGCACCATCGTCTCGATGCGCGCGAGGGCGTCGGCGGGCGTGTTCGCGTGCGCGGTCGTGAGCGATCCGTCGTGGCCGGTGTTCATGGCCTGGAGCATGTCGAGCGTCTCGCCCGACCGGCACTCACCGACGATGATCCGGTCGGGTCGCATGCGCAGCGCGTTCTTCACCAGGTCGCGGATGGTGTAGCCGCCGCGGCCCTCGATGTTCGGGGGCTTCGACTCGAGGTTGACCATGTTCGGGTGCTTCAGCTGAAGCTCCGCGGAGTCCTCCACCGTGACGATGCGCTCATGCGTCGGGATCTCGTACGAGAGCGCGTTCAGCGTGCTCGTCTTGCCGGAGCCGGTGCCGCCCGAGATGAAGATGTTCAGCTTCGCTCGCACGGCGGCGCGCAGGAAGTCCGCCATCGGCTGCGTGAGCGTCCCGAACTTCACGAGGTCCTCGAGGTGGAACGCGACCTTCGCGAACTTGCGGATGGAGAGGGACGGTCCGGACACGGCGAGCGGCCGGATGATCGCGTTCACGCGCGAGCCGTCCGGCAGGCGCGCGTCCACGAGCGGCGAGCTCTCGTCGATGCGCCGGCCGATCGGCCCGACGATGCGGTCGACGATGTCGCGGATGTGATCCTCGTCGCGGAAGCTGACGTTAGCCCTCTCGACCTTGCCCTTCCGCTCGATGAACACCCGGTCGGGTCCGTTCACCATGATCTCGGTCACCGTCTCGTCGCGCAGGAGCGGCTCGAGCGGTCCGAAGCCGAGGACGGTGTTCACGACGCCGTCGACGAGGTCGTTCTGGGCGCTCGGCGTCAGGATCCGCTTCGACTCGCGCACCATGCGGCGGACCTCGGTCGCGAGCGTGCGCCGCTTGTCCTCGAGCGTCCCCGGGCCAGCGAGCAGATCCCGCATCTCCCCGAGCACGCGCTCGTGCAGCTGATCGTGGAGCGACTGCAGGTCGGCCGAGCGGATCACTTCTTGGCCTTGACGAGCCTCTTCAGCGGGTGGAGCTTGAACGCGGAGAGGTAGAGCGCCTTCCCCAGCGGGCCGGAGAGGTCGAGCACCGGGACGACGCGCCGGTCGTGGAACTTGCGCGCCTCCGCGGGCGCCGCCGGAAGCACGCTCCACGCCGGCTCGCCGAGGAAGTCCTCCATCTGCTGGAGGCTGAGCTCGCTGCCGTCGTTCGCGCG
>MGON01000131.1:19166-19497 GCA_001795345.1 Chloroflexi bacterium RIFCSPLOWO2_02_FULL_71_16 | reverse complement strand
GCCGCGTCCTCCCTGCCGGTCCGCACACGCTGGAGGAGCGCCTTGGTCCGCTTCAGGGTGGGCACGTCCGGCGTCGCGACGATGAGCGTCCGGTCGGCCGCGCCGATGGCCGCGAAGGTCGCCTCGTCGTACGTCGAGGGCAGGTCGCAGATCACGACGTCGGCGGTGCCCGCCAGGCCGCCGAGGAGCTGCGTCACCGCATCGCCCGAGACCTGGACCGGCTCCGTATCCCGGGACGCGACGATCACGGTCAGGCCACTGGCGTGCCGGGCCTGCACCTGCGCGAGCACGTCGGCGGAGACCGGTGCGCCCGCGAGCTCGGCGAGGATCG
>MGON01000131.1:17582-19157 GCA_001795345.1 Chloroflexi bacterium RIFCSPLOWO2_02_FULL_71_16 | reverse complement strand
CGGTGAGCGTCCCAGCGCCTTCCACCGGGAGCTCGAGGAGCTGGTCCGCGATCGTCCGCCCGACGTTGAGATCGAGGAAGGCGGTCTTCGCCTGCGAGTAGTAGGCGAGCGCGACGGCCACGTTGGTGGCGACGGTCGTGACGCCCGTGCCGCCGCGCGCGCCGACGAAGGCGATGACCTTCGCACGGCGCTCGGTCACGGCTGCGCTGTGCGCGAGGAACGCACCGTGACGACGAGCGGCGAGCCGGTGTTCGAGAAGAAGAGGTAGCGGTCGAGATGCTCGACGGTCACGGCGATGACGTAGCCCTCCGGCGCGTCGCCCGCCCCGGAGAAGGCGATGATCTCGACGTTCTCCATCACCAGCTGCAGCGACGGCACGTCGGCCTCAACGCTCGATGCCCACAGGTCGATGCGGTCGTGGACCCGGACCTTCGGCGGCGGGGCCACGAGGCGGTCGAGGGGGAGGTTCAGCGCACCCACCGCGTCCTGCTCGTCCGCGCCGACCCGCACCTTGAGCGGGACGAGCGGGGCGACGGACTGCGCCGAGTCGCTCGAGAGGAGGTCGCCGCCGAGGACGGGCTGGCCCATCTTCAGGTCGATCGCCGCGACGCCCGCGGGCGGCGGTGCGCCGGGAGTCTGGACGAGGAAGAAGCCCGCGAGCTGGTCCGGCAGCGCCAGCGACGTGGTCGCGAGGTCCTCCGCTCGGAGCAGCGTGCCGGCCGGGATGTCGCGCGAGGCGGCGTAGACCGTGCGCACCGGCGCGTTGACCTTGGCGGCCTCGGCCGTGAGGTACGTATTGCCCAGGAAGAAGGCACCGATGGCCAGGACGATCGCGACGGCAACGAGCAGCAGGCCGGCGCGGCGGCTGGCGAGCGGGCTTCGGCTAGAGATCTGCGCCATCTATCCACCACCGCGGCACAGCACGTCGTCGGTGCCTCCGCGGCCGGCGGGAATGATAGCGCTCGGTCGCACGACCGCCGCGCTGGCCATGATCACGGCGGCGGCGGCGCGGACGCCGGTCGGGTCGGCATTCGCGCGCGCGAGGAGATCGAGCAGCCGCCTTACGCGCGATGCGCCCGGCTGATCTCCGCCCACCACCGAGCCGAAGGGTCAGGGCTCCCCGGCCTCCGCCCTAGGGTCGAACGGCCCTAAGCCTGTGGCCGAAGACGGCGTATGACGAGCCAAGCGGTCTATTGTCCGCCTGCGTCTGTCCGCTTGCGGCGAGGGAGGGTGGTCTCGTGGCGAGCTTCTGCCAGTCCTGCGGGTCCCAGCTGGAGGCCGGCGCCCGATCCTGTGCGGGCTGCGGGAACGCGGTCGTCGAGCCGTCGCCGGGCATCGCGGCACCCATCCCGTCGCCACCGCCCCAGCCGTCGGGCGCCCGACCGCCGCCGCAGCCCTGGGCGGATCGCGGCCTACCGGATCCGCGAAGCGTGACCGACCTCTCGCGGTGGACGGTCGGCGCGCCGGGCGCGTACCGCATCGATGCGCACGTCTGGCTCGAGAAGACGAACACGTGGCACCTCGTCGCCCGCATGTCCGTGACCCTCACGCCCTAGCGCGGTGGACACCGCCGTC
>MGON01000131.1:13839-17532 GCA_001795345.1 Chloroflexi bacterium RIFCSPLOWO2_02_FULL_71_16 | reverse complement strand
GAGCCGGTGGCCCGCCGTCAGGCCACGGCCGGAGACGGGGCGCTGCGATCCGGGAACGCTGTGGTCGCGGCTCCTCGCCCTAGACGATCCCCGGCAGCCGTTCCGCTACGTCGCACCCGGCGACGGGACCATCACGGCGGAATGGCGGATCGCGGACGCGACCTGGACGCAGTTCTTCGGCCGGTTCCGCGCGGTCGAGTCGTACCGGGCGACGCTCGCGCTCTCACCCGAGCACGGCGAGGTCCGCGTGCTCGAGCAACGCTCCGGATCGCGGAGCGGTCCCGGCGAGTACTCGACGAGCTCGTTCCAGGGCATCGTGCTTTTCGAGCGCTCCCGGCACCGGGAGTGGGCGCTGACCGGCAACGTTCCGACCGACCTTCGAGAGGTCCTCTCGTACGACTTCGACGTCCGCCGGATAAAGGGGCCGCTCATCGACGCGACCCTCGCGTGCGGCTGGACGTGGGTCCCCGTGATCTTCCGCTCGCATCTCACCGCCACGAGGGCCCTCGCGTGATCTCGGTGGTCTTGCCAGGCGCGCATTCGAAAGGGGCATGACGGCGATGACGGCATCTTTCTGCAGCAACTGCGGGGCGGGCCTCGGAGCGAACGCAGCCTTCTGCGCGAGCTGCGGCAAGCCGGTCGGTGCGGCCGCGGCGACGCAGGCCGCGGCACCTCCAGCTCCCCCACCATTCGCGCCCCAGGGCGCGACACAGGCGCCCGCCGCGCCGGCGGGCCCGGCGCCGACCGCGCAGGCCACCTCGAGCGCGCCTCGCGCGCAAGTCTGGGCGGTCCTCATGGACAGCGGCTCGTGGAAGCGGTGGTCGGGGGACGAGTGCAAGGGCGACCTCACACGGGTCGGCAGCAAGGTCAAGCGCAAGGAGGCCGCACGCGCTGGCTTCACGTTCGGTGGCGGGAGCGACGAGAACACGAACCTCCCGAAAGAGCGCTCATACGAAGTGATGGAGGTCGTGCCGGGCGCGCGGCTCGTGCTCCGCGCGAAGACGTGGGTGAGCGAGACCATCGAGCGCTGGGAGCTGGCGGACGCCGGCGCCGGCACCGCGATCGCGGTCTGGGTGAGCGTCTCAGGCCCGCTGGGGGGTGTCGCGGGCGCGCTCAACAAGCTCAGCTACGGCACCAAGCTGAACGCGCTCGCGTCCGAGGCCGCTCGGCGAGGGTAGGGCCACGGCCGGCCCTACCCGGCTATCGGCGTCGCGACGACCGTGCCCAGCGATAGGCTACCGGATCACGTAGGTCCCGGCGATCTTGTCGTGCCAGCCCTGCTTGTTCTTGTCGAAGGCGACCCACACCACGCCGATGAAGATCACCGCGAAGGAGACGATCAGTCCGACGAAGCGGATGATCGCGGCGACCGGCGTGAGCTTCGCGCCGCCCGACATGACGATGCGCATCCCGAAGATCCTCATGCCCACCGTCGTGCCCATGAGGATCCAGGCACCGACGAAGTAGAGCGCCCCGATGAGCATCCCCGTCCCGTTCAGGTCGAAGTTCATGCCCCCGTCCGTGGACGGCCTGAGGGCCCCACCGCCGACGAATGACGCGACGACCGACACGAGCACGGCGTCGATCACGTAGGCGAGGACACGGATCCAGAAACCGGCGGGCGCGGTAGTGGTCTGCGCGGGCATCGTGGCTTGCATCGCTGCAGCACCTCTCTGGGACGTGCCATTCGGTCCCACTTAGGCATCCGATCGGCCCTCGTCGCGGCCGCCGGCCGGGCGAGCATAGCCCTGCTCGATCGTTCGTGAGAGGCGCTGTCGCGCCTGGGGAGGTAGCTCGTGGCGAGCTTCTGCGAGTCATGTGGCGCCAAGCTCGAGGCAGGTGCGCGGTTCTGCGCCGGCTGCGGCCGGGCGCTCCAGGCGACCCCGCCAGCCGGGGTCGGTCCCCCGTCCCCGCCACCCCCCGCAGCCCCGCCGCCGGCCGCTCCTGTGACGCCGAGCACCGCACAGCCGGCTCAGCCGTGGGCATCGCAACAGGTCGCACCGCCCGCGGCGCAGCCCTGGGCGCCCCAGGCGCCGGCTCAGCCTTGGGTCGCGCAGCAGCCGGCACAGCCCTGGGCGCCGGGGGGCGTCGCCGCGGCACCGCGCGGCAGCTCGAGGCTGCCCCGCATCATCGGCATCCTCGTGGTGCTCGCGATCGCGGTCGTCGCGGTCGCGATGCTGGCCACCGCGGGTCCCGCGGATGCGGTCGAGGCGCACCTCGCCGCACTGGCCAGGGGCGACGACGCCGCGGCCTACGCGTACACCTCGGCCGGCTTCCGCGGGACGACCTCGCTCGCGCAGTTCACGGCATTCGCCGACGCGAACCCGATCTTCCGGACGGCGAAGGCGACCGTGACTTCACGCACGGTGTCCGGCGATTCGGCCTCGGTCGAGGTCGACCTCGTGCCGCCCGCAGGGGCGAAGCGCACGGCCGAGTTCCTCCTAGTGAAGGAGGGCGACGACTGGAAGATCATCGGGTACGAGCTCCGCGCCGGATGAGCGCCGGCGACGGTCATCTCGTCCGTCGGGCGCGGACGGCTAGAGCGAGCGCTTCTTCAGCTCGAGGTAGCGCTGGATCGTCGAGACCGTGAGGCGCTCCGCCGGTACGTCGACGATGTGCACCCCGCGCTGGCGCAGCGTGGCGAGCGCCTTCGACCGCGCGTCGATGACCTCCTGCGCGATCACGCGTTCGTAGAGGGCCGTGGTCGAGTCCGGCAGCCGCGTGGCGACCTCCGCCAGATGCGGGTCCGCGAGCAGGCAGCACAGCACGATGTTGTTGCCGGCCAGGCGCGTGACCGCGGCGACGAGCGAGCGTGAGGCGTCCTCGCTGACGAGGTCGGTGAACAGCACCGCGAGCGCGCGGCGCGCGGCGCGGGCGCGCAGGAACTCGAACGCGGCGCGGTGATCCGCTTCCGTGGTCGTGACCTCGATGCGCCGCAGCTCCTCCGTGATGCGCAGGAACTGCGCGCGCCCGCGCCGCGGGACGACGTAGGAGCGGATGTCGTCGGCAAAGCCGAGGAGGCCGACCTCGTCGCCCTTGGCGCTCGCGACGTACGCGAGCATCAGCGCGGTGTTCACCGCGTGGTCGAGCTTCGTAAGCCCACCGACGGTGCTCGACATCATCCGGCCCGCGTCGAGGAGGATGAGCACGCGCTGCTGGCGCTCCGTCTCGTACTCGACGCTGATCGGATGCCCGCGCCGCGCCGTCGCGGTCCAGGAGATGGACCGCGGGTCGTCGTCGGGCTGGTGCTCGCGGAGGCGTTCGAACACGCCCCCGCCGCCCGCGATGCGCGCGCGCCGCTGCCCGGCGTCGTAGGCGAGCCCCCGGCGGAGCGTCAGCTCGTAGCGGCGCACCTCGTGCAGGTCCGGATAGACGCGCGCCTGGGCGGCGGCCGGCACGCGACCCTGCCGCTCGACGAGGTCGAGGGGTCCACGTAGGCGGAGGTGCACGTCGCCGAGCTCGAAGGTGCCGCGATGACGGGGGCGGGCGGTGTACGTGGCCGTCGCCTCACCCGAGGCCGGGACGAGGAGCTCGAGGCGGCGCCGGTCCACGTCGAACCCCGCGGGAGCCTCGTCGCGGAGCGTCGCCCGGAGCACCCGGTCGTAGGGGTTGCGCACGCGGAGCTCGATGCGGTTCGGGACACCGATGGAGAGCTGCGGCTCGGTCACGCGCTCGACCGCGATGCTCGCGGGG
>MGON01000131.1:12504-13827 GCA_001795345.1 Chloroflexi bacterium RIFCSPLOWO2_02_FULL_71_16 | reverse complement strand
CGGAGGTCCAGGGCCGCGAGGGCGAGCGTCAGGACGCCGAGCGCGGCGGCGAGCCAGACCAGCGGATCGGCGAACGCGGCGAGGCCGAGCGGCACGACCGCGACGAGCGCGAGGGCCAGCAGGCGCGGGCGCGGGATGGGGAGAAGGTCCACTTTTCGGACCGGCATAGCCGGATCCTCGCTCGATCCCTATCGCGGGACGTCGAGGCGACCGAGGACACGGCGCAGCGACGCGTCGGCGTCGAGGCCTTCGATCTCGGCCTCGGCCTTCAGGACGATGCGGTGGCGGAGGGTCGGCAGCGCGAGCGACTTCACGTCGTCCGGCGTGACGAAGTCGCGCCCGTCCACGGCGGCCGCGGCCTTCGAGGCGCGCAGGAGGTGCACGCCGGCGCGCGGGCTCGCGCCGAGCATGACGTCGGGCGAGGCGCGGGAGGCCTCGACGATGCGCGCGATGTAGTCCAGGACCGGGTCGGCGACGGTCACGGCCTCCGTCTCCTCCCGCGCGGCGGCAAGCGCGCCGGGCGCGAGCGGCTCGAGCCGCGCGACCTCGGCGAGCGGGACGCGGCGGTCGTGCGCGCGCAGGATCGCGCGCTCCTCGGCCGCCTCCGGGTAGCGGATGACCGCCTTGAACAGGAACCGGTCGAGCTCGGCCTCGGGGAGCGGGTAGGTGCCCTCGTACTCGACCGGATTCTGGGTCGCGAGCACCAGGAACGGATCCGGCAGCGGGAGCGACTCGCCCTCCAGGGTGACCTGCCCCTCCTGCATCGCCTCGAGGAGCGCCGACTGCGTCTTGGCCGGCGCGCGGTTCACCTCGTCGACCAGCACGACGCTGGCGAAGATGGGCCCGCGGCGGATGCGGAAGCTGCTGGTGGCGATCTCGTAGACGCTCGTGCCGACGACGTCGCTCGGCATGAGGTCCGGCGTGAACTGGATCCGCTTGAACGTTCCGCCGATGAGCCGGGCGATGGTGCGGGCGAGCAGGGTCTTCGCCGTGCCCGGGACGCCTTCGATGAGCAGATGCCCGCCGAGCAGCAGCGCGATGAACGAGAGGTGCACCGCCTCGTGCTGCCCGACGACGATGCGGTGCACGTCGGACGCGAAGCGCGCCGCTATCTCTCGCGCGGTCGCAGTGCTCACGGTCATTCGGCTCTCCTGTCCGGATGGACACCTGGGTCGAGCGAGGATCCGGCTTCGCCGGTCCGAGCGAGTCCGTAAGCAGCGGAGCGCTCTCGCCGGCGAGGCGAGAGAGGAGCAAGTAGCTGGTCGATGCGGCGGACGCTACGGAGCAGCTCGGCGTCGCGCAAGGGACGCGCGAGCTGCGCGT
>MGON01000131.1:11568-12368 GCA_001795345.1 Chloroflexi bacterium RIFCSPLOWO2_02_FULL_71_16 | reverse complement strand
GCTCGATCGGCAGCGGCGGTCCGAGGCGGCGGCCCGTCAGCACCACGAACAGGAAGACCAGCAGCCCTGCGGCGACGAGCGCGCGGCCCGGCCAGGTCCGCTGCACGACCGCGAGGACGTCGGCCGGCGGATGCGCGCCGTGGTGGTACTCGTCGAATGCCACGGGACCGCCATGGCCGATCGCTTCGTCCAGCAGGGCCAGCACGAAGCGGCCGTTGTCCCCGTCGCCGATCTGGCCGGACAGGAAGGGCGCGAGGCTCCCGACGACGTGCACCCATCCAGCGCCTTCACGGATCGACACGGCGAGAGGAGCGTCGGTCGTCCGCGCGATCACGAGCCCCTTGCCGCCCGGATCGACCTCGCGCCCGCGGTCGATCGTGAGGCGGCGCGCTCCGGTGAGCGCGGCCCGCGGCCCGGCCGCGTCGTGGTCGCCCAGGACGGCGACGCCCGTGAGGCGGACGTCGAAGGCGTCCAGCAGCAGCGCCTCCGCGACGCCCGCCTCGGTCGCGACGACGAGGGTGCCGCCGCCCGTGACGAACCCGCGCAGCTCCGCCACGTCGCCCGGCGCGAGCGCTTCGGTCGCGCCGAGGATCAGCACGGCGGAGGGGCTGGCGGCGCGCGGCCGGTAGACATCACCCTGGAGGACCGCGGTCGGGACGCCCAGGCCGTCGAGCCAGCGGCGCAGCACGGCCGTCCCGGCGGGGCCCTCGTCGTAGACGGATGCGGTGCGCTCCAGTCCCGTCTGATCCGTGTCGTCGGCGGTCAGCACGCTGAAGCCGACCGTGGCGATGAACAGCACG
>MGON01000131.1:0-11554 GCA_001795345.1 Chloroflexi bacterium RIFCSPLOWO2_02_FULL_71_16 | reverse complement strand
GAGAGGGTTGAGCCGGCGGAGCGCGGTCACCCTCCGCTCACGCCGCGGCGCGCCGGGCGAGCTGCCCGGCGCGCCGGGCGTCCTCCGCCCGCGCGGCGTGCAGGCCGTACCAGACGCGGTCGTGCATCTCGACGAGGTCGCGCAGGGCATCGGCATGCGGGATCGCGCCGGCGCGCGCGAGCAGCTCCCGGTCCGTGAGCGAGGGGTCGTAGCGGATCGACTCGCGCGCGGCGAGCGCCGCGATCGCGTAGAGGTACATCGCGTGGATGGCGTCGCGTACCCTGCCCGCCCGCAGCGCCTCGTCCGCCTCGCGCAGGCGCGCGGCCGGATCGGGCCCGCGCTGGGAACGGAGCTCCGGCAGGACGACCTCGCGCCGGAAGCGCTCGCGGACGTCCCGCCCGAGGATCCCGAGGACGACGAGGAGCACGGCGATGCCGAGGCCCCCCAGCACGGGCAGGATCGCGCGCTGATCGGGCGGCGCGCCCTGCAGGCCGGCGAGGAAGCGCTCGAGCCACGCCGAGATGAGGGCCGCGAAGGTCATCTCCGCGTCGCTCGCGCGGTGCTCCCCGACGCGCTGGCGCAGCTGGGCGACGGCCCCCGCGGGATCGATCGCCGGCGAGCGGCCGGCGAGCTCGAGGAGCGCCCGGACATCCGCGAGCGCGGCCTGCAGGGACGGGCCGCTCGGAGCGATCCGCGAGGCCACGGCCCGGTCGTCGATGACGACCTCGGATCCGTCCGCCAGGCGCACCGCGGTCGTGGCGCGGAGGAGCGCACGCGCCTGCTCGACCAGCGCCCCGCGCGCGGCGGGCTCGGCCGCGAGCGCCTGCCCCACCAGCGCGGCGGCGGCCCCGAGCCGGTCGCGGTATGTGGCGAGGTCGACGGTGTCGGCCATGGCAGGCGTCGCCATGACGCCAAAGAGGAGGACGCTCAGAAGCGCCTGTCGCAAGGTGCGTACTGCTAAAGGGCGCGCGGCAGTGCCGCCGCGGCCAGCTCGAGGTCGAAGGCCTCCTTGCGCACCCGCAGGTCGTAATAGAGGACCGCGAAGGTCCCCCAGTACACGGGTGCCCAGGCGATCGTCGTGAGCAGGTTCGTGCCCTGCTGCAGCGCGAGCTGTACGCCGCCCTCGGCCGCGATCGAGGCCACGAGCAGCAGGGAGATGAGCCCCGACAGAACGGCCTGGAGGATGAAGAGGAGGATCATGATCCCGAGGATCCGCCAGCGGTGACCGGCGGCGAGCCACCAGGAGCGCCTCAGGGAGGCGACCGGCCCGAGCCCTTCGAGCGTGGCGACCGCCGGCGAGACCATCCACGACGCCGCCAGGTAGAAGGTCGCGACGAGCCCGCCGAGCGTGCCGGCCAGGAAGATCCACCACTGGTTCACGACGGCCATGAGCACGGCGAGCAGGATCCACAGCGCGCAGATGGCGAGGAACGCGAGGGCGCCCATCACGAAGAGGCGGCCTGCCGCCGCCAGGCCCACGCGCAGGGCGCTGCCGACGCTGGCGTCCCGGCCCAGGTAGCGCGAGGCCGCCGCGTCCACGAGCGCCGCGCTCTGGATGAGGCTCGTGACGAGCGCGGCCGCGGCCACCAGAAGGCCGAAGCCGATGAGCGTGCCGATCGCGGGCGCGATCCGCGCCAGCGTGGGCTCCACGTCACCTCCGAGCAGCGGCGCCAGCGTCCGGAACGCGTCGGAGAAGCCGAGCGCGAGGGCGCCGACGAGCAGCACGAGCAGCAGGTACGGGATGGCGGAGACCGCGAGGAACAGGAGCGGCCGCGAGCGGTAGATGGCGAAGACCCGGTCGACGATGTCGCCGACGCCGAGCGGCCGGAGCGCGACGCCTTCCTGCACCGGCGCCATGCTAGGTGGCAAGGCCGCCCTTTCATCCACGCGGGGGGCCGCGACCCCCCGCCGGAACCCCCTGAGCTAAGGCGCTTCGGTCGTGACCGGAACGGGCGCGAGGCCACCCGCGTGCGCCTCGCCGAGAGCCAGGCGGCGGTAGAGGCGCGCGAGGGGTCGGGGCGCCCACCAGTTCACGCGCCCGAGGAGCCGCATCGTGGCCGGCACGACCAGCGCGCGGACCAGCGTGGCGTCGATGGCGACCGCCAGCGCCATGCCGATGCCGAGTGCCTTGATGATCAGGACCTCGGCGAGCCCGAAGGCGCCGAACACGCCCACCATGATCGCGGCGGCACCGGTGATGAGGCGGCCGCTGCGCTCGAGCCCCTCGGCGACCGCGCGCGTGTTGTCGCCGGTGCGCACGTACTCCTCCTGGATGCGGCTGAGGAGCAGGACCTCGTAGTCCATCGACAGCCCGAACACGGTGCAGAAGAGGATCACCGGGAGCGTCGGATCGAGCGGTCCCGGCGTGAAGGCGAGCTGCTCGGAGAGGTGGCCCTCCTGGAAGAGCCAGACGAGCGCGCCGAACGACGTCGCGATCGAGAGCAGGTTCATGACGACGGCCTTGAGCGGCAGGACGACCGATCCGAGCAGGAGGAACAGGACGACGTAGGTCGCGACCATCACCCACGTGATCGCGTACGGGGTGCGGCTGAGGATGAATTCGACGACGTCGATGTCGAAGGCGGTCAGGCCGGTGACGAGGGCCTCGGATCCGCTGGGCGGCGGGAGATCGCGGATGGTGCGGACGAGCGCCTTGGCCTCTTCGCTCGACTTCGTCTCCGTCGTGAGGACGCTGTAGAGCACGATCCGCTCGCCGACGGACCGACGAAGGCCGCTCTCGAGCTGTCCTCGGACGGCCGGCGGCAGCGACGCCATGAACGCCGGCGTGTAGAGCTGCTGGTACTCGGCCGCGGTCAGGTCACGCGGAGCGGCCGGCGGCGCGCCGGGCGGCGAGGGCAAGAGGCGCGAGTCCAGGCCGAAGGGGCTCTCGACAGCCAGCACGTCCGGTAGCCGGGCCATCCGCTCGTGGAAGGCCACCAGGCCCGGGATACGTTCGGATGCGAGCGGATCGCCGTCCGGGTACTGGACGACGACCGTGACCTGGTTCTTGTCGTACTCGGCGAATTCCGACACGAGGATGTCGTAGCCGCGGCGCGACTCCGCGTGCTTCGGGAGCATCGTCACGTCCCCGTTCGCCATCTGGAGGCGCAGGAACGGCGACGCGGTGATGACGATGGCCACGAGCACCGGGACCAGCACCAGGACCGGCCGCTCCATCACCCACACCGAGAGCCCATGCCAGAGTCCGCGACCTTCGCCCGCACTGGGCAGCGGCACGCGCCAGGTGTTGACGCGGCGGCCGAGGACCGAGAGCAGCGCCGGCAGGAAGGTGAGCCCGTAGAAGACCGCGAACGCCACGACGATCGCGCCGGCCTGACCCATCGAGGCCAGGAAGGTGCCCTGGTAGAAGAGCATCCCCGAGAGGCCGATCGCGACCGTGATCCCCGAGAAGGTGATGGCCCGGCCGGCCGTGGACATCGCGCGCGCGATCGCGTCCTCGACCGTCGTGCCCTTCTTGCGCAGCTCCTCGCGGAAGCGGTTCACGACGAAGAGCGAGTAGTCGATGGCGACCCCGAGGCCGATGAGCGTCACCACGTTCAGGGCGTACTGCGAGACCTCGGTGATCTCACTGAGCAGGAACGTTCCGGCGACCCCGCCGACGACCGCGAGCACGCCGATCCCGAGCGGTATGAGCGCGGCCACGACGGTCGCGAAGACCAGGACCAACAGGACGAGGGCCAGCGGGAGCGACACGAGCTCGGCGCGCAGGAGGTCGCTCTCGAGGATGAGGTTGAAGTCGCGGGTGATCGCGATGTTCCCGGTGCCGATCACGTCGAGCTCGCTCGTCTCGACGGTCCGGAAGAGCTCCTCGTAGTAGTCCTGCGCGACGTTGATGTCGTCCTTGACCGCGACGACCACCAGCGCCCGCTTCCCGTCGGTCGACATGAGGCGCGGCGAGGGCGGCGTGGAGTCGTAGGGCGTGGTCACGGCGCGCACGCGCTCGTCCTCGCGGATCTGCGCTATCGCCTTGTCGACCTCGGCCCGGAAGGCGGGATCGGTGACCCGCAGCGTGTCGCTCGAGAAGAGGAGCGAGAAGCTGGAGCCGCTCGCGGCGGGTAGCTGATCGCGCATGATCGCGAGGGCCCGGCCGGATTCGGACGTCTGGATGATCCCGCCGCCCACGAGCTTGCCGCCCTGTGCCGCGACCGAGCCGGTCGCGACGAGCAGCACGAACGAGAGCACGAGCACCGGCCAGCGGAAGCGGTGGACGAGCCGACCCCAGGCCGCGAACATTCGGATCCCCTGCCTTCTAGTCCTCGTGTACAGCGAGGCGTGACCGTCAGGGCCTAGCGTATCGGCGCGCTGGACGCTCGCTCCCTCATGGGATGATGGGTGTCACGGGGTGTAGCTCAGCCTGGTAGAGCACCGGTTTTGGGTACCGGCGGCCGAGAGTTCGAATCTCTCCGCCCCGACAGCTCGCCAAGACGGGCGCGATCCGGTGCCGACCGTGACACGGAGCTGACACGAGCGCCAGCCATGCTTCGCCGCGATGGCGCTCCAGGCCGGGGCGACCCTCGGCCGGTACCAGATCGTCGCGCCCCTCGGACAGGGCGGCATGGCCTCGGTGTACAAGGCCTACCTGCCCTCGCTCGAGCGCACGGTCGCGCTCAAGGTCATGCGCGCCGGCTTCGCCGAGGATCCCGACTTCCTCGAGCGCTTCCGCCGTGAGGCCAAGTCCATCGCGCGCTTCAGCCACCCCAACATCGTCCAGGTCTTCGACTTCGACGACGTGGACGGCCGCTACTTCATGGCGATGGAGTACCTCGAGGGTGGGACCCTCAGGGACCGGCTCGTCGAGCTCGCCAAGGACGGGCAGCGGCTCCCTGCGCGCGAGGTGACGCGGATCGTCTCCGAGGTCGCGGACGCCCTCTCGTACGCGCACTCGTTCGGGATCATCCACCGCGACGTGAAGCCGTCGAACGTCATGCTCACGCGCGACGGCCGTTCCGTCGTCACGGACTTCGGCATCGCCAAGGTGCTGAGCGCGACGCAGCAGACCCAAGCCGGCGTCGGCATGGGCACGCCGGAGTACATGAGCCCGGAGCAGGGCCAGGGGATCACGATCGACCACCGCGCCGACATCTACTCGCTCGGCATCATGGCGTTCGAGATGCTCGCGGGGCGCGTGCCGTACATCGCGGACACGCCGATGGCGATCGTGCTCGCCCACATCCGCGATCAGATCCCCGCCCCGTCCACGGTCAACGGCGAGATCGGCCCCGTGGCGGACCGCGTCCTCATGCGCGCTCTGGCGAAGCAGCCCGAGGAGCGCTACGGCTCCGCGACGGAGCTGGCGCAGGCGCTGTCACGGGCGATCGCCGAGGACGAGCGCGGCGGGACGATGCCCACGATGGTCGTCCCGGGCGCGCGCGGGACGACAGCGCCCACCGCCGCCGCGAGCCCGGCGGTCGCGGCTCCCGCCGCCGCGGCGCCCGCGGCCGGTCCCGGCGGCCTCGCGGCGCGCCTCGTGACCGGCCGGCGCGTGGCCATCCTCGGGATCGTCGTGGTGCTCATGGCCGTGTACGGCCTCTTCGCGAAGTCGCTCAACGCGTGCCCGCCCGCGGGCCCGTGGCCGCTGCCTCCAGGGTGCTAGCGGCCTAGGGCGTCGCCGATGCCGCGGCTACTCCGTCGAGATGGTCTGGTCAACGACCTCGCCTGCCGGCTTGATCACGCGGAACGCATCCGGCGCATCCAGTAGCGCGATGGTCTCGGCGGCCGCCGCGTCCTGACCGCTTCGCGAGAGCGCCAGCGCATACGCCACTAAGAGCTCGCGAAGCGCTTCGCGATCGGCCTCCCCGGGCGGCCGCATCGCGACCTTGGCGCCCTTCGCGATGCGGTCGCGGAGCCCCGCCTCGTCGAGGCCGCGCTCCGGATCGTGCCGGACGAACACGGCGCCGCCGGACATGCCCGAGCAGATCCAGCGACCAGGGTCGCCCAGGATCGCCGCGCGCCCGCCGGTCATGTACTCGAAGGCGAAGCCCTTCACGTCGCCGCCGATCACCACGTCCGCGCCCGACAGCCGGATGCCGGCGCGCGCGTCCGCGCCGCCCTGCACCAGGAAGCGGCCGCGCTGGGCGCCGTACGCGAAGCACTTCCCCACCGAGCCATCGACGTACGCACCGTCCGCGTTCGGTGCCTTCATCACCGTGAGCGTCCCGCCGAGCGCGGTCTTCGCCGCCCCGTCCTGCGCTCCGCCGCCGATCGTGAGCGACATGCCCTCCGCCGAGTAGGCCGCCGCCCCATTTCCCGCGACGGACCTCTCGAACGTCATCGCCCGCTGGATCGCCTCACCGCCGAAGATCCGTGCCCGCGCGATCTCGCCCGAGTCGCCGGTCCCAACGAACCGGTCCACCGCGGAGAGCGCGTGCTGAGGCGCGGGTAGGTACGACAAGGAAGGAGACGATGTCGGCGAGGCCGCGGATGACGCGGCGGCCCGTACTTCGGCCCTGGCGCCGACCGCAACGGGCGTCCTCTGCGGGACGCCCACCGGCTCGAGCAGCTCGCCGAGATCGACCCGGTCCAGCCCGCGCGCCTGGACGAGCAGATCCCGGCGGCCAACGAGATCGGCGGTACGCTCGACCCCGAGCCGCGCCGCGATCAGGGCGAGCTCCTCGCGCATCGCACCGAAGGCCCGCCGCAGGTTCGCGACCGCGCGCTCGAGCTCCTGCGGCTCGAAGCGCTTGAGTCCGCGCTCGGTCGCCTCGACGGCGCTCTCGATCTGCGTGGCGATGCCGACGTGGCAGGTGTCGAGCTGGCAGCCGCGGCAGATCGTGCAGCCGATGGCCACCATCGCGAACGTCCCGAAGCCGCAGCGGTCGGCCCCCAGGCACATGAGCTTCGCGACATCGGCCGCGCTCTTGAGGCCAGCGTCGCACCAGATCTCGACCCGTTCGCGCAGGCCCGACTCGGCCAGGGCGCGGTGCGCCTCGGCCACCCCGATCTCCACCGGCAGGCCCGCGCGCCGGAGCGCATGCATCCGGGCCGCGCCCGTCCCGCCGTCGTATCCGGAGAGGGTCACGATATCGGCGCCGGACTTCGCGATGCCGACCGCGATGATCCCGACGTCCGGCGTCACCGGGATCTTCACCGCGACCTTCGCGCGCGGGTTCACCGTCTTCAGCTCGTGGACCACCTGTGCGAGGTCCTCGATCGAGTAGATGTCGTGGTTGTTGGAGGGCGAGATGAGGTCCACCCCCGGCCGGGCGTTGCGCGCGAGGGCCACCTTGGCCGAGACCTTGCGCGCCGGCAGGTGGCCGCCCTCGCCCGGCTTCGCGCCCTGGCCGATCTTGATCTCGAGGTAGTCGCTCGAGTTCGCCAGCAGCGCGGAGACCCCGAAGCGGCCAGACGCGATCTGCTGCCCGCGGTTGCGGGGGTACTTGCCGAGCAGATCCGGCAGCTCTCCGCCCTCGCCGTTGACGCAGATCATGTTCAGGCGGAACGCGGCCTCCGCGTACGCCCGGTAGGCGGTCTCGCCCTGCGACCCGAACGACATCGACGAGATATAGAAGGGCATGTCGTGCTCGCCGGCGTGCGTGCTCGCGCCCTCGCCCGCGTCGTCAGCGAGCCGCAGGTCCAGCAGATGTCGCAGCGACACGGGATGTGTGCGCTCGAGCTCGCCGAGCTTCTCCGCGTACGCCGCGTACGGCGCCTCGCCGTTCGCCATCGCGAGGGCGGCCTTCCACACGCGCGGGTAGATGCGGAAGGCCGGCTCGAGCCGAGCCGGCGTGCGCTCGCGGAGCATCGCCGCGCGGGTGAGGCCCTCCTCGGCGATGCGGTCCCAGCCGAGCCCGGCGATGCCGGTGGCGCAGAAGGAGCGGATCCCGAGCAGGCTGGCGATCTCCGGCGCGACGCCGACCGCCGACACGAGCCGCCCGTAGCCGCGGAGCTCGTGGATGCCCAGCGTCGAGATGACCTTCTCGATGCCCTTGCGCAGCGCGTCGATGAGGCGCGGTAGCGCGTCCGGGTCGTCCATGGACAGCGCGTGCTCGAGGAGCAGGTATGGGTGCACCGCGTCGGCGCCGGCGCCGAGCGCGACCACGATGTCGTGCAGGTTCCGCAGGCTGCCCGCCGACACCACCACCGCGCAGTCGCGCCGCAGCGACCCGGACGGGGACGGCTGCTCCACCAGGGCCCGATGCACCGCCGCGGTCACGAGGATCGGGTCGAGCCACGCGCGCCCCTCGGCGATCACGCCCAGGTCCTGGACGATGACCAGCCGGCCGCCACGGCGGACGCCGCGGCAGGCGGCCGCGGCGATGCGCGCGAGAGCGTCGCGCGGGTGCTCCTCCCACTCGCGGTCCGCTTCGAGGATGACCGGCCCGCGCGGGTAGTGCGCGCCGAACGCGGCCACCACGTCTTCGAGGATCCACGTACCGAGCGCCCGCGCGGAGCCGCGGTGGTCGGCGCCGCGCAGCCCCGTCTCCGGCGCGTGCCCTCCGAGGAGGATGGGCTGGCGCAGCTCGATCCAGGGGCGGACCGGGCCGCGGCCGCGGAGCGAGGGCCGCGGGCCGAGCACGACGCGGGTCGAGAAGTGCTCGATCTCGCGCTCGCGGTCGATCGCGGGATTCGTGACCACGGCGACGGTCTCGTGGAGGTGGTCCGCCAGCGTGCGGGGCCGGTCGGAGAGCGCGGCCAGCGGGCCGTCGTATCCGAGCGAGCCGATGGGCTCGTTCCCCGTCTCCGCCATCGCCCTGGCCATCTTCACGTCGTCGGGCTCCCATCCGAGCGCGGCGAACTGCGCCTCGCGCCGCTGCGTGACGTCCTCGAGCTCGTCGGGGGGCGTGCCCACGGCCCAGCGGGCGATCCCGCGGCCCCGGCGTCCCGTGTCCGGGGGTGGCTCGGCGGGGCCACCGGTCTCGAGATGCGCGCGAAGGCCTTCGACCGTCGCGCCACTTGCCAGCCGCGCGTCGAGGAACGCACGGCGCACCTCGCGGTCATCCAACAGGCGCCAGCCATCCGGGCCGCGCCGCAGCGCCGAGCGCTCGCCCGGACCGAGCGGCCGCGGATCGTGGAGGAAGCGCCCAAGCGGGACGAAGCCGCGCTCGCTGGCGAAGACGTGCTCGTTCGCCGTCTCGACGTGCCAGAGCGGACGCAGCCCGAGCGCGTCGACGGTGAACACGCAGGTATCCCCCATCCGCGCGAGGATCGCGGCCGGACCCTGCGCGAACGGCCCGAACGCGGCGCGCGCGTGCATGTACGCGTCCTGCGCCGCGGGCTCCATCCGCTTCACCTCGTTCACGATCGGCGGGAACAGGACCTCGACCGCCTCGATGAGCGAGAGCCCGAGGCGGTTCGCCATGCCTCGGACGATCGCGTCCACGTCCTGCGAGTCGCTGCCGCCGCGCGACAGCGGGATCCGGAGCATGCGGGCCTCGCTGCGCAAGCGCTCGATCGTGTTGATCTCGCCGTTGTGCGCGATCGAGGCGAAAGGCTGCACCCGGTCGAAGCTGGTCGCCGTGTTCGTCGCGTAGCGGTTGTGGCCGAACGCGAGCGCGGTCGCGAACCGCGGGTCCGCGAGGTCCTCGTACGCGCGCGCAAGCTGCGTCGCGGCCCCGCGGAGCTTGTACACGGCGCTACGCCGCGAGAGGCTCACCACGGTCGCGAGCGTCGTCCGCTCGATGTCGCACCAGACCGCGTGGAGCACGCGCGCTCCAGCGCGTCTCGCGCCCGGGACCCGGAGGCCGAGCTGCCAGAAGCGGGGCGCGCCCGCGCGGCCGCGCGGTCCGAGCACCGACGGATCGAGGCCGCCGTGCCGTTCCGCGAGCACGCGCACGCCGTGCCGCGCCAGGATCCGCCGGATCGACTGCTCCTCGAGCTCGTCGTCCCCCGGAGGCACGAAGAAGTGCCCGACCGCGAAGTGCCCGTCGTGCGCGGTCGGGCCGACGTGATCGGTCCAGATCTGGCGCGGGACGTCGGTCAGGAGGCCGGCGCCGTCACCCTCGCCATCCACCGTGCCGGAGCGGTGATGCAGCGAGATCAGCCCGTGCAGCGCGAGATCGAGGAGGTCGCGCGTCGGCCGCCCATCCTTGCGGGCCACGGCGACGAGCGCGCAGGCGTCGTGCTCCTCGACCACCGATGCCTCCTCTATGAACGCGAAAGCCTCCCGTCTTCGCCCGGGAGGCTCTGTCTTGATCGCGCTTCGTGAAGGCGACCGCGACCTAGCCCCGCACCTCCGATGCGGTCGCTGCGGTGGCGGTCTCGATCGCGATCACGGATCGCACGCTACGAGAAGATACGGTCGCGGTCCAGTGGCGGAATGTGTTGCGGAATGGTGCTGAGCGAAAAGACGCGGGGTCAGACGGCCGCGGGCGACATCACTTCGACAGGATCGCCCACGCGCGCGACCCGCTCCGCCGCGACCACCGTGCAGACGACGCCCCGGCGTCCCACCAGCATCTGGCGGAACTCCTCCACGTCCGGCACGTCGAGCATGCCGCCGATGTGAGTGCACGGCTCGCACGGGCCGTTGACGCGGAGGGTGATGCCGCCGAGGCGCAGCTGCGCGCCAGTGGGGAGACGGTCGAGCTCGCGGACGCCTTCGACGGTGACCTGCTCGCGCAGGTCGCCCGGCTGGAGGCCGAGGTCGTCGAGCGTCGAGCGGTCCACGACGACGACCGCGCGGGTCGTCCTCGCGACGTGCGAGTCCCCCTCCAGCCCGCCGCCGACGCGGCCGATGACGGCGTCGACGCGGCTGAGCGGCTCGCAGCGCTCGCGGTGGAGCTGCAGGGAGACGACGCGCGGCGTCACCGCGAGAGTCTCGCACAGGCGGGCACGCTAGCGTGGCCGATGTCGAAGGTCCGGCCTCGCGTTCGTCATAGGGGTGAGAACGGCGATCGGCCGAAGGGAGGCGAGACATGAAGTACATGCTGATGTTCGTGGGCACCGAGGCGGACTGGGAGCGCTTCAGCCCGGAGGACAAGAAGAAGGCGTACGACGAGATCATGAAGTGGTGGGGTGAGCACAGCGCCGCGGGACGCATCGTCGGCGGCGAGGAGCTGAAGCCCACCAGTACCGCGACGACCGTCCGCCGGGGCGCGGACGGGAAGATCACCGTCACCGACGGGCCGTTCATCGAGACGAAGGAGACGCTCGGGGGCTACGCGATCATCGAGGTGCCCGACCTCGACGCGGCGATCGAGCTTGCGAAGGGCTGGCCACCGCTCCAAACGGTCGAGATCCGGCCGCTCGTCGAGAGCCGCGGCTGACCGAAACCGCCGCGGCGATCGAGGCCGCCTTCCGGAACGAGGCCGGCAAGGTCACGGCACGGCTGACGAGGCTCCTCGGCGACTTCGACCTCGCCGAGGAGCTGGTGCAGGACGCGATCGTCTCGGCGCTCGAACACTGGCCCAGTGAAGGCATCCCGGAGGTGCCGGCGGCCTGGCTGCTCACGGTCGCGCGCCGCAAGGGCATTGACCGCCTGCGACGCGAGACGCGCTACCGGCAGAAGCTCGCGGTACTGGAGGAGGAGGCGGCGCGCGCTGTCGTGGATCCGGCGGCGCCAAGGAGCGAAGGAATGGCATCTGTCCAGGCCGAC
>MGON01000130.1:23494-25058 GCA_001795345.1 Chloroflexi bacterium RIFCSPLOWO2_02_FULL_71_16 | reverse complement strand
CGATCCTGGGGCGGCTGATCGCCGAGGGCTTCAAGGGGAAGGGCCGGGGCGGCGGCTTCTATCTGTACGAGGGCCGGAAGCAGCGCGTGAACCCGCGCGTCTGCGAGATGCTCGGCATAAGGGCGCCGCGCGGCGCGGAGGGGATCGCGCGTTCGCTCACCGACGCCTTCGTGACCGAGGCTCTCCGCTGCCTCGACGAGGGCATCCTCCGCTCGCCGGAGGAGGGCGAGCTCGGCGCGGTGCTCGGGCTCGGCTTCCCGGCGTACCTGGGCGGTCCGTTCGCCTACGCGCGGGAGCGCGGCATCCGATGAGCACCAACTTCTTCAGCGGGAACGCGGACCTGGTCGAGCTCTTCGACCGCGTGATCCCCTGGTCGCGTGTGGTGCGGGCTGTGGAGGGACCCTCGTCCGATCCCGCCGAGACCGTCTCGACGTGGCGCGAGATCCTCGACACGGCCGGGCGTTACATCGGGACCGAGGTCGCGCCGCGCGCCGCCAGGATCGACGAGATCGGGGTCATCCGGGAGGACGGATCGGTCCGCATGAACGAGCCGATGACCGAGAGCCTGCGCGGGCTGGCGCAGATGGGCCTGGCCTCCCCGGCCGCGCCCGCCGAGCTCGGGGGCGGGGGACTGCCCTTCACGGTGAACATGATCCTCGCGGAGATGCTCGCCCGCGCCGACCTCGCGACGCAGGTGCAGCACGGCATCGGCTGGAACTCGCCGGCCGCGCTCATCGTGCGGTTCGGGAGCGAGGAGCAGCAGCGGAAGTACGTGCCGCGCCTGGCGCGCGGCGAGATCATGGGCGCGGTCGCCATGACCGAGCCGCAGGCCGGCTCGGACGTGGGCCGCCTCACGACGACGGCGACGCGCGAGGGCGACTGCTGGATCCTTCGCGGGCGCAAGCAGTTCATCTCGGCCGGCCAGGGCGAGATGGTCATCGTGCTCGCGCGGTGCGTCCCGGGATCCAGCGGTCTCGACGGCCTCGGGATGTTCGTGGCCGAGCGCGATGGCGGGAACTACACGGTGGAGCGCGCCGAGCACAAGTTCGTCATCCGGGGCTCGCCGACCTGCGCCCTCGTCTTCGAGGGAACGCGCGCGACGATCCTCGGCGAGCCCGGCGACGGCTGGCGGCAGATCCTCACGTTCATGAACGAGTCACGCCTCGGCGTGGGCATCCAGGGCATCGGCGTGGCCCAGGCCGCGTACGAGCGCGCCATGGCGTACGCCGGGGAGCGCGTGCAGATGGGCAAGCCCATCCGCGAGCACCCCATGGTGGCCGACATGCTCCTCGAGATGGAGACCATCGTCGCCGGCTCGCGCACGCTCGCCTATGAGGCGGCGGTGCTGCAGGACCTCGCCATGTTCGGGAAGGACGAGCAGGCCGCCCGGGACGTCCGCGAGCTCACCCCGCTCGTGAAGTGGTACTGCACCGAGGGCGCGGTGCGCGCGTGCCGCCTCGCGCTGCAGGTGCACGGCGGCGTCGGGGTGGTGGACGAGTACGACGTCGGCCGCTACATGCGCGACAGCCTCATCCTGCCGATCTACGAGGGGACGTCGCAGATC
>MGON01000130.1:21026-23390 GCA_001795345.1 Chloroflexi bacterium RIFCSPLOWO2_02_FULL_71_16 | reverse complement strand
CGGCCGGCTCGGCCGGGACGTCGCGGCGGCACGCTCGAACGCCGTCGGCACGATCCGCATGCTGCTCGGCCGGATCGTCCGCGCGAACGGGATCGGGGTGCTGCGCGGCGCCGCGCTGACCGAGGAGCAGCTCGGCCCCATCCTGCTGCACGCGGAGCGTCTCACGGAGTCGCTGGCGCATACGCACGTCGCGCGCGCCCTCGGCGAGCGCGCGAAGCTCGTTCCCGACCGTCTTCCCCTCGCGGAGCGTGCGGCGCGCACGGCACGGCTCGTCTCCGAGCGGAACCGGCGTGCGGTCGCCCTCGACGACGGCTCGGTCCTGGAGCAGGTCGCGGGCTGGCGGGCGGAGCGAGGCCGCTCCGAAAGGAGCTAGAGCCGCCCGGTCAGGGCGGCGATCACCACGAGGGCCGAGAGGACCGTGAGCCCGAGCGCCACGAAGCTGAACGCGGCCGCGATCCCCACCGCCGTCGCGAGGATCCCGAGGCCGGGCGCCGCCAGGCCGCCGACCTCCGCCGCGAGCAGGTAGTACGTCCCGAGCACGGTCGCGCGGCGCTCGACCGGCGCGCTCTCCGCGACCAGCACCTCCGTCACGGTCATGCGGACCGCGCCCGCGACGCCGATGACGAGCAGCGGCAGGAAGACGAGCGGCGTCGGCGTCACGGTGAAGGCCCAGACGGCCGGGCCGAGCACGCCGAGACCGATCGCGATCACCGCCCGCCGCCCGATCCGGTCCGAGAGCCAGCCGCCGAACGGAGCGCCGACGACACCCGCGAGCTGCGGCAGCCCATAGAGGGCGGCCGCGACAGCGACGTTCACCCCGCGGGCGTCCACCAGGTAGATCGAGAGGAACGCCAGGAAGGCGGCGAAGCCGACCTGGAACAGGATCGAGAACGCCACGACCGCGCCGACGGCGCGGCCCACGCCGGCGAGCTCGCGGAGCGCCGCGAGGCGGCCTCGCGATGGCGGCGGCACATGGGTCCTGGGAGCCAGTCTCCAGAGCGCGATCCCCGAGGCGATCGGCGCGATGGCGAACAGCAGGTACGGCGCGCGCCAAGTGCCGGCCGCGAGAGCGACGGCGCCCGCCACCAGCGGCGCCGCGAAGAACGAGAGGTGTCCGCCCGTCGTGTGCAGCCCCATCACCGCGCCGCGGCCCCGCTCCGGGAACGCGCGCGCGATGAGCGCCACCGCCGGCGCGTGGTACGAGCCCGAGATGATCCCCATCGCGAGGAGCAGGACCAGCAGGTGCCAGTACTCCCCGGCCAGCCCGAGCGCCACGAAGCTGAACGCGGCCGCGATCCCCACCGCCGTCGCGAGGATCCCGAGGCCGGGCGCCGCCAGGCCGCCGACCTCCGCCGCGAGCAGGTAGTACGTCCCGAGCACGGTCGCGCGGCGCTCGACCGGCGCGCTCTCCGCGACCAGCACCTCCGTCACGGTCATGCGGACCGCGCCCGCGACGCCGATGACGAGCAGCGGCAGGAAGACGAGCGGCGTCGGCGTCACGGTGAAGGCCCAGACGGCCGGGCCGAGCACGCCGAGACCGATCGCGATCACCGCCCGCCGCCCGATCCGGTCCGAGAGCCAGCCGCCGAACGGAGCGCCGACGACACCCGCGAGCTGCGGCAGCCCATAGAGGGCGGCCGCGACAGCGACGTTCACCCCGCGGGCGTCCACCAGGTAGATCGAGAGGAACGCCAGGAAGGCGGCGAAGCCGACCTGGAACAGGATCGAGAACGCCACGACCGCGCCGACGGCGCGGCCCACGCCGGCGAGCTCGCGGAGCGCCGCGAGGCGGCCTCGCGATGGCGGCGGCACATGGGTCCTGGGAGCCAGTCTCCAGAGCGCGATCCCCGAGGCGATCGGCGCGATGGCGAACAGCAGGTACGGCGCGCGCCAAGTGCCGGCCGCGAGAGCGACGGCGCCCGCCACCAGCGGCGCCGCGAAGAACGAGAGGTGTCCGCCCGTCGTGTGCAGCCCCATCACCGCGCCGCGGCCCCGCTCCGGGAACGCGCGCGCGATGAGCGCCACCGCCGGCGCGTGGTACGAGCCCGAGATGATCCCCATCGCGAGGAGCAGGACCAGCAGGTGCCAGTACTCCCCGGCCAGCGAGAGCGCCACGCTCGCCAGGCCGAGCAGCACGAGCCCGCCGGAGAGCACGATCCGCGGGCCGATGCGGTCGGCGAGCACGCCGATGGGCGCGTTCGAGAGGCCGTTGCTCAGGCTGAACGCGGAGACGGCGATGCCCTGCTGCGTGTACGAGAGGCCGAAGGTGTCGCGGATGAGCGGCAGGAGCGGGCTGAGGAGCGAGTTCGTGACGTGATGCGAGAAGTGCGCGACGGAGAACCCGGCGATCGCCGCGCGACCGCG
>MGON01000130.1:11944-21003 GCA_001795345.1 Chloroflexi bacterium RIFCSPLOWO2_02_FULL_71_16 | reverse complement strand
CGCCCCCGCCTCGCGGCGGCAGGGTCTCCTCGGCGGTCGGCTCGGTGACGCTCAGCGGCCGCGAGCCGCGCGATACGCGGGGATGCTGATCATGGGCGGACGCTCGATGGTCGTGATGTCGTGCAGCTCCAGGTGGAGACGCCCGTCCTCCGGCTTGATGAGCTTCATGGTGGAGTTCGCATCCTCCCACAGCCGTTCGCCGCGCGCCTCGCCCACGCGCCGGAGGGCGACCTGCAGGATCTCGAAGGACATCTTCGACAGCGCGTAGAGCGACTGGTTCCGGTGGATGCGCTGCTTCATGTCGACCTGCGCGATCGCGCCGAGGCCGGCCCGCTGCAGCGTGTCGATGAGCAGTCCGGTCTCGACGCCGTAGGTGCTGAAGAACGGGAGCTGCTCGAGCAGCGCGCGCCGGCCGCCCTGCTCTCCCGAGAGCGGCTGCACGATCCCGGACAGCTCCGGGAAGAAGAGGTTCAGGACCGGCCGCGCGGTCAGCTCGGTGACGCGGCCGCCTCCCGTCGCCTGTATCTCGCCTCCGATCCGGAGCGGCCGCTGGTAGAAGGCCTTCACGAACTGGACGTCCGGCCGCATCAGCAGCGGGCCGAGGATCCCGTACACGAACTTCGGGTGGAAGCTCGTGACGTCCGTGTCGACCCACACGACCAGGTCGCCCGTGAGGACGTGGAGGCTCTTCCACAGGGTCTCGCCCTTGCCGGCGTACGCGCCGCACTCCGGGAGGATCCGCTGATGGACGTGGACGGGAACGCCCTCGGCCTCGGCGATCTCACGCGTGCGGTCCGTGCTGTCGGAGTCGATGACGACGAGCTCGTCGACCAGCGGAATGCGCTCCATGAGGCGGGTCCGGATCGCGTGTATGACCCCTCGGATCGTGGCTTCCTCGTTGAGCGCGGGCAGTCCCACCGAGATCCGCAGGCCCTGCCGCTCCTTCGCGTCGACGAGCCTGCGGAGGTCGGCGCACTCCGCGCTGGAGAACGTGTTCTCCGCGAACCAGCGGTCGACGAGCTCGCCGATGGCGCGGCTGCGCGCCGCTCGGTCGGCGGGAAGCGGCGCACGCTCCAGGAAGAGGGCCGAGGCCACCGGGGCGCGCGTGCGCACGAGGATCGCGGGCCGCTCGCTCCGGAGGATGGCATCGCCGACCGGGCCGACCTGATCCGCCGCGCCCTCTATGCCGCTGGCGCCGAACACGATGGCGTCGTGACGGTCGAGCTCCTCGCCGATGATCGTCGCCGGATCACCGCTCCGCGAGACGAGGTGCTCCACGCGCTCGTCGAACGCGAGCTCGCCGAGCATGCGGTACAGGCCGAGGGGCGTCTTCCGGTCGGGAGCGCTCACGTGGAGGAGCGTCAGGGCGGCCTTGCGCCGGTGGGCGAAGCCCACGGCGAGGGCGACGGCGAGCTGCGCATAGCGCCCGCCGCGCACGGGAACGAGGATCCGCCGCGCGCGCTCGAACGACCCTCGCACGACCGCCACGTCGCACGGCGGGTCGCGCAGGATCGCGCCCAGCGTCGTCCCGAGCAGATCCCATCCGGGGCGGCGCCACGGCAGGAGCAGGAGACCGGGGTTCTCGCGGCGCACCGTCTCGACGACCGCATCCCACCCGGTGCGCGCGACGGTGACCACCGCGCGGGCGTGTGCCAGCGGCCCGGCCAGGGCGTCCAGCTCGCGGCGGCGGGCCCGGACCTGCGGCTGCATCTCGGCGAGCGAGCGGTCCTCTCCGGCCTCGATGACGGAGAAGAGGACGACCTCGTCCTCGCCGGCGATCGCCGTCGCGAGGTCCGCGAGGTGGCGCTCCAGCTCGAGCTCGATGAGCGGGACGAGGATCTTCACTTCTTGGCTTCCGCCCGGCGTCTCGGATCCCGGGTCCCTTCCCAGGATCCTCTGCCTGGAAGGATGACCGGGAGCACGCGCTCGCGGAGGATGCGGGGCCAGCTGTGCTCCCGCGCGCGGCGGCGCAGGCGCGCGACGGGATCGGTCGCCAGGCGCTGCTCGATCGCGTCGGCGATCGCCTCGCCATCGGCGTCGGGCGGCACATACGTCGCGTCGTCGCAGCCGATGGCGCGCAGGGCCGGGATGTCGCTGCAGATCACGGGCACCCCGTGCGCACCCGCCTCCAGGACCGGGATGCCGAATCCCTCCGCCTCGCTCGGAAGGACGACCGCGTCCGCGAGGGCGTAGAGGTCGGCCATGACGCGGTCGGTCGGGCGGATCGCGAGAGCGTGCAGGAGGCGCACGCCCTCCACGCGCGCCGCTCGGGCCGCCAGCTCCGCCGCGTAGGCGCTGTTCGCGACGTTGTGCGGCCCGGGCGATCCGGTCACCACGAGCATGGCCGCCCGCCCACGGCGGCGGAGCGCGAGCGCCGCGTCGATGGCCGCCTCGACCCGCTTCCGCCGCGTGAGGCGCGCCGGCAGGAGCAGGAGCGGGTCGGCGTCGGCGAGGCCGAGGCGATCGGCGAGGGCCGCGCCCGCTGCGGAGAGGCCCAGGCGCTCGGCCAGGTCGATGCCGTTCGGGACCACCGTGACGCGCGCGCGGTCCATCTTCGAGAGGGCCGCCAGCTGGCTCGCGCGCTCCTCGGACACGGCGACGTACCGGACGCCCGGCAGCGCCCGGGCGATGAGATCCCAGGGCTCGCCGGCGTGGCGCTCCACCTCGTAGCGCGGATCCAGCCACGCGATGTCGTGGGTCCACGCGACGACGCGGCCGGGGTGCTCCGCCGCGAGGGTCTGCAAAGCCTCCACGAGCGCGAGGGACTTGTGCATCGTGAGGACGTTGTGCACGACGACGCGGTCGGCCCGCGCGACGTGCGGCCGGAGGGCTCGCGTCAGGCGATGGACCAGGGCGGCGTGCTCCGCGGTCACCGACCCGCGGGCCAGCGACCTGAGATCGCGCAGCACGGCGGGATGGGTCGATGAGACCTCGGGGACGCGGGCGAGGCGGACGCCGCGCGGCGCCGCGCGCCCCCGGCCGGCGATCACGGTCACCTCCGCCCCGGCCTCGCGCAGGGCGGTCGCATGCACCCCCATGACCTGCTCCACGCCGCCGATCACGGAAGGCGACGTGTAGTGCAGGAGGACCACCTTCGCCCTTTTCATCCGCTCGGCGCCGCTCTAGGTCCCGGCCGCCGCGTGCGGAGCGCTCTCCCGGTCCGTCCCGAGCTCCACGATCCGCGGCCCGCCGCCTTCGACGCGCACGCCCTTCCGCGTGCGCTGCGCCCGGAAGCTCACGCGGCCGTCGTGGACGCGCATGTCCTCCACCGTGACGTGCTCGAGCCAGGCGGGCAGCGCCGGGTCCACCACGAGGCGCCGGTCCCCGAGGTGCGGCCGCAGCCCGAGAAGCGTCCGCAGGCACAGGAAGACCACGCCCGCGGCCCATGCCTGAGGGATGCACGCCACGAGGTAGTCGGCCGGACGCGACGAGAACCGCAGGTCGCGCTGGAAGCCGCAGAAGAGCTCGGGGAGGCGCGCGTCCGGGAAGCGCTTGCCCGCCTCGAACAGCCCTTCGATGATCGCCGACGCCTCCTCGCGCATGCCGTAGCGGGCGAAGCCCTCCGCGACGAGCGCGCTGTCGTGCGGCCAGACCGAACCGTTGTGGTAGCTCATCGGGTTGTACGTCGGATAGCCGCTCGAGAGCGTGCGGATGCCCCAGCCCGTGAACATGTCCGGCTGCATGAGCCGGTGCACCACCTCGCGGGCGCGGTCCGGCGCGGCGATGCCGGCCCACAGGGCATGGCCGGCGTTGCTGGTCACCGCCGCCACCTGCTTCCGCGACGCGTCGAGCGCCTGCGCGTAGCAGCGCTCGTCCGGCATCCAGAAGTCGCGCTCGAACTGCTCGGCGAGCTCGCGCGCTTGGCCGCGGAGGCGGTCGGCCCGCGCGTGATCGCCGTCCAGCTCGTAGAGGTCGGCCAGGCCGCTCTTGGCCATGTGGACGTACGCCTGCACCTCGACCAGCGCCGCGGGTAGATCGACCCAGGTGCCGTCGGGGTAGGAGAGGGACATGGCCGAATCCTTCCAGCCCTGGTTGCGCATCTCGCTCGTGCGGACGCCGTGCTGGACGTAGCCGTTGCGGTCGGGATCGCCGTGGGGGCCGTCGCACCACGCCAGGGCCCGCTCCGCGGCCGGAAGCAGCTCCTGCCACAGCTCGCGGTCGGCCGTCCACTTCACCGTCTCCGCGAACACGGCCACGAACAGCGGCGTCGCGTCGACCGATCCGTAGTAGGGGCTGTGCGGGATGACCTTGAGGCGGGCGAGCTCGCCACGCCGCAGCTCGTGGAAGATCTTCCCCGGCTCCTCCTCGGTCCGCTCGTCGACCTTCGTGCCCTGGTACCGGGCGAGGAGGCGGAGCGCGCCGCGCGCGATATCCGGCTGCCACGAGAGCGTCTGGTAGCCGCAGACGAGGGCGTCGCGGCCGAACGGTGCCGCGTACCAGGGGATCCCGGCGGTCGGGAACGGACCCGTGTCCTCGAAGTCGAGGAGCGCGCGGAGGTCGAGGGCGCTTCGGTGGATGAGCCCCTCGTCCAGCGTCTCGGAGCTGGTGCGGAACCGCGTGCAGCCGCGAAGGAAGCGCCGGTACCGCGCGTTGAGCGCATCGAGCGCGCCGTCGAAGCCCGCGGGGGCGGGGCCCTCGCCGACACCGTCCTCGGCCGGCACCGCGCTGATCTCGATGGTGAAGAGACCCTGCCGGTCGAGCGTGCGCCGGTAGCGCAGGCACGTGCCGTCGCGTTCGTCGGGCTTCGGCCGCAGCTCGATCGTCGTCGTGCGGTGCACGCCGTCCTTGCCTAGCCGTCCGAGCACGAGCCGCTCCCCGTCCCAGCTGACGTCCGCCGTCTCGGGATCGGCGCTCACGCCCTGGTATCCGCGCACGGCGAACATGTCGCGGAACGTCGCCTCGAACTCGAGCTCGACGACGAGGTCGACCTCCCTCGGCGTCGCGTTCAGGATCCCGATGCGCTCCCGCAGTCCGTCGGCGAGGAAGCGCGTCCGCCGGATGGAGAGGCTGTCCTGGGCGTGCCGCGCAGTGCCGAGCGTGATGCCGGCGGCGTGCATGAGCTGGAAGGCCGCGACGTACGCCTGCTCGTCGTTGACCGAGAGCAGGAGCGGGCGGTCCCCGTTCACGCGGAGCGCGAAGCCGGAGAGGAACTGCGTGTCGTGGTAGTAGAGGCCGAGCGGGCTGGCCCCGCCGAGCGGGAGCCCCCCGTCGTCCTCGGTCACGAGGACGAGCGCGTCCTCCTTGAGAGAGACGGTCACGAGCCCAGTGTCGCCCAGCGCTCCCGGAGATACGGCTTGCGGTCCTCGAACGCCGCCGCCTGCTCCTCGACGAGACGCTCGGAGCCCGCGGTCGACAGCGAGCGCGCGTCGTCGATGAAGGCCGCGACGCGCCCGAAGTACAGCGGCACGAGAGCGCGGACGTAGGCGTCGGTCCGGTCCGGCCTCCGCGCTGACGCGACCAGGAGGTCGTACACGACAAGCGGCCAGGCCTCGCCCGCGAGCGCGTGCGGTACGTCCTCCTCCAGCGCACGCCGCACGGCGGCAGCCGACCGGGGCGACAGCGCCTCCTCCCAGACCGCAGCCTGCTCCACCGCAGCGCCGCGCAGCTTGCGCACCAGCAGCGCGCTGTCCGCGCGGACCTCCTCGGGCTCCACGCTGCCCGTCTCGCCGAACACCGGTACTTCGCGAGAGCCGTCGATGCCACGCCACCGTTCGACGTTCTTCGCCGCCAGGCGGAACGCGGTGCCGACGACCTGGATGAACATCGGGGCAAGATCCGCTCCCGGATCCTTCGGGTCGTGGACCTTCGCGCCGAGGTACGCCTGACCCACGCGCGCGCCGCGCGCGAGCGCCGTCGTCGTCATGAAGATGTCGATGCCGAAGCGAGCGACGTCGGAATCCCAGATCGCCTCGTTCCCGAGGGCGCCGCCGTCCAGGAACGAGCGCGCCAGGTCGCCGCTGAAGCCGAACTCGCCGCCGATCGGCTGGCGCACGCGTGACCCGTAGAGCGCGCGCGTGAGCGGGTACGCGATGGTGTTGGTGATCGTCCCGTCGTGCTTGTGCCGCGCATAGAGCGGCGTGACGTAGTCGGCTTCGCCGCGCAGCACCGGCGCGATCAGACGCTCGATCCACTCGGGCGTGATGCTGCGCAGGTCGCTGTCGACGACGGCGCACGCGCGGACGCCGAGCTTCGTCGCCGCCTCGAAGATCGCCCGGAAGGCCGATCCCTTGCCCGGCAGCCCGACGTACGCGCCGACGACCCGCGGGACCCCGTCGAGCGCCTGGCGCACGCGGTCCGGCGTGCCGTCGTCGGATCCGCCGTCGGCGTTCACGACCACGGCGCGCACGCCGGGAAACGCCCGCCGCAGCCCCTCGGCGGCGGTGCGCGCGACGTGCCCGATCGTCGCCGCGTTCCGGAAGCTGGGGATGCCGACGAGGATCTCGGCACGGCCGACCTCGTCGACGGCCGCGGTCATTCGCTCGTCGAGTCCCGTCACGTGCGGCATCGCTCCTCCGTGCTGACCCGACCCGCCCCTTCTCAACGCGCTCGTCCGGCCTCGCTTCGCAGCGGCCGGCCTGCACCGCGCGCTCCGCTGCTTACTGACTCGCTCGGGCCGGCGGAGCCGGACCCTCGCTCGATCCTCTCTTCTCGCCTTCAGGGATGATAGGCGCGCGTGCTCGAAGCCCTCGAGGCCATCGTCATCCCCTTCCTGGAGTCGCTCTACACCGCATTCGGGTATGCGGGAGTGGTCGTCGCCATGGCCATAGAGAGCGCCGCCATCCCGCTCCCCAGCGAGCTCATCCTGCCGTTCGCCGGCTGGATGGTGTCGCGCGGGCTCGAAGAGCCGCTCACCGCGGCGCCGTGGGCGTACTGGGGCGCGGTCATCGCCGGCATCGTCGGGAACACGGTCGGGTCGCTGCTGTCCTACTACGTGGGGCGTCTCGGGGGCCGGCCGCTGCTCGAGCGCTACGGCCGCTACGTGCTCATCAGCGCGCACGATCTCGAGCTCGCCGATCGCTGGTTCGCGCGCTGGGGCGAGGCCACCGTGTTCTTCTCGCGCATGCTGCCGATCGTCCGGACGTTCATATCGGTTCCGGCGGGCATCGCGCGCATGCCGGTGTGGCGCTTCACGCTGTTCTCCGTCCTCGGAGCGGCGCCGTGGGTGATGCTGCTCGTCTGGGGCGGGATGATCCTCGGCGACAACTGGACGCAGGTGAAGTCGTCGCTCCGGGGCCTCGACTACCTCGTGGCCGCGGTCCTCCTGCTGCTCGTCGGCGTCTTCGTCTGGCGTCACCTCCGCCGCCGCTAGAGGCATGGAGGGGATCCTCGAGACCCTCGCGGAGATCGACCGCCGCCTCTACCTCGGCATCACCTCGTCGCGCAACCAGGTCACCGCCATCCTCGCGGTCCTCTTCGCGCTCGCGAACACGCTCGGCGCCGTCTGGTGGCTCTTCGGCCTCGCCGGGATGCGGGCCCGCGGCCTCGGCCGGCGCGGGCTCTCCATCGTCCTGACCGTGGCCGTCGGTCTCGCGAGCGCCTGGATCGTCGCCGACCTGCTGAAGCTCGTGTTCCGGCGGCCACGCCCGTTCGACGTCCTCGCCGACGCCCCCGAGATCCTCATCGCTCCTCCGGGTGACTTCGCGTTCCCCTCGGGCGACACCGCGGGCGCGTTCGGCGCCGCGGTCGCGCTCGGGTTCGCTCTCCCGCGGCTCCGCTGGCTCGCGATCCTCGTCGCCTCGGGCATCGCGCTCGCGCGGATAGCCGTCGGGGTGCACTGGCCGTCGGACGTGCTGGCCGGCGCGTCGATCGGCGTGGCCTTCGGCGCCGCCGCGCCCTGGATCGTCGCGGAGATCCAACGCCGTCTGCCATGGGCCATATACGTCGTCCCGCACACCCACTGGGACCGCGAGTGGTACGCGCGCTTCGAGGTCTACCGCGACCGGCTCGTGCGCATGGTCTCGAAGCTCCTCGACCTCCTCGAGCGCGACCCGGCCTTCACGGCCTTCACCTTCGACGGGCAGACGATCGCCATCGAGGACCATCTGGCGAAGCGGCCCGAGGATCGTCCGCGCATCGAGCGGCTGGTCCGAGCGGACCGTCTGCTCGTGGGGCCGTGGTACGTGCTCGCGGACTACCTGCTCGTCTCGGGCGAGTCCATCGTCCGCAACTTCCAGGAGGGCCTCCGCGTCGCGGGAGAGCTCGGCCGCGCGATGCGCGTGTGCTACGTCGCCGATCCCTTCGGCCATCCCGCGCAGATGCCGCAGCTCGTCCGGGGGTTCGGCTACTCGACCTACGTGTTCGCTCGAGGCGTCGGCGACGAAGGGGAGGAGCTCGGGAGCGAGTTCCAGTGGGAAGCGCCGTCGGGCGACCGCGTCCTGGCCTCGCACCAGGTCGCGCACTACGACAACGCGCTCCCGCTCGTCGGCGAGGGCGAGGAGGACGCGGCCGCGCTGCGGCGGCGCGTGCGGCGCGTGCTCCCTCGCCTCATGCGTGTCACGGGGCCGTACGCGCAGTCGCCGCGCCTCCTGTTCATGGTGGGGACGGACCACACCGAGCCGTACGAGCGGCTGCCCGAGGCGATCGCGGCGATCGCGGCGGCCCAGCCGCGCTCGGTGCCGCGGATCAGCGGCCTGGAGTCGTTCGCCCTTTCACTCCCGACGCCGCGGGGCGTCCTGACCGGCGAGATGATCGCCGGGAAGTACCGCCCGATCCTGCGCGGCGTGAACTCGACCCGGGTGTGGATCAAACAGGCGAACGCGGAGTGCGAGCGCCTGCTGCTCGAGCGCTGCGAGCCCCTGGACGCCCTCGGCGGCGGCACGGAGCGCGAGCGCATCCGCGCGCTCTGGCGCACCCTCCTCGAGAACCACCCTCACGACTCCATCTGCGGCTGCGGCATCGACGCGGTCCACGACCTCGACATGCGGCCGCGCTTCGACCGGGTCCTGGCCGATGGAGAGGAGCTCGCGCGCGACCTGGCCGGCCGGCTGGCGGGCCCCGGGGACCGCGACGTCGTCTGGAGCGCGCTGCCCTGGGAGCGGCGCGGGGTCGTGGAGATCGGC
>MGON01000130.1:512-11898 GCA_001795345.1 Chloroflexi bacterium RIFCSPLOWO2_02_FULL_71_16 | reverse complement strand
TTCGCGCTTCCCGAGCCGGTCCCGAGCCACGGGGTGCGGTCGGCCGAGGACGGCGTGATCGAGAACGGGGACCTGCGGGTCGAGGTCGCGGCCGACGGGACCTTCGCGGTCGTCGACCTCCACGACGGCCACCGCTGGGAGCGCCAGAACTTGCTCACCAGCGATGGGGACCGCGGGGACGAATACACGTTCTCATACGCGGGACCGACGGTGGAGCGCGCCGCGCAGCCGGGGGACCGCCGCACCGAGGTCCGCGGCGACCGCGCCGCCGTGACGGTCGAGACCGTCATGCGTCTGCCCGCCTCGCTCCGGCCCGACCGGCTCGCGCGGGTCCACGAGACCGTGGAGTGCCCCGTCCGGATCACCGTGTCGCTCGACGCCGGCGCGGACCGCGTGGAGGTGGAGACGGTCATCGACAACCGGGCGCGCGATCATCGCCTGCGCGCGGAGTTCGACACCGGCACGCGCACGCTCACGCATCACGCGGGCGCCGCGTTCGCGATCCTCGAGCGGCCCGACCGCGTGCCCCCGCGGCCCGGCTGGGTCGAGCCGCCGACCAACGAGCGATGCGTGCACGACATCGTCGCGGTCCACGGCGTCACGGGCGGGCTCGCCGTCGGCGTCGACGGGATCCGCGAGTACGCGATCCTCGACGACGGCGGCCGCGTCGCGATCACCCTCGTGCGCGCGGTGGGGTGGCTCTCGCGCGGCGACCTCCGCGAGCGCCGCGGGCATGCGGGCCCCGAGCTCGAGACGCCGACCGCGCAGTGCATCGGACCGCAGCGGTTCCGCTACTGCGTCGTGCCGCTGCGCGCGGCGACCGAAGGGCACCGCCTCGGGCACTGGTCGTTCGGCCGAGCCCTTCGCAGCGTGCGCGAGTTCCTGTCGCCGCCGTGGACCGGCCGCGGCGACGGCTCGTCGCGCACGCTCCTGCGCCTCGAGACCGACCCGCCCGACGCCACGCTCCAGCTCTCCTCGCTCCGAGCGAGCCCTGACGGCGAGGTCGTCGTGCGCCTCGCGGCGATGGGGCCGGGCGAGACGACCGCGAGGCTCACGTTCGATCGCGGATGCGTGTCGTCGCGCACCGCGGACCTGCGCGAGGGAGACGTGGAGCTCGGCAATACGGGGCTCGACGTGATCCGCACGGCCGGCCCGCTCGAGATCGCGAGCGACGGGTCGGCCGTCGCGCACGTCCGACCGTACGAGATAGGCACCTGGCTCGTGCGTCTGCGGTGACATACTCCCGCCCATAACGTCCGATCGTTGAGAGGAATGATGGCCACAGTCACGTACGAGCACGTCTTCAAGAGGTTCGGGGACGTAGTGGCGGTCAACGACCTGAGCCTCGAGGTCCGCGACGGCGAGTTCCTCGTGCTCGTGGGCCCGTCGGGCTGCGGCAAGACGACGGCCCTGCGAATGCTCGCGGGGCTGGAAGAGCAGACCAGCGGCGACATCTACATCGGCGACCGCAGGGTGAACGACGTGGCGCCGAAGGACCGGGACATCGCAATGGTCTTCCAGAACTACGCCCTCTACCCGCACATGAGCGTGTACGACAACATCGCCTTCGGCCTGAAGCTACGCGGCACGCCGAAGGCGGAGATCGAGCGCCGCGTGAAGGACGTGGCCGCCATCCTCGGCCTCCACGACCTCCTCCACCGCAAGCCGAAGGAGCTCTCGGGCGGCCAGCGCCAGCGCGTCGCCGTCGGCCGCGCCATCGCGCGCGAGCCCGCGGTCTTCCTCATGGACGAGCCGCTGTCGAACCTCGACGCGAAGCTGCGCATCCAGACGCGCGCCGAGCTCGGCAAGATCCATCAGCGCGTCGGCAAGACGACGATCTACGTGACCCACGACCAGGTCGAGGCCATGACGATGGGCGAGCGGATCGCGGTGATGAAGGACGGCCTGCTCCAGCAGGTCGGCCCGCCCGAAGAGCTGCATGACCGCCCGGTCAATCTCTTCGTCGCCGGCTTCATCGGCTCGCCGGCCATGAACTTCTTCCCCGCCAAGGTGGCCGGGTCCGCGGGGGACGCGGCCGCCGAGACCGCCTTCGCGCGCGTGCCGCTCGGGCAGCGGGGCGACCGGATCCTGGGCAAGGACATCGTCATCGGACTGCGTCCAGAGGACATCGACGACATCACGAGCCACTCGCAGAACGGCCGGTTCCCGGTGGACGCCAAGGTCGAGGTCGTCGAGTACCTCGGCAACGAGCTGCAGCTCTATCTCGCGGCGAACGAGGCCACGTTCATCGCCCGCGTCCCCGTGGACACGCAGACCAAGCCCGGCGCCTCGCTCCGCGTCGGCTTCGACCTGCGCAAGCTGCACCTCTTCGACCGGGCGACCGAACAGGCGATCCGCTGAGGCGTGAGTAGATGAGCCTCCGCGGGTCGGTCCATGCGTTCCCGCTCGAGACGGTGCTCCAGCTCCTCGCGGACACCGGCAAGACCGGGCGCCTCGAGGTGCGGGCGGACGAGAGGGGCGGGACGCTGGCCATGTCGAACGGCCGTCTCGTCTCGGCCTGGTCCGAGGACGACTCGGGGCCGCTCGCTCTCGGCGCCATCTTCACGATCCAGCGCGGCCAGTTCGAGTTCCAGAGCCTCGACCGCGTCGAGGGCTCCGACCTCTCCGGCGAGCTCGACGAGCTCCTGGACCGCGCCGTCGCGGAGCGCGACCGCGTCGCCGAGATCCGCTCGATCGTTCCGGACGAGCGGATGCGCTTCACCCTGTCCGAGCGGGCCGCCGAGCGTGCCGAGATCAGGCTCTCGGCGGACCAGTGGCGAGCGCTGCTCGCCGTGGACGGCGAGCGTGACGTTGCGGCGCTGGCGCGGCGGCTCGGCATCCGGCGGCTCGCCGCGCTCGACCTGCTGGCGGGGCTCGTCCGCGCGGGCATGATCGACGCGAACCCGCCGCCTCCCGACGCGACCGCGCGGCAGAGGCGCGTGGAGGCGCAGCCGATCAACGCGATGGGCGAGCCGGTCCACCTTCGCGGCACGACGAGCGAGTTCCCCCTCGAGACGATCCTCCAGCTCCTGGCGCACACACGGAAGACTGGTCGCCTCGAGGTGCGCTCCGATCACGAGCGGTCGACGCTCGGATTCGACGACGGCCGCCTCGCATCGGCGACCTCGGAGGAGGAATCGGGCGACCTCGCCCTCGGCGCGACCTTCGCCATCGCGAGCGCCCGCTTCGAGTTCGTGCCGATGGACGACGCGCCCGAGGCCAACCTCACCGGGAGCCTCGACGAGCTGCTCGACCGCGCCGCGGAGACGCGCGACCGGATCGCCGTGATCCGCGGGCTCGTCCCCGACGAGCGCGCGCGCTTCAAGCTCTCCGACCGCGCCACGCGGCAGGACGAGATCCGCCTCACTCCGGAGGAGTGGCGCGCGCTCCTCGCGATCAACGGTGAGCGCGACGTCGCCGCGATCGCCGAGCGCCTGCGCATGCGGCGCCTGCCGACGATGGTCGTCCTCGCCGACCTCATCGAGGGCGGGCTCGTCGACGTGCTCGCGCCGGCCTTTGAAGAGCCGCTGCCAGCGTTCGAAGAGCCTTCGGCGCAGGCCGTCTCCGAGGCGCAGGCGGCCGAGATCCAGGTTGAGGCTCCTACCGAAGAGCCCCTCGCGGAGACGCCGCTTGACCGCGAGCCGGCGCCCGACGACCGTTTCTCGGCGATCACGAGCGTCGTCGGTCCGGCGGAACCGGCGCCGCCGCCGGGGGTCTGGCCGCCGCCCGAGCCGCCCGAGCCCACCCCCGAGGTCCCGCCGGTGTGGGACGCATCCACCCCGGCCTGGGAGCCGCCCACGGCCGAGCCGGCCGCACCGACGTGGGAACAGCCGGCCGAGGGCGGGCCGCCCTGGGAGCCTCCGGCCGAGGAGCTGCCATCCGAGGAGGCCGCCGCCGAGCCCGAGGCGTACGCGGATCCGCGGCTGGCCGCTTTCGGGGCGCCGCCCCAGGCGCAGCGGCCGGAGGAGCCCGAGGCCTATGCCGAGCCCGAGCCTCAGCCCGAGCCCGAGCCCTACGTCGATCCGCGCCTTGCCGCCTTCGGCGCGCCGCCCGCGGAGCCCGCGGCCGAGGCACCGACCTGGACGACACCGGCCGCGGAGACCATCTCCGAGCCCGAGCCCGTCGCGGAGGAGCCGGTGGCGAGCGATCTTGTCGTGGACCTGGGAGCGCCGGTCGAGCCTGCGGTCGAGGCGCCGCCTTCCTACGTGCCTCCGGCCGAGCCGGAGAAGAAGAAGAGCCTGTTCGGAGGCCTCTTCGGCGGTCGAAGGAGCGCTGCGGCGGCACCGGCCGCCGCGGCGGCCGCGACACCCATCGCCGGCGCGCGCAGCCGCCCAGGCCAGCTCGCGCTCTTCGTGAACGAGCTGCTCGCCGGATACAACAGCGGAAAGTACGGCAAGGGACGCGTCGACGACCGCATGGTCAGCCTGCTCATGCGCGTCGACGAGCAGGCCGATCCCATCGACCGGACGATCCCGGTGCGCAACGACCGGCTCGACGTGGCGGCGATCGACGGAGCGGGCGTGCCGGAGCGCCAGGCGCTCCCGTACCTGGCGACGCTCACGCGTCTCGTGTACGAGGACGCCGAGCGCGCCTTCGGCAAGGACAAGGCGAAGCGCGGATTCCGCGACACGCGCGAGCGCCTCTTCGGGAAGGACCTCGCCCTCTTCCAGGCCCCCGAGGTCGCGGGCCGGGTGCCGAAGGCCTGAGCCTGTACATCGGCGTCGACCTCGGCGGCACGAACGTGCGCGCCGTGGTCGCGCAGCCCGCGCCCGATCGCCCGCGCATCCTTGGCGACGCGAGCCGTCCCACGCCGAGCACCGGCCGTCCCCGAGACGTCATTGCCGCGCTTGCCGAGACCGCGCGCGCCGCGCTCGACGAGGTCGGCCGCCCGCTCCACGACGTGGTCGCGGCGGGATGCGCCGCGCCCGGTCCGCTCGACCACCGCACCGGGCGTGTGCACGTCGCTCCGAACATCCCCGGCTTCCGCGAGGTCGCGCTCGCCGACGAGCTCTCGGCGGCGCTCGAGGGGATCCCCGTCTTCGTCGACCGAGACACCGTGATCGCGGCGATCGGCGAGGGCCTGGCCGGCGCCGCGCGCGGGCAGCGCGACTACGTGTACGTGACGGTCTCGACGGGCGTCGGCGCGGGCATCGTGAGCGGCGGCCGCATCCTGCGCGGGGCGTCGAACACCGCGGGCGAGGTCGGGCACTGGCCGATCGCGCTCGCCGGCCCGAGGTGCGGGTGCGGCTCGTACGGCTGCGTCGAGTCGTTCGCCGGCGGCCGGAACCTCGCGGAGCAGTTCGGGAGCGTCGAGGCGAGCGATGTGTTCCGCGCCGAGCGCGCGGGCGACCCGCGTGCGCGCGAGCTCGTGAGGAACGCCGAGGCCGCTCTCGAGGCGCTCGCGATCGGGCTGGTGAACGTCCTCAACCCGGCGCGCATCGTCGTGGGCGGCGGCATCGCCGAGCACGAGCCCGACCACGTCCTCGTGCCGATGCGCCGGGGCGTCCGCGAGCGCGCCTTCGCGGTCGCCAGCTCCGCTTGCGAGATCGTGGCCTCCGGCCTGGGCGCCGACGTCGGCATGGTCGGTGCTGTCATCGCTGCTCAGCAGCGCGCCGCCGGAGCGGGGGAGTGGCTCGGCTAGGAGCGGCCTCGCGCGGCCCGGCGAAGCCGGACCCTCGCTCGAACTTGCTCTACCCTCGGACGAGACGGGGGTGATGGCATGAGCGTGAAGGTCGGCGTCAACGGATTCGGCCGGATCGGCCGCCAGTTCGTGAAGGCGGCGCTCGAGCGCCACGGGGACGCCATCGAGATCGTCGCGGTGAACGACCTCGTGGATCCGCAGATGAACGCGTTCCTCTTCAAGCACGACACCAACTACGGGAACTTCGAGGGCGAGGTCTCCGCCACTGCGGACTCCATCGTCATCGACGGGCACCGCATCAAGGTCCTCCAGGAGAAGGACCCGGCGAAGCTGCCGTGGAAGGACCTGGGCGTCGAGATCGTCATCGAGTCCACGGGCTTCTTCACGGACGCGACGAAGGCGCGCGCGCACATCGACGCGGGCGCGAAGTACGTGATCATCTCGGCCCCGGCCAAGAACGAGGACAAGACCTTCGTCCTCGGCGTGAACGAGCACGAGTTCGACCCGGAGAAGCACCGCGTCATCAGCAACGCCTCCTGCACCACGAACGGCCTGGCGCCGGTGGCCAAGGTCCTGAACGACGAGTTCGGCATCGACCGCGGGTTCCTGACCACGATCCACTCGTACACGAACTCGCAGCGGACGCTCGACACCGCGGCGAAGGACCCGCGGGACGCGCGCGCCGCGGCTGAGAACATCGTGCCGTCGGAGACCGGCGCGGCGAAGGCCGTCACCCTGGTGATCCCGGAGCTCAAAGGCAGATTCACCGGCATGGCCTTCCGCGTCCCGACGCCGACCGTGTCCGTCGTGGACTTCACCGCGACGCTCAAGCGCGACGTCACCAAGGACGAGGTCAACGCGGTCCTGCGGCGCGCGGCCGAGGGGAAGCTCAAGGGCATCATGGCCTACACGGAAGAGCCGCTCGTCTCGAGCGACCTCAAGGGCGACGCGCACTCGACCATCGTGAGCGGGATCGACACCCTTGCGATGGGGAACATGGTCAAGATCGTCGCCTGGTACGACAACGAGTGGGGCTACGCGTGCCGCCTGGCCGACATCACGGCTCTCGTGGCCGAGCGGAGCGCCAAGCCCGCGCAGGAGAAGGCTCCCGTCGGCGCGCGCGCCTGATCCTGGCGGACCTTGAGCAAGCGGACGATCCGCGACGTGGACCCGCGGGGCAAGCGGGTCCTCCTGCGCGCGGACCTGAACGTCCCCCTGAAGGACGGAAAGGTCGCCGACGACACGCGGATCCGGGCCAGCCTGCCGACGATCGAGGCGCTCACCCGGGCCGGCGCCGCGGTCGCCGTCGCCTCACATCTCGGCCGGCCGAAGGGCCCGGACCCCAAGCTGTCGCTCGCGCCGGTCGCGGCCCGCCTCGAGACGCTGCTCGGGCAGGACGTCCGGCTCCTCCCGGACTGCGTCGGCGACGAGGTGCGGCGCACCGTCGCGGCCCTGCACGCCGGCGACGTCGTGGTCCTCGAGAACGTGCGCTTCCATCCCGAGGAGGAGGCGAACGACGCCGGCTTCGCCAGGGAGCTCGCCGTCGGCTTCGACCTATACGTCAACGACGCGTTCGGCACGGCGCACCGCGCTCACGCCTCGACGGAGGGCGTCGCCAGGCACCTGCCGGCGTACGCGGGTCTCCTCCTCGAGAAGGAGCTGGCCGCTCTCGGCGGCATCCTCGCCGACCCGGAGCGGCCGTTCCTCGCCATCGTCGGCGGCGCCAAGGTCAGCTCGAAGATCGACGTCCTCCACGCGCTGGTCGAGCGCGCCGACGCGGTGGCGATCGGCGGGGGCATGGCCAACACCTTCCTGAGCGCGACCGGCCACGAGGTCGGCACGTCGCTCCGCGAGCCGGACAAGGAGGAGGAGGCGCGCCGGATCCTGCGCCGCGCGAAGGAGCGCGAGATCGACTTCCATCTGCCCAGCGACGCGGTCTGCGCGGCGTCGCCGAGCGCCCCGGCCGGCACCGTCCGCGACGTGGACCACGTCCCGGCGGGTGAGGCGATGCTCGACGTCGGCCCGGCCACGCTCGAGGAGTACGCGCGCGCGATCGGTGCCGCCCGGACCATCTTCTGGAACGGCCCGCTGGGCGTGTTCGAATCGGCCCCCTTCGCCGCGGGCACGAAGCGGATCGCCGAGCTGCTGGCCGCGTCGAGAGCCACGACCGTGGTCGGCGGCGGCGAGTCGGTGCAGGCCGTGGAGGAGCTGGGCCTGGCCAAGCGCTTCACGCACGTCTCGACCGGCGGCGGCGCTTCCCTCGAGCTCATCGAGGGCCGGACCCTGCCCGGGGTCGCCGCGATCCCCGACCGGGGTTAGTCTCCGCCCGCCATGGACACCACGATCGAGATGGTCCGCGCGCGCGAGGTCCTCGACTCGCGCGGCGAGCCCACGGTGGCCGTGGACGTGTTCCTCGCGGCCGGCGCCATCGGCACCGCGCTCGTGCCGTCCGGCGCCTCGACCGGCACGCACGAGGCGGTCGAGCTCCGCGACGGGGACAGCAAACGCTACCGCGGGCGCGGCGTGCGCAAGGCCGTCAGCAGCGTCGACGACACGGTCGCCCCGGAGCTGATCGGCGAGGATGCCTCCGACCAGTCCGCGATCGACAGCCTTCTCCGCGAGCTCGACGGTACCGAGAACAAGTCGAAGCTCGGCGCGAACGCGATCCTGGGCGTGTCGCTCGCCTGCGCGCGCGCGGCGGCGAACGCGGTGGGCCTCCCCCTGTACCGCTACCTCGGCGGCCCGCTGGCGCGCACGCTCCCCGTCCCCCACATGAACATCCTGAACGGCGGCAAGCACGCCACGGACTCCGCCGACATGCAGGAGTACATGATCGTTCCCCTCGGCCTGCCCTCGTTCGCGGAGGCGGTCCGCGCCGGATCCGAGGTCTTCCACGCCCTGAGGGCGGAGCTGCACGAGCGCGGCATGGGGACCGGCGTGGGCGACGAGGGCGGCTTCGCCCCGAGCGGGCTCAAGTCGAACGAGCAGCCCATCGAGCTCATCGTCCGCGCGATCGAGCGCGCCGGGTATCGCGCCGGCGAAGACATCGCCCTAGCGCTCGACCCGGCGTCGACCGAGTTCCAGAAGGACGGGAAGTACCGGC
The DNA here is from genome assembly GCA_001795345.1 of Chloroflexi bacterium RIFCSPLOWO2_02_FULL_71_16. Classification (GTDB taxonomy): domain Bacteria; phylum Chloroflexota; class Limnocylindria; order P2-11E; family P2-11E; genus GWC2-70-10. The sequence continues at coordinate 3,154 of MGON01000130.1, read as the reverse complement.
TCGCGCGCGAGGGCCGGCAATGCTCGGCCGAGGACATGATCGGGCTGTACGCCGAGTGGCAGCTGAAATACCCGCTCGCCTCGGTCGAGGACGGGCTCGGCGAGGACGACTGGGACGGGTGGCGGAAGCTGACCCAGCAGCTCGGGGACCGCCTCCAGCTCGTGGGCGACGATCTCTTCGTGACGAGCGTCGACCGCATCCGGAAGGGCGTGAGCGAGGGCGTCGCGAACGCGGTGCTCATCAAGCCGAACCAGATCGGGACGCTATCCGAGACGATCGAGGCCGTGGACTTTGCTCATCGGTCGGGCTACGCCGCGGTCGTCTCGCATCGCTCGGGTGAGACCGAGGACACGACCATCGCCGACCTCTGCGTCGCGCTCAACACCGGGCAGATCAAGACGGGCTCGCTCTCACGCAGCGAGCGGGTCGCGAAGTACAACCGCCTGATGGAGATCGAGCTCGAGCTGGGCGACGCGGCCCGCTACCCCGGACGCGACGCCTTCCCGCGCTTCCGCCGCGGCTAGGAGGCCTTCCTGTTGGCCTGACGGGCCAGGCGGGACTTGCGCCGGCGCGCCGCGTTCTTGTGGATCGCGCCGCGCTTCACGGCCTTGTCGAGCGTGCTCGCCGCGGCGCGCACGGCCTCGCCGGCTTCCTTCGAGCCGGTCTGGATGGCGTCACGCGCGGCCTTCACCGCGGTGCGCGTGGCGGAGCGTGCGAGCGTCTTGATCGTCGTGCGCCGCCCGGTCTGGCGGATGCGCTTCAGGGCAGAACGCTTCTTCTTCGGCATGGATAGAGACTAGCGCGGGCATACTCCCGCCGTGCAGCTGAGCATCGCGCAGGCGTCCCTGGTCATGATCGGGACGCTCATCGCGAGCCGGATCCTCGGGTGGCTGCGGTCCTCCGTCATCGGCGCCCAGTTCGCCGGCGACCCGCGCGAGCTCGACGCGTTCTGGGCGGCGTTCCGCATCCCGGACACGATCTTCAACCTGCTCGTCGCGGGTGCCCTGGCCGCGGCCTTCATCCCGGTCTTCAGCAGCTACCTGGCGAAGGAGCGCGAGCAGGAGGCCTGGCGGGTCGCATCGAGCGTGATGAACGCGATGCTTCTCGCGCTCATCGGGCTCTCGGCGGTCATGTGGGTCGCGGCCCCGTTCCTCGTGCCGCTCATGGTCCCGGAGTACGACGCCCGCCAGCTCGAGCTCACGACCGAGCTGACCCGGGTCATGCTCCTCAGCCCCATCTTCATGGGGCTGAGCTCGCTGTTCACCGGCGTGCTGAACTCCTACCGCCAGTTCCTCTCGGGAGCCACGGCGCCTCTCGTCTACAACGCCGTGATCATCCTGTTCGCGCTCTTCGCCGCTCCGTTCCTCGGGATCCACGCGCTCGCGTACGGGGTCATCGTCGGCGCGGCGATGATGTGGCTCGTCCAGGTGCCGGAGCTCACGTTCCGGCGCACGCGCTACACGCTGTCGCTCGACCTCACGCACCCCGGCGTGCGCGAGATCGCGACGCTCGCGGGGCCGCGCACCCTCGCCATCGCCGTCGTGCAGATCGTCCTCTTCGTGGACCTGAACCTGGCCTCGCGGATGGCCGCGGGCTCCTACACCGCGCTCTACTACGCGTTCCAGCTGACGATGCTCCCGCTCGGCGTGTTCTCGATCGCGATCTCGGCCGCCGTATTCCCGGCCCTGTCGCGCTACGCGTCGCTCGGGCAGTCCGCGCGCATGCGCGACGTGCTCGAGCAGGCCGTGCGCTGGATCATCTTCCTGACGCTGCCGACGATCATCGTCATGATCGTGCTGCGCCGGCCGATCGTGCACCTGCTCTTCCAGTACGGGGAGTTCGGCGAGCAGATGCGCGAGCTTACCGCCCTCGCGTTCCTGTTCTATTCGCTCGGCCTGGTCGGGCACGCGCTCGTGCAGATCCTCGCGCGCGCGTACTACGCGACCAAGGATGCCAAGACCCCGCTCGTCCTCACGGTCGTCTCCGTCGTGGTGAACGTGGCGCTCTCGATCGCCCTGGCACCGCGGCTCGGCATCAACGGCCTCGCGCTCGCGAACTCCATCGCCACGCTCGCGGAGGCTGCCCTGCTCCTTATCGTCCTCGCCCCCCGCGCGCGGCTGCGGGTCGTCGGCCTGGGCGTCTCGACGATGCGCCACCTGGCGGCCAGCCTGACGATGGGCGTGGCCATGTTCGTGTTCATCCGGGCCACCAACCTGCCCCTCGACCTCGCCCTCGACCCGCCGAAGCTGCTCCTCCTGCTCCAGACCGCGGTCGCGGTCGCGTTCGGTGGCGTCGTCTACGTCGTCGCCTCCACGCTCTTCCGCGTGAGCGAGCTCGCCGAGATCCGGGCCTTCGTGCGGGCGCGGCGGTCTCTCGCGCCGAAGGCCGACCCCGCGACGTAGGCGAGGTGCAACAGCAGACCGGTCGCTCTGCGGCTCTGCTGGGCCGTGAGTAGGGCATCGGCACCGGGCCGGGTGAACCTGATCGGCGAGCACACCGACTACAACGACGGCTTCGTCGTGCCCGTCTCGATCCCATACCGGATCAGCGTCGAGCTACGGCCGCGCGCCGATCGCCGGATCCACGCGACGAGCAGTGCCTTCGATGGTGAGCAGGAGTACGAGCTCGGGAGCGAGCGGCGC
>MGON01000130.1:0-481 GCA_001795345.1 Chloroflexi bacterium RIFCSPLOWO2_02_FULL_71_16 | reverse complement strand
GGCTTCGACGCGCGGATCTCGTCGGACCTGCCGATGGGCGCGGGGCTCGGATCGAGCGGCGCGCTCGCGGTGGCTCTCCTACGCGCCGTGCGCGACGCGTTCGGTATCGCTCTCGACGACATCGCCCTTGCGCGGGCCGCCCAGCGCGGCGAGCGCGAGCTGGTGGGCTCGAACCCGGGGATCATGGATCAGATGGCGGCCGCCCTCGCCCGCGAGAACGAGGCGCTGTTCCTCGACTGCCGGTCCCTGGAGTTCGAGCGGATCCCTCTGCCCACGGGCATCGAGCTGCTCGTCGTCCACTCCGGCGTCACGCATCAGCACAGCGCCGGCAAGTACACGGAGCGGCGCCGCCAGTGCGACGACGCGGCGAGATCGCTCGGCGTCACGCACCTCCGGGACGTCGGCCTCACCGACCTCGGGCGCGTCGAGGGCTTGCCGGCGCCGCTCGACCGGCGCGCGCGGCACGTCGTCACCGAGAACG
>MGON01000129.1:46090-46861 GCA_001795345.1 Chloroflexi bacterium RIFCSPLOWO2_02_FULL_71_16 | reverse complement strand
CCCGTCGGAACACCTGCCAGCTGCGCGTTCTGCGCGTCGTGCCCCGCGCCGGAGACGAGCTCCTCCGCCTCGACGCCCGCGGCGGCGCACGCGCGGCGCAGCGTCGTGCGCAGGGAGCGGTCCAGCGGCGCGACCTCGACGCGGTTCAGGACGTCGATCGACGCGCGCAGCGAACGGGCGCCGGCGATCCGCCACACCGCCCGCTCGAAGCCGCCCACGACCGCGTCGAGCGTCCGGTCCTGCGGCGCGCGGATGTCGATGGAGAAGACGCACTCGCCGGGTACGACATTCTTCGCGCCCGGGCGCACCGCGATCTCGCCCACCGTTCCGACCGCGCCCGGGTGCTGGGCGGCGACGCCCTCTAGGGCGAGGGCCATCTCGGCCGCGCCCGCGAACGCGTCGGCGCGGTCCCCCATCGGCGTGGTGCCGGCGTGGTCCTGCCGCCCGGACACCGTGACGCGCGCGTGGAGGATCCCCACGATCCGGCTGACCACGGCGAGCGGCTTGCGCGCCTCGGCCAGGTTCGGCCCCTGCTCGATGTGCGGCTCGATGTAGGCACGGATGGCGCCCTTGGGGAAGCGCGCCTTGGTCGGATCACCGCTCAGACCCAGAGCCCGGAGCGCCTGCCGGATCGTGACGCCGCTCGGGTCACGCCGCTCCGCTGCACCCGCCGGCAGCCGGCCGAACGCCGCGAGGCTGCCGAAGAGGCCGATGCCGAAGCGCACGCCCTCCTCGTCGGTCCAGCCCACGACCTCGACGGCGCTCCGCAGG
>MGON01000129.1:44508-46083 GCA_001795345.1 Chloroflexi bacterium RIFCSPLOWO2_02_FULL_71_16 | reverse complement strand
CCGCGTCGGCCAGCACCTCCATCGCCTCCGCGGCGACGACGACGCCCAGGGCGCCGTCGTACCAGCCACCCTCCGGGACGGAGTCGAGGTGCGAGCCCACGAGGATCGACGGGCCCTTGCCGTCGAAGCGGGCCAGGAGGTTCCCCGCGGCGTCGCTGCGAACGCGGGCTCCACGCCTCTCGAGCCATCCGCCCACGAGCGCGTGGGCGCGCTGCTCCTCCTCCGTCAGTCCGAGGCGCGTGACGCCGGCGCGCTGGGGCGGTCTCGCGGCCGCCGCGCCGATGGCCGCCAGCCGGGCCGCGCGACGCTCGATCCGGTCGGGGCTGGCGCGGAGCCGGGTCACCACGGCCGGTCCGCCCGACTTGTACTTCGGACAGCCTTGTCGTCGGCCGCACGCGTGAGCAAGCACCCGCGGTCGGCACCCCTAGGGTCTGTGGACAAGTACGTCAACTGTGGATCGACAGACCGGCGCGCAGGTGCTTTCCTTGCGCACACCGTGGAACGGGCTCGCTGGACCGGGACCGAGGAGAGCACCAGCACCGACGAGCGCATCATCGCCCACCTCAACTTCGCCCGCGCCGTGGCCGCCCGCACCGTGGACCCGCGCTGCCGCGGCGCGGACCGCGAGGACCTCATCGCCTGGGGAGTACTGGGTCTCGTACAGGCCGCGCAGCGGTACCGCGACGACCGCGGACCCTTCGTCGCCTACGCGGCACGCCGGGTCCGCGGCCAGGTGCTCGACGCCCTCCGGGAGCGCGACCCGCTCACCCGCTCGGCCCGCCGGGCGTTCCGCGCCGCACGCGAGGCCAACGCAGAGCTGCCCAACCCGGTCACGGAGATCTCGCTCGACAAGTGCCTCGACGCTGGCTACGAGCCGCAGCAGTCGGTGGAGGTGCGGCCGGGCGCCGCGGGGCCGCGCGACGAGCGCTGGCCGGTCGTGGCGCAGGAGCTCCGCGCGCTCCCGGCCGTCGAGCGCACCGTCCTCGTCCTCTCGTACGCCCGCGGGCTCACGCTGAAGGAGATAGGGGTCACCCTGGGGCTGTCCGAGTCGGGCGTGTGCCGGGTCCGGTCGCGCGCGCTCGCGAAGGTCCGTCGCCGCTGCAGCCTGGAGCCCGCGAGGGAAGCGTCATGACCGCCGAGATCCTCTGGGCGGTCGGCCATTGCCGGGCCGCCGCGGTGAGGTCGCTGTGCCAGAGTGAGCGCGTGTCGGATCTGCGCCGAGCGCGCTTCGCGCGGCTCGTTTCACGGGCCCTCGACGACCTGCCCGCCGAGTTCCGCGACAAGATGCGCAACGTCGAGGTGGTCATCGAGGACGTGCCCGACGATGACCAGCTGCGCGAGCACGGCGAGCTCCTCGGCCTCTACGAGGGCGTGCCGCTCACCGACCGCCGCGACGAGCCCTGGCTCCCCGACCGCATCTGCATCTTCCGCAAGCCGATCGAGGCGATGAGCTCCTCGCCCAAGGTGCAGGCGCGCATCGTCCGCGACACGGTCGTCCACGAGATCGCGCACCACTTCGGCATCAGCGACGACCGGCTCCACGAATTAGGACTGGGGGACGCTGACTAGCGACGA
>MGON01000129.1:42134-44487 GCA_001795345.1 Chloroflexi bacterium RIFCSPLOWO2_02_FULL_71_16 | reverse complement strand
GTCCTATCGGCCGCCCGACGCGTCAGCGCGGGCTGCCGATCAAGGGCCGAGAGCCTTCCGAAACTTCGCGATCGCGGCCGCGGTCCCCTCCGGATCGAGGTAGACGGCCGATCCGGCCACCAGCACGCTCGCTCCGGCCTCCCAGACCGCCCGGCAGTTCTCCGGCTTCACTCCCCCGTCGACCACCAGCTCCGCGGCGAGCCCGCCCCGGTCGAGCGCCGCGCGCACCGCGGCGACCCGCTCGAGCGAGCCCGGCAGGAACGCCTGGCCGCCGAAGCCCGGCTGGACGCTCATCACGAGGACGAGCTCGAGCTCCCCCAGGTGGGGCAGCAGCCGCTCGAGCGGCGTATCCGGGTTGGCGGTCAGGCCGGGCCGCGCGCCTCGCCGGCGGATCTTCTCGACGGTCCACGACACCCGAGGCGTCGCCTCGACGTGGAAGGTGACGTACGTGGCGCCCGCGTCGGCGTAGCGCTCGACCCAGTCCTCGGGGCGCTCGATCATGAGGTGGACGTCGACGGGCAGCGTCGTGGCGCGCCGAAGGTCCTTGACCATCTTTGGGCCGAATGTCAAGTTCGGCACAAAGTGCCCGTCCATGACGTCGACGTGGACCCAGTCGGCGCCGGCGCTCTCGGCCGCGGCCACGGCCTCTCCCAGCCGGGAGAAGTCGGCCGAAAGCAGGGACGGAGCGAGCTTCGCGGGACGGCGCGAAGGCGTTGTTCCGGGCACTTGGGTCGGGCATCATAAGCGCCAGCGACCCCGTCCCGGTGCCATGGGGAGCGGTCCCGGGGGTCGCTCGCGCACGAAGGAGACCGCCCGTATGTACCGTCCACAGAACCTCCGGATCCCCGGGCCGACGTTCGTCCCACAGTCCGTGCTCTCGGCGTCCGCGCGGCCGATGATCAACCACCGCGGACCCGAGTTCGCCTCGCTGCTCGCCGCGCTGACGCGCGCGCTCCAGGACTTCCTGCGGACGCAGGGTGACGTCCTCCTGCTCACCTGCTCCGGCACGGGCGGCCTGGAGGCGGCGATCGTCAACACGCTCTCGCGCGGCGACCGCGCCCTCGTGTTCAGCAACGGCGCGTTCGGCGAGCGCTTCCACTCCATCGCGAAGGCCTACGGCGTGGACGCGCGCCGCGTCGACGTCACCTGGGGCCGCGCGGTCGATCCCGACCTCGTGCGCGACGAGTTGGCCAAGGAGCGCGCCAAGGACGGGGCGAAGGCGGTCATCGTCACGCACAACGAGACCTCGACCGGCGTCCTCAACCCGATCAAGGAGATCGCCGAGATCGTGCGCGAGGCGGGCAAGCTGCTCATCGTCGACGGCGTCTCCGGCGCCGGCGCCGCCGAGCTCGAGATCGACGAGTGGGGCATCGACGTCCTGGTCACCGCGTCGCAGAAGGCGTGGGGCGCGCCTCCGGGTGTCGCGATGGTCACCATGAGCCCGCGCGCGTGGAAGGCGTACGACCGCAGCGACCTGCCGAAGTTCTACCTCGACCTCCAGCAGGCGAAGGCCTCGCTCGAGAAGGCGCAGACGCCCTCGACCCCCGCGGTCACGGTGTTCATCGCCCTCCAGGAGTCGCTGAAGCTCATGGCCGAGGAGGGCGTCGAGGCGATCGTGCGGCGGCACCGCGACCTCGCGTTCGCGACGCGCCGCGGCCTCCAGGGCGTCGGCCTCCAGCTCTTCGCCGACGAGCAGTACGCCTCGCCGAGCGTCACGTCATTCCGCCCGCCGACGCGCGTGGACCCGAAGAACCTCATCCGGATCCTCCGCGACAGCTACGACACGGTGATCGCCGGCGGGCAGGGCCGCATCGAGGGCCAGGTAGCGCGGGTCGGGCACATGGGCTTCGTGACGCTCCAGGACATCGTCTCGTTCTTCAGCGCCGTCGAGCTCACCCTCCGCGACCTGCACCAGCCGGTCGAGCCGGGACAAGCCATCGCCGCATGCCTGCGCGCGTACGACGAGGCGACGCAGCCGCCGCCGCGCGCCACGCGCCCGGCGAGCCGGAGCGCGGCCACGGTGAGCGCCCGCCGATAAGAGTGCGAGCGAGGATCCGGCTCCGCCGGTCCGAGCGAGTCAGCTGTTGATCGAGCGGAGCGAGGCGGCGAGGCACGCCGATGCGGAAGCGAGGCGGGTCGAGCGCGAAAAACGGCCGCTGCCTATCGCGCTCGTCGCCGATCCCATCGCGCCCGAGGGGCTCGAGCTGCTCCGGGAGCGCTGCGAGGTCCGGGTCGCGACCGGTCTGGGCGAGGACGCCCTCTGCGCGCGGCTCGCCGACGTCGACGCGCTCATCGTGCGGAGCGAGACGAAGGTGACGGCCCGGGTCCTCGAGTCCGCGCCGCGCCTCGTCGT
>MGON01000129.1:36731-42113 GCA_001795345.1 Chloroflexi bacterium RIFCSPLOWO2_02_FULL_71_16 | reverse complement strand
GGTCGACAACATCGACGTCCCTGCGGCCACGCGCCTCGGCGTGTACGTCGTGAACGCGCCCACCGGCAACGTCGCCGCCGCCGCCGAGCACGCCCTCGCGCTCATGCTCGCCCTCCTGCGGAACGTGGTCGCCGCGGACGGCTCGGTCCGCCGCGGCGAGTGGCAGCGCTCGAAGCTCATGGGCCGGGAACTTCGCGGCAAGACGCTCGGCCTGGTGGGCATCGGCCGCGTGGGCGGCCTCGTCGCGCGGCGCGCCGCCGCCTTCGAGATGAGCATCCTGGCGCACGACCCCTACGCGACCGAGGCGAGCGCGCACGCCATCGGCGCGCGCCTCGTCGAGCTGGACGAGCTGCTCGCCGCGGCCGACGTGATCTCGCTGCACGCGCCGCTCACCGACCGCACGCGCGGGCTGATCGACGCCGAGGCCATCGCCAAGATGAAGCCGACCGCGGTCCTGGTGAACGCCGCGCGCGGCGAGATCGTCGACCTGGCGGCGCTCGCCGAGGCGCTGCGGGCCGGGCGCATCGCCGGAGCGGCGATCGACGTGTTCCCCTCCGAGCCGCTGCCGGCCGACTCCCCCATCCGCGACGCGCCGCGGACGGTGCTCACACCCCACATCGCCGGATCCACGGCCGAGGCGCAGACGAACGTGGCGGTGGACGTGGTCCGGCAGGTCCTCGACGTGCTGGCCGGCCGTCCCGCGCGGGACTCCGTGAACGCGCCGCGGCCGCCGGCCGAGGACCGCGGCGGCAGCGCGTGGCTCCTGCTCGCCGAGCGCCTGGGGTCGCTCGCGGCGCAGCTCCTCGGCAGCCGACCGGTCGCGCTCGAGATCGCGTACATGGGCGGCGTGCTCGAGCTCGACCCGGACCCGCTGCGGGCGGCGGCGGTGAAGGGCCTGCTCGAGACCTTCACCGAGCAGCGCGTCAACCTGGTGAACGCCATGGCCATGGCGCGCGACCGCGGCCTGGTCGTGGCGGAGCGCCGCGAGCCGGAGCCCAGCCGCTACGCGTCGCTCCTGGCCCTGCACGTCGGCGGGATGGAGGTCGCGGGCACTCTCGTCCAGGGCGACCCGCGCATCGTGTTCATCGACGGCTTCTGGGTGGACGTGCCCGTCGAGGGACACCTGCTCCTGACGAAGCACCAGGACAAGCCCGGCCTCGTCGGCCGGGTCGGAACGATCCTGGGCCAGAGCGACGTGAACATCTCGTCCATGCAGGTCGGGCGCCTTCACCCGCGCGGCGAGGCGCTGATGATCCTGACCCTGGACGACGCGGTGCCGGACGAGGTGCGCGCGCGCATCGCGGGGTTCCCGGACATCAAGGACGTGCGCGCCGCGAAGCTCGGTCAGCCGCTCGGCGCGGCGCTGGGCCTCTGATCGACCTTCCCTCTCTGCGCTAGGGTCTCGCTCGCATGGAGGCCGCGCGCTTCGAGCGACAGGTCCGCACGGAAGCCAGCGAGGTCTTCACCGTGTACGGCGGCGCGCGGCGCATCGGCCGGCTCGACGTCCATTACGCACGCTTCGAGGTGCACGGCACCCTGCTCCTCGAGGTCGAGCTCACCGACGACGAGGTCCAGCAGCTCATCGACCAGATCGACGAGGAGCTCGTCCAGACCCACGACCCCGAGCGGGAGGACTTCCTCGTGACGGTCTTCCGGGGCGAGGAGCTCGGTTTCTACTCCGACGAGTACGAGGCCGACGACGAAGAGGAAGAGGAGGACGAGCGCTAGCGCCTCTTGCTCGCGCCAGCGACTAGCGCGGGATGAGCCTGACGACGGCGCGCAGGACGCGCTGCGGCAGCAGCACCAGGAGCTCCTTGGCCACGCGCCACCACGCGTCCTCGGCCGCCTCGCGCAGGCCATCGTCCGCGCCGGCGGCCGCGTAGCGCTCGCGCACCCGGGCGTCCGCGATGGTGCGGATCGGCTCGCGCGCCTCCGGCACGATCACGGCGAGGGCGTCGGCGAACTCGTAGGTCGTCTCCGACGAGCGCGAAGGATGGCCGACGTACGCGGCCAGGAGCTGCGTCTTGCCCCAGGCCGCCTCGACCGGGCTGTGCCGGCGGAAGCGCCACTCGAACCGCGCGACGAACGCCACGGCGGCCAGCAGGAGCAGGATGAGCAGGCTCACCAGCGGCGCGGGGTCGACCAGAGGGGCCGGGGCCGCGCCCGCGCCCGAGGCGCCCGAGGCCTCGGCGAACAGCGCCTCGAGCTCCGCGATGCGCAGGTCGCGCTCCGCCGCGTCGGGGTCGGTCTCGAGCGAGCCGTCCTCGCCGCCGGCCGCCGGATCCGACTCCTCCGCGGGCGCCTCGATCCGCACGAACGGCGTCTCCGACGGCGTCGGCTCGAACTCGATCCAGCCGTAGCCGGGGAAGTACGCCTCCACCCAGGCGTGCGCGTTCACCTGCTTCACGATGTACTGACCCGACACCGGGTCGAACGTGCCGCTGGTGAATCCTTCGATCAGCCGCGCGGGGACGCCGACCTCCCGCAGCATCATGACCATCGACGACGCGAAGTACTCGCAGAAGTCCTCCTTGAGGTCGAACAGGAAGAAGTCGACGGGGTCGCGGTTCGGCGGCGGCGGGCGGACGACCGGCGCGTACCGGTAGTTCGTCCGGAGGAACCCCTCGATGGCCTCCGCCTTGTCGTACGCGTTCGTGGCGCTCGCCGTGACCTCGCGCGCGAGGTCGCGCACCCGCTGCGGGAGCGTGCTCGGTATCTGCAGATAGCTGCGCCGGACCGACTCCGGGATCGGCGCGCTCGCGCGGCGGAGCGACCCCTTGTCGGCGACGGACACGAGGGAGAGGACCGTGTAGCTCCCGGCCGCGTGGCGAGACTCCACGGCGCGTACGCCGCTCGAGAACGTGCGGTCCGAGCCGACCAGGAACTGCACCGGCACGGTGGCGGCGAGCGGCTCGTTCGCGGCGTACAGCCGGTTGCCGCTTCCCGAGTCGAGGATGTTGAAGGTGGCCTCGAACGGCTCCCGCAGCCTGGTCTCCTCGACGGCGACGTCGGCGGTGCGGTCGACCTCGGTGCTGCGCCAGCCCTGCCCGGTGTAGAAGTCGTACGCGATCACGCGCCAGAACCGACCCTGCGCCGCGTCGACCGTCATGACGGTCGCCTCGCCGAGGTTGGGCGACTGGCCCAGGCGGATGGCGTCGGCGAACGAGACGCCCCGCAGGCGGCTCGGCCCGGACACGCCGGCGAAGAAGCGCTGCCACTCGGCCTCGACCCGCTGGTAGGGCGCCTCGAAGGTGTCGAAGGCGGTGCCCAGGACCTCGGCCGCTCCGACCCGCGGCGAGACGAGGGCCATGATCACGAGGACCGTCGTCCACGTCAGCCCGCCGCGCAGGACCCGCCAGTCCATCTCGCCCGTCGGCTGGATGTTCCGCGCCTCCCAGCGCTCCTGGAGCGTGACGATGTGCAGCCGGACCATCAGCACGAGGGCGCACAGCGAGAACACGACGAGGTCGAGCAGCAGCGGCGTGAGCGCCAGCGAGACGTTCACGACGAGGCAGGCGCCGTTCACGACGATGGATTCCCAGACCCGGCGCGAGCGCGCCAGCGCGAACGCGCCGATGTAGCCCGTTGCCCAGCTGCTGGCCCCGAGGAACAGCGTGAACACGGTCTGCCCCCGCGCGGCCTCGCCGGCGAGCACCTGCGTGAGCCAGGTGTTGACGTCGACGCCCAGCGCGACGGCCCGCTCGCGGAACGTGCCCTCGGGCACGGCGAAGACTGTGAACAGGAGCACCGCGATCGAGCCGAGGACCGCGGCGAGCGCCGCGGCGCGCGACGGCCGCAGCCGCGAGTTGCCGAGCAGCGTCCCGGCCAGGAGGCCGACGATCGCGATGTTCGTGAAGTGCGAGGAGAGCTCGACCCAGTTCGCCTGCTGCAGGGAGAGCGGGTAGACGAGTGTCATGATCGCGAAGATCGGCAGGCCCGACCATCCGCCGCGGAAGCGCAGCCCCGCGGTGTCGAGGGGCGGGAAGAAGGCGCGGAGGAACGCCCGAGCCGGGGGGTCCTCGGGGGGCACCCACGGCCCAGGCGGGGGGTTCTCGGGGGGCGGAGCCCCCCGGTAGCTTGTCATGCGACGGCCGCCTCGCGGAACAGGTCCTCGATGCGCGAGTCGACTGAGAGGTACGCGGCCGGGATCCCGGCGATCGCGAGCTCGCCGACGATGGCGTGGCGGCGCGCCCGGTCGCGGTCGTCCGACGAAGAGGGCGGGCCGATGATCACCGCCTGGGTCGCGATGGCCGCCTCGCGCAGCGTCCCCGCCGGACGCACCCACTGGCGGTCGAGCGAGGGCGTGACGATGAGGCAGGACGAGCCGCGGCGCAGCCGCGGCGTCGTCTCGATGAGCGTCTCCGCGATGGAGAGGTCGCCACCCGCCTGGATCTCCGCCAGGTACTGCATGAGCTTGCCGGACTGCTTCGTGCCGCGGTCCGGCTGGAGGACGTCCGGGCGCAGCCCGCTGGTGATGAGGCCGACGTTGCGGTGCTCCCGCAGCGCCTTGGCCACGACCGAGGCGACCACGGTCACGGCGCGCTCGATGGTCGCGGTCTCGCCCTCGCCGCGGTGCCAGTGACGGTCGAGGTCGAGGTAGATCCAGAGGTCCGCGGTGCGGTCGAGCTCGAACTCCTTGACCTGGAGCGTCCGGTGCCGCGCGGACGAGCGCCAGTGGATGCTCTTGTACGCGTCACCCGGCCGGTACTCGCGGATCCCCATGACCATGCTCGTCGCCTGGAGCGAGCGCTGTCCGGTGAGGACGCCTCCCTCCAGCTGCGAGCCGGGCAGCTGCCAGTGGAGGAGCGGGAGCACCTTCGGGTACACGAGGATCAGGGCCGGCGTGTGGATGCGCATCTCGGTGGCGAAGAGGCCGAACGGGTCGCCCGATCGCAGCACGATGGGCCCGAGCTGGAACCGCCCGCGCCGCAGGGCGCGCACCAGCACCTTCCACTTGCGGTCGCGCTGCCCGGCGATCGAGAGGACGCGCCCCGGCAGGTGCTCGGGCCAGTTCGACTCCTCGAAGATCTCGAGCCAGAGCTTGCCGAACCGGTGCGTGTTCTGGAGCTCGTAGCGCAGCTCGATGGTGTCCCCGAGGTGCGCGTACGCCTGCCCGATCTGCCGCTTCACGGCGAGGCCGTCGAGCGTCTGGCGCGACACGATCCACATGGCGACCCCGACGAACAGGACGAGGTACGACAGGTAGTAGAGGAGGTCGATCCCGCTCGCCACGGCGGTGACGAAGAGCGCTATCCACAGGACCGCGAGCTGCCAGGGCCGCACGAGCGGCCTAAGCCCGCGCGGCCGCGGGCGTCATCTCCACCGGGACGCTGGCGAGGACCTCGGCGATGACCGTCGTCGTCGCCAGGTCCTTGAGGCGCG
>MGON01000129.1:25877-36720 GCA_001795345.1 Chloroflexi bacterium RIFCSPLOWO2_02_FULL_71_16 | reverse complement strand
CCTGCGGCTGGAGAATGAGCCGATGCGACAGCGTCGGCGCGGCGAGCGCCTTCACGTCGTCGGGGAGCACGAAGTCGCGTCCGCGGATGGCGGCGTACGCCTGCGCGGCGCGCGTGAGCGCGAGCGACCCGCGCGGCGACGCGCCTAGGTACACGTCCGGGTGTGACCGGGTCGCGCCGACCACGTTCACGACGTACTGCTTCACGGCGGGGGCGACGTGAATGTCACGCACGCGCACCTGCGACTCGAGCAGCTCCTCGGAGCTGACGACCTGGCCGAGCGTCTCGATGGGGTGCTGGACCCGCTGCGCGTCGAGGATGGCGACCTCCTGCTCCGGACCCGGATAGCCGAGCTGCAGGCGGAGGAAGAAGCGGTCGAGCTGCGCCTCCGGCAGCGGGAAGGTCCCCTCATACTCGATCGGGTTCTGCGTCGCCATGACGAGGAAGGGCTCCGGCAGCCGGTAGGTCACCCCGTCCACGGTGATCTGCCGCTCCTCCATGGCTTCCAGGAGCGCCGACTGCGTCTTCGGTGTGGCGCGGTTGATCTCGTCGGCCAGCACGATCTGGCTCATGACCGGGCCGGGCCGGAACTCGAAGCTGTTGGTGCGCTGGTCGAAGATGGCCACGCCGGTCACGTCCGACGGCAGGAGGTCCGGCGTGAACTGGATGCGGCGGAAGCTGCACCCGATGGACCGGGACAGCGCCTTGGCGAGGACGGTCTTGCCCGTCCCGGGGACGTCCTCGATGAGGATGTGCCCTCTGCACAAGAGGGCCGTGATGGCCAGCTCGACCTCGTGGTGCTTGCCGAAGATCGCCTTCTCGACGTTCGCGACCACGCCGGCCACGCGCCGGCTCAGCTCGGTCTCGGTCACTCGTCACTCCCCAGGGGACATCGGCCCCTTCCTCACAAATGGTATGTGCTCGAGCGTGTTAGTCCTCTATACGCGACGAGGGCGCTCGCGGTTCGGTCGCCTTCTCACTCGATCCTTAGCGCCCGAGCGCGGCCCGGAGCACGGCGGCGCCCACGGGTGCGGCATCCTCGCCGCCCTTCGGCGAGTTCTCGATGACCACGGCGACGACCGCGACCGCGTCCTGGGCCGGGGCGAAGCCGACGAACCAGCCGTGCGGCGCGCCCGACGGCGTCTCGGCCGTGCCCGTCTTCCCGGCCACGATCACGCCCGGGATCCGGGCCCCCGCGGCGAACGCGCCGGGTGCGTTGACCGCGGCGACGAGCGCCGTGCCGATGGTGATCGCCGTCTCTGGGCTGACGACCTGCGCGGCCGCACCAGGCTCGACGAGCCGGAGCGGGTCCCCGCTCGGCGCGAGGACCGCCGTTCCGTAGTGCGGCGTCGGGAGCGATCCGCCGCGTGCGATGGTGGCCGCGACGAGCGCCATCTGCAGCGGCGAGACGAGCAGCTCGCCCTGCCCGAACGCGGTGTCCGCGACGAGGATCGGCCGGTCGAGGTCGCCCGAGATCGAGAGCTGCCCGCGCGCCGCCGGCAGCTCGCAGCGCGGCGTCGCGCCGATGCCGAAGCGCGCGGCGTACTCCTCGAGGCGGTCGGCGCCGATCTGCAGCGCCAGCTTCGCGAAATAGATGTTCTCCGATCGGACGAAGGCCGTGTTCATGTCGAAGTCGCCGTGCGCCCCCGTCACCGACTTGACCGAGTAGTTCCCCCACGACGGGTCGGCCCTGAAGGGGTGGTCCACGCGGACCTTCGCCTTGGGATCGACGCCGCTCTCCAGTGCCGCGGCCGCGGTGACGATCTTGAAGATCGAACCCGGCGGATAGAGGCCCTGGCGCGCGCGGTCGAGGAGCGGCCGGTCCGCGTTCTCGGTCACCTGGCGCCACGCCTCCTCCTCCGTCGCGGGATCGCCTACGCGCGCGGCGTCGTAGTCCGGCTGGCTGACCGAGGCGATCACCGCGCCGGTCTTCGGGTCGAGCACGACGATCGCGCCGCGGCGACCGCGGAGCGCCGCGGCGGCGGCGCGCTGCACCGCCGGGACGATGGCCGTCTGGACCCTCGCCGGCTCGGTCGCCTCGCCGAGGTAGCGGGCGCGCCACTGCGAGACCGGATCCGCGGCGTCCTGTCCGATGAGGGACTCGGCGTACGCGGCCTCGATGCCGCTCGCGCCGTACGTGAGCGACGCGTGGCCGACGACCTGCGCCAGCGAGCGGTCCGCGTAGCGCCGGACGTACCCGTTCGGTCCCCGCTCGCTGCGCGCGAGCTCGGTGCCGTTGGCCGCCAGGATCGTGCCGCGCGGCCTGTCGCGGAGCGTCGCGTAGAGGCGCGGGTCGTACGGGTCGCCCTGCAGGCCGGCGACGTCGAGCGTCCAGTAGCCGACCCCGACGCTCGTCGCGAGGAAGGCGAGCGCGATGAGGAGCGTGAGCCTGCGGATGTTCAGGCCGATCGGTGGCGAGGTCATGACCCACGGATACGGGCGCTGATGTCGCTCACGCGAAGGAGGAGCGCGACGATGACGAAGTTCGTGACCAGCGAGCTGCCGCCGTAGGAGAGGAAGGGCAGCGTCACGCCGGTGAGCGGGATGAGCTTCGCGTTGCCGCCGACGATGACGAGCGCCTGGAGCGCGACGATGAACGAGAGCCCCGCTGCCAGCAGCTGCAGGAACGGCGTCGGCGCGCGGAGCGCGATGGACATGCCGCGGAAGACGAAGACCAGGTAGAGGGCCAGGAGGGCCAACGCGCCGGCGAAGCCCACCTCCTCCGCGAAGGCGGCGAAGACGAAGTCGCTCCACACCACCGGGATCCGCTCCGGCATCCCGGCGCCGAGGCCGGCGCCGAACAGCCCGCCGTTCGCGAACGCGAACAGCCCCTGCACGAGCTGGTAGGCCGGCCCGAACCGCAGCTCCTCCGCGAACGGGTCGAGCCAGGACACGATGCGCGCGTTCACGTGCGCGAAGACCTGAGCCGCGACGAAGCCGCCGGCGACGAGCATGGCGAGCCCGATGAACGAATAGGCGGGACGGCCGGTCGCGAGGTACAGCATCGCGAGGAAGATCCCGAAGAAGAGGAGCGTCGCGCCGAGGTCCTTCTGCAGCACCATCACGCCCATCGCGAGCGCCCACATGAGGAGGATCGGGATGAGGTAGGGCGCCGGAGGGATCGGGAGCGGTCCGATGCGCCGCTGGGTTTGCGCCAGCAGCTCCCGGTGCTCCTCGAGGTAGGCCGCGAAGAAGACGACGAGGAGCACCTTGACGGCCTCGGCGGGCTGGAAGTTCGCCGGCCCGACCTGGATCCAGATGCGCGCGCCGTTGATCTCGCGGCCGATGCCTGGCAACAGGGGCGAGAGAAGGAGTCCGAGCCCCAATATCGCCCACGTGTACTTGAAGCGGGCGAGCGCGCTGAGGTCGCGCGGTATGAGGATCGCCGCGGCGAACGCGCCGGCCGCGACGATGGTCCACGTCAGCTGCTGCACCAGGAGGACCGAGGGCGCGAGGCGCTGGACCGCCACCAGTCCGATCGCCGTGAGCCCGAGCGCGAGCGGGAGCAGCAGCTGGTCGCCGCGGAACCCGACGGCGACGAGGAAGACGTGCAGCGCGAGCGCGACCACCAGGAACGTCGCCGGCACCACCAGGGCCTGCACGCCAAGCTCGCTCGTGCGCGCGCCGATGACCGCGAGGAAGCCGGTCACGATGAGCAGGGCGACCCAGATGAGGAGGCCGAGCTCGCCGAACCGGCCGGTGGGGCGCAGGCGGAGGATCAGGCGACCGACTCGAACCGCAGGCTGACGCGCCCGATGTCCACGACGTCACCGTCCCGGATGCGCTCGCGCCGCCCGATGCGCGCGCCGTTCAGCAGCGTCCCGTTCGTGCTGCGCTGGTCCTCGATCCACCAGACCCCGTCGGCGAGCTCGACGATGGCGTGCCGCGCCGAGGCCGCGTCGTCGTTCACGACGACGTCGTTGCCGGCGTCGCGACCCAGCGTGCTCACGGTCCGCAGCGGCAGCCGTTCGGCGACGCGTGGACCGTGCGCATGGCTGCGCTGCACGACGAGATACGCGAGAGCCGGTCGCGACGCGAGCTCCGCCTCGGTCCGGAGCGCGCGCCACAGCGACGCGAACGCCCGCACCAGGAACAGGTAGAGGACGATGAGGAAGGCGAGCCGGACCAGCCAGAGCGCGAGCTGGTACGTGAGCTCCACGCGCTAGGCCCCCGCCTCCTGCCGCAGGACGAGCTCGGTCCCGCCGATCTGGACGGCGTCCCCGTCGGACAGGACGACCTCGGCCACCCGCCGGCCGTTAACGAAGGTGCCGTTCGTGCTCTGCAGGTCATAGAGCGTGTAGCGGCCGAGCCGGAGGCGCACCTCGGCGTGGCGGCGCGACACGCGGCGGTCGTCGAGGACGAGATCGTTCTCGGGGTCGCGGCCGACGGCGAACGGCTCCGGCCCGAGCGGGAAGCGCCGGCGCTCGGCCGGGACCTCGAGAAAGGCCTTCGGGGCGCGTGGCCGCTCGTGGAGGAGCGCGTCGCGGTCGAGGACCATGGTGTGCCCCGCCTCGACGTGCCCGAGCTCGGGCGAGCCCGGCGCCACCTCGTCACCGCTGGCGTCGACGAGGGCGCAGGACACGCGCGCGTCGCCCGAGGGAACGTCGTCGTCGCGCTCGATCTCGACCGATGGGAACGAAAGCAGCGTGAAGCCGCGCTCCCGCGCCGCGCCGAGGATCGCCTCGGCGAGGTCCCGCTCGAGACTGCGGCGGTACGGCTCGAACTGCGCGAAGTCCCGCGGCCCGAGCGACACGACGTACGAGTTCGGCACGAACGTCTTGGCGAGCGAGATCGTCTGCCGGGATTCCATCGCGCGGATGAGCCGCTTCGCGATCTGCACCGGCTGGAGCCGCGTCCGGAAGAGCCGAGCGGTCCAGCCTTCCAGGACCATGCTCGCGATCCGCTCGAGGCGCTCCATCAGGAGGCGGCCGGCTTCGCCTCGGTCTTCGCGTCGGTGCTCTTGGTCTCCGGCTTCGCCTCGCCGCTCGCGGGCTTCGCGTCGCCGCCGGTCGCCTTCGCGCCGTCCTTCTCGGCGGGCGCGGACGCGCGGCTGTCGGTCTTGTACCACCCCGAACCCTTGAAGACGATCGCCGGAGCGGTCACCACCCGGCGCGGGAGCTTGCCGCAGCTCGGGCATGCCGACAGGGCCTCGTCCTTGTACGACTGGACGATCGAGAACGCGTGGCCGCAGTGATCGCAGCGGTAGTCGTAGATCGGCACGGCGCACCTATCATCGCCTAAGGTGGCAGGCGCTACGCGCACAGGGGCCCCTACCCCTGGGGTCATGCCAGCGCCCTCGCGCCTCGACGCGCGGCGCCGGCGGATCCTCTTCGAGCACATCGAGGCGTACCTCTTCGTGCTCCCCGCCGTGATCCTGGTCGGCGTCTTCGACGTGCTTCCCGGGTTCGCGGCATTCCTCATGAGCCTCACCCGCTGGGGGATCATCTACGAGCGCTTCGCCGGGCTGGACAACTACCGCGCGGTCCTCGATCCGGCCGGCGCGCGCTTCGAGCAGTTCATGAACTCCCTCGGCGTGACCGTCTGGTACGTCCTGCTCACGGTGCCGATCGAGATGTTCCTGGCCCTGGTCATCGCCGTGGTCCTCTACCAGGGCACCTCCGGACGCGGCGCCTACCGGGTCGTGTACTTCATGCCTTACATCACGTCGGTCGTGGCGGCGGCCCTCGTCTTCGAGTGGATGTTCGACGCGAACTTCGGGCTGCTGAACTGGGCCATCGGCCTCGTCGGCATACCCGCCCAGGAGTGGCTGCGCGAGCCGGACGGCGTCTTCGGAATGATCGGGTCGGCCTTCGGCCTAGAGCTCCAGGGCTGGATGACGGGGCCGAGCCTGGCCCTCGTCGCCGTGTCGATCTTCACGGTCTGGCACTTCATCGGGTTCCAGACCGTCATCTTCCTGGCGGGCCTCACGAACGTCGACCGCGAGCTCTACGAGGCCGCGCGGATCGACGGCGCGGGCGAGCGCCAGATCTTCCTGAGGATCACGCTCCCGCTGCTCTCACCCACGATCTTCTTCGTGCTCGTCCTCGCGACCGTCGGTGCGATGCGCTCCTTCAGCCAGATCTTCGTGCTCACCAACGGCGGGCCGCTGGACACCACGCGCAACGTCCCGATGCTCATCTTCCAGACCTTCTTCGAGCGGACCGCCGTGAACGGGATCGGCCTGGGCGCGGCCATGTCGTTCATCTTCGTGCTGATCGTCGTCGCCATCACGATCTTCCAGTTCCGCGTGCTGGGACGGCGGGTGTTCTATGGATAGGACCCTACGGGTGCCTCCACGGGTGCTGGCCGCCGGCGCCCTGAAGCACCTGATCCTCGTCGCCGGGGCGGTGTTGACGGCGTTCCCCTTCTACTGGATGGTCACGACCTCGTTCAAGTCTTTCGCGGAGGCGCAGTCGTACCCGCCGGTCCTCTGGCCGACCGTCTGGCACTTCGAGAACTGGCAGCAGGCCTGGGAGTTCCCGACCACTCTCTGGGCGCGGTCGTTCGCCAACACCCTCGGCATCGCGGCGGTATCCACCCTCGGCACGCTCGTCACCGCGGTGCTCGCCGCGTACGCGTTCGCGCGCATGCGCTTCCGCGGACGCAACGTGCTGTTCGCGATATTCCTGCTCACGATCTTCATCCCGAGCGAGGCGACCCTCATCCCGAACTTCGTCCTCATCACCAAGTACCTCGGCTGGTACAACACCTACCAGGCCCAGATCGTCCCCTTCCTGGCCTCCGTCTTCTCGATCTTCCTGCTGCGGCAGTTCTTCATGTCGGTGCCGCAGGAGCTCCAGGACGCCGCGCGGATCGACGGCGCGGGACACGTGAGGTTCCTCTGGAGCGTCGCGCTCCCCCTCGTCCGCCCCGCGCTCATCACCGTCGCCCTGCTCAATTTCCTGGCCTCGTGGAACTCGTTCCTGTGGCCGCTGCTCGTTACGTCGTCGCCCGAGATCAGACCGATCCAGGTCGCCCTCGTGCCCTTCAGTAGCGAGGCAGGCACCCAGTACCATCTGCTCATGGCGGGAGCGACGTTCGTGATCCTGCCGACGCTGGTCGTCTATCTCATCGCGCAGCGCTACTTCATCGAAGGGGTCGCGCGGACCGGGATCCGCGGATAACGCGGTGTCGGAGGAAAAGGGATACATGCGGAAGCTCCTCGCGCTCTTCGCGGTCACAGCCTTCCTCGTCGCGGCGTGCACGCCGGCATCGCCCACCACCGGAGCATCTCCGGCGCCACAGGCCACGGCGACGGAACAGGCCACCGATGCGGACATCACGCTCTCCGGACCGGTCCAGGTCACGCTCTGGCACAACCAGAGCGGCGCGCTGGCCAAGGGATTCGAGGAGATGATCAAGGAGTTCAACTCCTCGAACGGCAAGGGCGTCACCGTCAAGCCCGAGTTCCAGGGGAACTACACGCAGATCTACCAGAAGATGCTCGGCGCGATCCAGGCCGGGACGGTGCCCGAGGGCGTCGTGGCGGTCGAGAACCAGGTCGCGGACTACGCGCGGGCCGGGATCATCGTCGAGATGGACCCGTACATCAACTCCAAGAAGAACGGGCTTTCCCCTGAGAGCCTCAAGGACATCTACCAGCCGTACATCGACTCGAACAGGTACCCGCAGTACGGCGACCGCATCCTGTCGTTCCCGTTCATCAAGAGCCTCGAGGTCATGATGGTGAACGAGGACCTCCTGAAGGAGCTCGGCTACAGCGCGCACCCCAAGACGTGGGCCGAGTTCGAGGAGATGTCGCGCAAGGCCAAGGTCGTCGGCGCCGACGGCAAGGTCACGCGCTGGGGCTGGGCGGGGATGGGCAGCGAGGCCTTCCTCGCCGGCGTCCTGACGCGCGGCGGCTCCATCCTCAAGTCACCCACCGAGGTCGGCTTCGGCGGCGCCGAGGGTCTCGAGATGCTGCAGATGTACGACCGCTGCATCAAGGAGGAGTTCTGCTACGTCCCGAAGGGCTTCGACTGGCAGGACCGCTTCGGCGAGGGCAACCTCCTCTTCGCGACCGGTACCAGCACGGGCCGTCCGTTCATCAAGGCGGCCTTCAAGAAGCCCATCAACTGGAGCCTCTTCGGCATGCCGACGAACGGCACGGCTCCGTCGCGGACGATCCAGTTCGGCGGCGTCATCGCCATCACCCGCAGCACACCGGAGAAGCAGCTGGCGGTCTGGGAGTTCCTCAAGTGGTTCACCGACGCGAAGCAGACCGCGAAGTGGTCGGTGCTCTCGAGCTACATGCCCGTACGCGCCTCGGCGCTCGAGGACGCCGCGCTGAAGGCGCACTGGGCCGGACCGGACGTCCAGGGGGCGCAGGCCTTCGCGCTCGTGCCGACCAGCGCCGCGGGTCCGAGCATCCGCGGATGGCAGGAGGTCCGCGACGCGATCTTCGAGGCCATAACCAAGGTCCAGACCAAGAAGGAGGCGCCCGACACCTCCCTCGCTACCGCGACCCGCAAAGCGAACGATTCGCTGAAGGAAAACCAGTAACGAGATCGCGTGGGAACTGACTGGAGGGACCGCCCGCAAGGGCGGTCCCTCCGTTCAGGCCTCGAGGAAGCGCAGCGCCTTCTCGAGAGCGGCGGCCATGTCCGGCGGATACCCATGGCCTTGACCTGGGAGGACGTCGAGGTGGACGCGGCGGCCCGCGGCCACCACGCGGCGCGCCAGCTCCTCCGACCCCGGCCAGCCGTGCTCATCGCGCCGCCCGACGACGATCGCGGCGGGCACCCGTAGCGCCTCCGCGAGGGGCTGCACCGCGGAAGGCGGGAAGTACGGGCCGACCGCCACGACGCCGGCGACGCGGTCCGGCTCCGACGCGCCCAGCTCGAGCGCGCGCAGCGCCCCCATCGAGTACCCGCAGGCCATCACGCGACCCTCGAGGTCGCGCAGGTGCCGGCGCAGCTGCGAGTGGGCCGCGGCGCCGTCGTTCCACACGAACATGCCGGGGGTGAACGAGATCTCCGCCGACTGGGCGAGCGCGAGCCTCCAGCCGAGCTCGAGCGTGTGCTCCCAGTACGGCACGGTGCGGTCGGCGCGGCTGTTGTTGCCGTGGAGGACCAGCAGCGTGCCACGCGGCTCGCCCGTGCTCGGAGCGCGAACGACGAGCTTGGGACGCGAGGCCGCCAGCTCCGCGTCGTAGCGCATCGCCGCGATGTGCTCGAGCCGCTCGAACTCGACGATGTCGTGCAGTGCCGCGAACGTCTCGCCGCGCAGCACCGGCAGCGGGTAGCGGCAGCCCGCGCCCAGCGCCTCGGCGAAGACCCGGATCGCCTCGTCGATGCGCCCGAGCTCGGCCGACAGCTGGACGCGAGCGAGGTAGACGTGCGCGGCCTGGTCCGGGAACGACGGCCCCGCGGCCGCGAGCAGCTCGAGGGCGGTCTCCCGGTCGCCGGCGTCGCGCCGCCGGTAGACCTCCGTCTGCAGCTCCTGGAAGCTGGCGAAGCCGATGGGCCCGCTCGCGGTCGGTCCGGCGGTCACAGCGGCCGAACGTTAGCCCAGCCGGCGGATCCCCTCCTCGAGCAGGCGCACACGCTCGCGACGCTCCGCGAGGCGGGCACGCTCGGTCTCGACGACCTTGGCCGGCGCCTTCGTCGTGAGATCGGACCGGCCGAGCAGCTCCTCGGACCGCCGCAGCGACTCGCGTGCGTGCGCGAGCTCGCGCTCCAGCTTGGCGCGCTCCGCCGCGGGGTCGCGCCGCGTGGCGATGCGGACCTCGACGGTGCGGACCACGGTCGCGGGGCCGTCGCCCGTGCCGAGCGTCACCTCGGCGTTCGCGAGGGCCGCGACCGCGTCGAGCGACGACGCCACCATGGAGGCGTCGCCGCCGAGGGTGGCGGCCACGCGCTCGCGGGCCTCGATGCCGGCGTCCTGGCGCAGGCTGCGGATGGCGCGCACGACGTCGAGCGCGAGGCCGAAGCGCGCCTCGAGCGCCTCGTCCCGATCCCCGGCCGCGGGCCAGCGAGCGACGACGAGCGAAGTCTCGCCGCGGACCGTCCGGCGGCCGTTCCAGAGCTGGAGGGCCATGGTCTCGGTGATGAACGGCATGATCGGGTGCAGGAGGCGCAGCGCGCGGTCGAGCACGTACGCCAGTGTGCGCACCGTCGAGGCTCGCCGGCGCTCGTCACGCAGTCCGGCCTTCGCGAGCTCGACATACGCGTCGGCGAGCTCGCCCCAGACGAACTGCTGCATGAAGTGCGCGTACTCGCCGAAGAGGTATGCGTCGAGAAGGCGCATCGCCTCGGCCGCGGCGTGCTCCGTCCGGGACAGGATCCACCGCTCGGCCTCGTGCAGATCGCCGGACGGCCTCTCGTCCAGCGCCTGCCCCGCCGTCGCCTCGGGGTACGCCTCCAGCTGCCGGAGGACGAACCGTCCGATGTTCCAGAGCTTGTTCCCGAAGTTGCGCGCGTTCGCCAGCTTCGCGCCGGACTGCTGGCTGTCCATGCCGGCCGCGGTGTCGACCACGAGGCCGAAGCGCACGGCGTCCGCGCCGTACTCCTCGATGAGGCCGACCGGGCTCTCGACGTTCCCCTTCGACTTGCTCATCTTCTCCCCGCCGGTACGCACGAGCCCGTGGAGGTAGACGGTGCGGAAGGGGACGTCGCCCATCTCGAAGATCCCCATGACGATCATGCGGGCGACCCAGAAGAAGATGATGTCGTAGCCGGTCTCGAGCACGGTCCCCGGATAGAAGCGCTGGAGGTCCTTGGTCCGATCCGGCCAGCCCAGGGTCGTGAACGGCCAGAGCGCGCTCGAGAACCACGTGTCGAGCACGTCGGGATCCTGGCGCAGGTCGTCGGACCGGCACTTGGGGCAGCTCGTCGGATCGGCGG
>MGON01000129.1:24345-25797 GCA_001795345.1 Chloroflexi bacterium RIFCSPLOWO2_02_FULL_71_16 | reverse complement strand
GGCGGCGATCGCCGGCTCCGCGAGCGGCTTCATCCGGACCCACCACTGCGGGAGCACGAGGGGCTCCTCGACGGTGTCGCAGCGGTCGTGGATGCCGATGGCATGCGTGAGCGGCTCCTCGCGGACGAGCAGGCCGCCCTTCCGGAGGCGCTCGACCATGTCGAGGCGGGCGCGGTCCCGGTCCAGGCCGGCCAGCGGCCCGGCGCCGGGCAGCATGCGGCCGTCCTTCCCGATGACGGTGAGGACAGGCAGGTGATGGCGCTGGCCGATCTCGAAGTCGGTCTGGTCGTGCCCGGGCGTGATCTTGAGGGCGCCGGTCCCGAAGGCCGGGTCCACCGCCTCGTCGGCGACGATCTTCACGCGCCGGTCGACGACGGGCACGAGGACCTCACGGCCGAGGAGCGGTTTCCAGCGCTCGTCGTCCGGGTGCACGGCCACCGCCACGTCCGCCAGGATCGTCTCGGGCCGGGTCGTCGCGACCACGACGTCAGGAGCGCCCGCGGGCGCCCCGTCCGCCCAGGGATAGCGCACGTAGTAGAGGGTGTCGGTGCGCTCGACGTGCTTGACCTCGAGGTCCGAATACACCGTCTGGCAGGTGAGGCACCAGTGCACGATCCGGTCGGCGCGGTAGAGGAGCCCGGCCCTGTACAGCCGGATGAAGTGCGTCCGGACCGCTCGCTGCTTGCTCGGCTCCATGGGGAAGTTCGGACGGCTCCAGTCGAGAGAGCACCCGAGCATGCGCAGCTGCTCGTCGATGCGTGGCCGGTAGTGGTCCATCCACTTCCACATCTCGGCGAGGAACTGCTCGCGCGTGATCCCCTGGCGGTAGACCCCCTGCTTCGCGAGCTCTCGCTCGACCACGATCTGGGCGATGATCCCGGCGTGGTCGGTGCCGGGCATGTAGAGCGTGGCCTCGCCGAGCATGCGGTGCCAGCGGGCCATGATGTCCTGGTAGCCGCCGAAGCCAAGCGCGTGGCCGAGGTGCAGGTCGCCGGTCACGTTCGGTAGCGGCAGCATCATCACGAACGTCCGGCCGTCCGTGGTCTCGGGCGGCGTGAAGAAGCCGCTGCGCGCCCACCACGAGTAGAGGTCGCGCTCGACGACCGACGGCTTGAAGTTCTTCTCCGCGAACGTCAGCGCGCTCTGTGGCGGGGCTTTGCGCGTCTCGGTCGACATGTGGCACCTCCTCGGCCGAAATACAAAGACCGCCCGTCCTGGGACGAGCGGTCGGCCGTGGTACCACCCAGTTTCGTGCGCTCGCGCGCACCTCATTCAGGCTCTAACGGGCCAACCCGATCCGGCTCGCGGGCGACCTTCGCGACTTCGCTCCTGCGGCGGGTTCCCAGCCACGACCCGCCTTCTCTGTCAGGACCTCTGCTGCTACTCCTCCCGGTCCGCGCCGGCGTCAACCAAGTGTACGGCGGCCCGAGAACCGTCCTCGCGAAGAGGATC
>MGON01000129.1:21575-24318 GCA_001795345.1 Chloroflexi bacterium RIFCSPLOWO2_02_FULL_71_16 | reverse complement strand
CGCTAGCGAGGACGGTGACAGGGCCGCCGTTGCTGCGAAGCAAGCGCACACGGCGCTGGGCTAGAAGCTTCAGCCGCGCTCCCCGTGGAAGCCGACGACGACGCGGCCGTCCTTCACGAACACCGGGACGGTCCGCTGGAGCGTCAGGCGCAGCACCTCCTGCTGGTGCTCGGCGTTGCCATCCACGCGCCGCTCCTCGAACGGGGTCCCCTGCTCGCGCAGCTCCTGCCGAGCCCGCTCGCACGTCGGACAGTCGGCCATCGCGTACATGATCAGCACGCCTCGCCTCGCTCCCTCGGGACGCGCGACACGTCGACGACCTGTGCGGCCTGCTCGAGCACGCGCGTGCCGTGCGAAGCGCCGGGCGGGACGACGTACGTGTCGCCGACGGTGAGGATGCGCTGCTCACCCGAGATGACCATGGCGACGCTCCCGCGCGTCACGATGCCGATGTGCTCGTCGTCGTGCTTGTGTGTCTCTACGACGGTGCGGGCGTCGAGGTCCCTGATGAGCATCGTGGAGCGCTCGCCTCGAACGGCGCGCTCCGTGACACCCGGCTGCGGCCGGCTCGTCGGGAGGTCGCGTGGGCTGGCGAAAAAGAGCCTAGGCACGAGCGGCGCTCCGCGGGCCTAGGCGCTGCTCGCCTGTTCGCCCTCGAGCACGACCTGCTCGTTCTTCGTGAGCAGCAGCGGCTTCATCTTCCCGTCGATGGACTCGTCGGTCACGACGACCTTGCGGACGTCGGTCCGCGACGGGATCTCGTACATGACGTCGAGGAGGACCTCCTCGATGATCGTGCGCAGGCCGCGGGCGCCGGTCTTTCGTAGGACGGCGCCGCGGGCCGCCGCGCCGAGCGCGTCGGGCGTGAGCTGCAGCTCGACCTTGTCCAGCGCGAGGAACTTCTGGTACTGCTTGACGATCGCGTTCTTCGGCTCGGTGAGGATCCGCAGCAGGTCGCTCTCGTCGAGCGCGTTGAGCGGAACGATGACCGGAAGCCGGCCGATGAACTCCGGGATGAGGCCGTACTTCAGCAGGTCGTCCGGCATGACCTGCGCCAGCACGGCCGTCGTCTCCTTGGTGTTGTCGCGGAGCGTCGCGCCGAAGCCCATCGTCTTCTTGCCGATCCGCGCCTCCACGATCTTCTCGAGCCCCTCGAAGGCGCCGCCGCAGATGAACAGGATGTTCGTCGTGTCGATCTGGATGAAGTCCTGGTGCGGGTGCTTCCGCCCGCCCTGGGGCGGCACGTTCGCGATGGTGCCCTCGAGGATCTTCAGCAGGGCCTGCTGCACCCCCTCGCCCGAGACGTCCCGGGTGATCGAGGGGTTGTCGCTCTTGCGCGCGATCTTGTCGATCTCGTCGATGTAGATGATCCCGCGCTGGGCGCGGTTCAGGTCGAAGTCGGCGGCCTGGATGAGGCGGAGCAGGATGTTCTCGACGTCCTCGCCGACGTAGCCGGCCTCGGTGAGGCTCGTGGCGTCGGCGATGGAGAAGGGGACGTCGAGGATCCGGGCCAGCGTCTGCGCGAGCAGCGTCTTCCCGCAGCCGGTCGGCCCGATGAGCATGATGTTGGACTTGCCGAGCTCGACGTCGTCGACCCGGTGCCCGGCGCCCACCCGCTTGTAGTGGTTGTAGACGGCGACCGAGAGGACCCGCTTCGCCTTCTCCTGGCCGATGACGTACTGGTCCAGGATCTCGTTGATGCGCCGGGGGTTCGGGATCTTCTGCCCGCTCGTCCGCGCGCCCTTCGGCGACTCCATGAACTCCTCGTCCACGATCTCGCGGCAGAGGGTGATGCACTCGTCGCAGATGTAGACGCCCTGGCCGGCGATGAGCTTGCGCACCTGGTCCTGGCTCTTGCCGCAGAACGAGCAGCGGTAGGGCTTGCCGCCCTTCGCCGGCGTCGTCACGGGACGGTCACCGGGACGCGGTCGCGATCGTGTGCTTCCTTCGCCACCGAGATGAGCGACTCGTGGCCGACGAACACCTCGTCGATCAGGCCGTAGGCCTTGGCCTCCTCCGCGCTCATGAACCGGTCGCGCTCGGAGTCGCGGCGGATCCGCTCGACGGGCTGCCCGCTGTGGTGCGCGAGGATCCTCGTGAGCTTGTCGACGAGGGTCTCGAGCTCCTTCACCTGGATGAGGACGTCCGGCGTGTTCCCGCGGAACCCGCCCGAGCCCTGGTGGATCATGATCCGCGAGTTCGGCAGGGCGTACCGCTTGCCCTTCGCGCCGGCCGCCAGCAGGACGGCCCCCATCGACGCGGCCTGGCCGACGCACACCGTGTTGATCGGGTGCTTCAGGTACTGCATCGTGTCGTAGATGGCGAGGCCACTGGTGACCACCCCGCCCGGCGAGTTGATGTACAGGAAGCTGTCACGCTCCGGATCCTCGGATTCCAGGAAGAGGAGCTGGGCGATGATCAGGTTGGCCATGTTGTCCTCGATCATGTCGCCGATGAAGATGATCCGGTCCTTCAATAGGCGCGAGAAGATGTCGTACGCCCGCTCGCCGCGCCCGGACTGCTCGATGACCATCGGTACGTAGTTCATCGCTCGCCTCCGCCTTTGCTTCGGACCAAGATAGCAAACGACCATGGCGCCAGAGGATGTTTCGCCTCTCTGACGTGACTTCTTGGGATCAGATCCGCGCCCTTAACGATCGCTCTGCGCGAGCTTCCGGATCGCTTCCCTGCTCTCGCGGGACTGCTCGGGCCGCGTCGGGACGATGATCGCGGGCGCGGGCTC
>MGON01000129.1:17444-21568 GCA_001795345.1 Chloroflexi bacterium RIFCSPLOWO2_02_FULL_71_16 | reverse complement strand
GCGGCGGCCTTTTCGACCGCATCCTCCGCCGGCTCCGCCGCGTGCGCGGCGGCGTCGGGCGACGCCCCGAGCTGACGAAGGAGCTCGCGCTCGGCGTCCGGCGTGTCGAGGCCGATGAGCTTGTCGATCGCCTTTCGATCCCGCATCGATCGCGCGAGCGCGGCCAGGACCTGCGGCGAGCGCAGCGCCTGCGGGTCGCGCTGGGCGACGGGCATGAGGGCGAGCTCCTGCGCGAGCTCGGTGCTGCTCACGGTGATCCCCTCGCGCTTGGCGACGGCGTCCAGGACGAGGAGCGACTTCGCGCGGCGCAGCGCCGCGGGCCGCCACTCCTCGCGGATCTCCCCCTCCGTTCGCTTGGCCTGGAGGAGGAAGCGCTCCCAGGCGAGGCCGCGCTCGGCGGCCCGGGCCCTCAGATCGCCGATCATGTGGTCGAGCTCGTCCTGCACCAGGACCTCCGGGACTTCGACCTCGCTCACCTCGAGCGCGTGCTCGAGCGCCTTCTCGGCGGCGGCGTCGCGGGCCTCGTGGAAGGCGCCGTGCGCGAGCTCGTCGCGCACGGCCGTATGTAGCGCGGGAAGATCGGCGACGCCCACGGTCTTGGCGAGGTCGTCGTCGAGCGCGGGTAGCACCTTCTCCGCGACGCTCGACGTGCGCACCGTGAACTTGCCCGCCTTGCCCCGGAGATCCTCGTCCGGATGGTCGGCGGGGAACGTGAGCTCGAGCACGCGCTCCTCGCCCGCCGCGACGCCGATGAGCCCCTCCGCAAGGCCGGGGATCGCGTACTCGTGCCCGAGCTCGATGTGGGCATTCCGTCCCATCGGGGGCATCGCGCGGCCGTCGATCACGGCATCGACGTCCACCGTGAGGACGTCGCCGGCCTGCGCGGGCCGGTCGACCGGCCGAAGCTCCGCGTGGTGCTCGCGCATCCCGGCGATGACGCGCTCCACGTCCTCGTCGGTCGGCGCGGTCGGCTCGACCTTGGCGCCGTGGCCGGCGTAGTCCCCGAGGGTGACCTCCGGCCGCACCGTCACGTTCGCGGCGAAGCGCAGGTCCTTCTCCGGCTCGAGCTGCTGGATCTCGATGCGCGGATGCTCGAGCGGGTCGAGGCGCTCGGTCTGCACGATCTCGCGGTAGGTCTCGTCGATGACGTCCTCGGCGCCCTCGGTCCAGAGGTGCTGCGCGCCGTAGTGCCGCTCGTATATCGCCCGCGTCGCCTTCCCCGGGCGGAAGCCGGGGATGCTCGCCTGCCGGTTGCGCTTCGTGAACACGCGGTCCGCGGCCGCGGAGAGCCGCGCCGCGTCGGCCTCCACCTCGATCGTCGCGAGCGATCCAGGATGGCGCGTCACGGAGTACCGGAACGACGAGTCGGCCGAGGTCGTGCGCTCGGAGGACGTGGAAGCGCCCGCGTCGGTGGTGGGGTCGGTCGACATCGGAGACGTCTACTGTATGGGAGCGCAGCGTGTACTTCTATGAGATCCACGAGGGCGACGACGAGCTCGGGACCGCCGTGCTCCTTGCCCACGCGCGCGCCTTCTCGCCCGCGGAGTTCTTCGACCTGGTGAAGAAGGCCAAAGCTCTCCTGGTGAGCGCGCACGAGGAGGAAACGCTCTCCGAGGCGATCGCGAACGAGCTGGAGCGCTCGAGCGGCTTCCTCCACGTGACCGACGACCGCCTGCTCGCGTCGGTGAACGTCGACGAGAGCGAGGAGGGGACCTTCCTGGTCAGCGCGGACGACCAGACGCGCAGCGTGTTCGTTCGCCGAGACACGGACAACTAGCTGATGCCTGAGCGCGTCGGCGTCGTCGGGCTCGGGATCATGGGCTTCCCGATGGCGCGGAACCTCCTGCGCGCGGGCTTCGCGGTCTCCGTCACGAATCGCACGATCGCCCGGGCCGAGCCGCTGCGTGCCGACGGCGCGACGGTCTGCGCGACGCCGAAGGAGGTCGCCTCCCAGAGCGACCTCGTCATCAGCATGGTCACGACCTCGTCCGACGTCGAGGCGGTGACGTTCGGCGATGACGGCATCGCCGACGGCGCCCACCCGGGTCTGCTCGCGGTCGACATGAGCACGATCTCGCCGGACGTCGCGAAGGATGTCGCCCGGCGCGCCGCCGAGCGCGGCTTCCGAACGCTCGACGCGCCGGTGTCGGGAGGCGAGATCGGCGCGATCGAGGCGCGCCTCACGATCATGATCGGCGGCGATGACGGCGACGTGGAGCGGGCCATGCCCGTCTTCCGCGCGCTCGGCAAGACCATCGTGCACATGGGGCCGCACGGCGCGGGACAGGCGACGAAGCTCGCGAACCAGATCGCCGTCGTCCTGAACAACCTGGGCGTGTCCGAAGCTCTCGTATTCGCGGCGGCGCAGGGTCTCGACCTCGCGAAGACGCGCGAAGTCATCGCCAGCGGCGCCGGCGGATCCTGGGCGATGGCGAACTACGCGCCGAAGATCCTGTCCGGCGACTTCTCGCCCGGCTTCATGGTCGACCTCCAGCAGAAGGACCTGCGGCTCGCGCTCGATGCGGCCTACGCGACGAAGACGTCGCTCCCCGGGACGGCGCTCACGCACACCCTCTACACCGCGCTCCAGCAGGCCGGCGGCGGGCGCGAGGGGAACCACTCGCTCATCAAGGCGATCGAGAAGCTCTCGGGCGTCGAGGCGCGCGCGAAGAAGACCTCCGGCTAGATCTCGTGCTGCGGGAGGGACTCCGTCAGGAGCTCCCCGAGATCTTCGAGCTTTGGTCGCGACTTCGAGTGCCGCGGATGCCCGTCGCGCTCGCCGTCCTCGCCGGCATCGGAGCGCAGTGGCTCTCGATCTCCATCATGCGAGGCGCGATCTCGGTGAGCGCCGTGCTCACACGCTTCCCGAGTGTCCGCACGTCGGATCTCACCGAAGCGCTCTGCGCTCGGGATCGAGGCGCCTGTGCCCTTTGTCCTGGAGTCGCAGTGGCAGTCGCTAGTCCCGTTGTTCTTCGCGCTTGCGGGGCTCTTGGGCTTTGCTGTCGGAACGGTGTCGCGTGTTTCCCCCCAGATCCTGACTCGAGCACGCCAGCAGGAAATGCCGAGCGTCGATCAAAGAACGGATAAGTCGTAGTCGGCGAGCGCGAGTGCCGTCACAATGGACGTGGGGCGAGTGTCGGAACGGTAGACGATCTGGATTTAGGGTCCAGTGCTCGAAAGAGCGTGAGGGTTCGAGTCCCTCCTCGCCCACCGACCGAGACCGGTCGGTGCCGGATGCGACGCATGACGCTTGCGATGGGCGATCCAGATCGCACGCTTGCGGTCAAGACACGGTCCATCTGTGTCGGCGTAGATCCAGTCCAGCAGGTGGATCGAGTCGTATTCTCCGAAGGTCAAGCGATAGCAGCGTCGCCCATCGTCGCGGAGCGTCATGTGGACCTAGCCACCTCGCACCACGGATCCTGGCTTGACCGTCGGTATTACTACGCGTAATACTTCGCTCTGATGACGAAGAGGACAGCCATCTCCCTCCCGGACGACCTTTACCGGCAGATCGAGCGCGCCCGCAAGCGCGCCGGGAAGGACCGGAGCGGCTGGCTTCAGGAAGCCGCGATCGAGTACCTGAAGAAGCGCTCGAAGGAAGAAGAGATCGAGGCCTACTTCCGAGGCTATGAGCGAAGCCCTCTCACGGACGATGAGCTGTCCTTCCTCCGATGGAACGAGGAGCACTTTGGGGACACGCTCGATGAGGCGCCCAAGCCGCCTGCGCGGAAGCGGCGTTAGCGATGGCCCGTCCGACCGAGCACGGGGAGATCTGGGAGGTGGCCGTGGACAAGCGGCGGCCCGTGGTGATCGTCTCGCGTGACGACGTCGGCGGGCGGCGCGAGGGAACAACGGTCGCCGCCATCACGAGCACCGTCCGCGGCCTGCCGACCGAAGTGCTTCTCGATCATCGCGACGGCTTCCCCCGTCTCTGCGCCGTCAACTGCGACGACCTCAAGACGATCCGGAAGACCAACCTCGACCGCCGGATCGGACGACTGTCTGAGACAAAGATCGAGTCGCTCGACGATGCGCTTCGCTTCGCCCTGCAGCTCCGCTAGCGGCCCGGCTAACGTCGCCGGGTGACGAAGCTCGACCCGGTCGACGTCGTGGTCGTCGGC
>MGON01000129.1:15972-17434 GCA_001795345.1 Chloroflexi bacterium RIFCSPLOWO2_02_FULL_71_16 | reverse complement strand
CGCCGTGACTGGCAGCGCGCCGCGCTCGGGCCGTGGGCGACCTCGCCGAACGTCCGGCTCGCGAGCGGCGCGACGGCATCCGCCGACTACCCCATCGATGACGCGTCCTCCCCCATCAAGCCGCTCATGTGGAACGGCGTCGGCGGGTCGACGATCACCTGGGCCGCGCACGTCCCGCGCCTCCATCCCTCCGACCTCCACCGGCGCACGCTCGACGGCGTCGGCGACGACTGGCCGTTCTCCTATCAGGATCTCGAGCCCTACTACGACCTGAACGACATCGCGCTGGGCGTCGCCGGCCTCGCCGGCGATCCGGCGTACCCGCCGAAGCGCTCGCCACGGCTGCCGCCCCTACCCATCGGACGCATGGGCCGGACCGCGGCGCGCGGCTTCGATGCGCTCGGATGGCACTGGTGGCCGGTCGACGCGGCCGTTAACTCCGGCCCGCACGGCGGCCGGCCCCCGTGCAGCAACGCGGGACCGTGTCTCTTGGGCTGCCCGATCCGCGCGAAGTCGTCCGCGGACCTGGCCTACTGGCCGGCCGCCCTGTGGCGCGGCGTCGACCTGCGCACGGGATGCATCGCGCAGGAGATCGTTGTCCGCGGCGGACGGGCCGCGGCGGTCGTCTATCGCGACCCCGCGGGGGTCACGCAAGAGCAGCCCGCGGACCTCGTCGTGGTGGCCGGGAACGGCGTCGGGACGGCGCGGCTGCTCCTCGCGTCGAAGGTCGCGCGCGATCCCGACGGCCCTCTCGGCCGGTACCTCATGTTCCATCCCGTCGCCTACGCGCGCGGCATGTTCCACGAGGAGCTCGACGGTCCGAGCGGACCCGTCGGCGCGTGCGTCTACAGCCACGAGTTCTACGAGACGCAGCACATCCAGCTGCAGATCACCCGCGAGAACTCCCTGCTCGCGCAGGCGCTGCGCCTCGGTCCGGTCTGGGGCGCCGCGGCCCACCGCCTGGTGCGCGAGGAGTTCCGCCACTCCCTGTCGGTCATGGTGGTCGCCGAGGACCTCCCCGAGCCGGCGCAGCGCGTGACGCTCACGCGCGCCACCGAGGCGGACGGCCTCCCGGGGGTCCGGATCGAGTACGCGCTCTCGGAGAACGCCCGCCGGATCCTGGACTTCGGTCTGGACCGCGCGGAGGAGATGCTGCGGGCGGCCGGCGCATACCGCGTGGTGCGCGTCCCCCTCGCGCCGCTGACCGGCTGGCACCTGCTCGGCACCGCGCGCATGGGCATCGACCCCGCGACCAGCGTCACCGACGCGCGCGGACGCCTGCACGACGTCCCGAACATCGTCGTCGCCGACGGCAGCCTCTTCCCGACGGCCGGGGCGGTGAACCCGGGCGCGACGATCGGCGCGCTCGCCCTCCGGATCGCCGACGGCGTCGCGGAGGACCTCGCGTCGTGAGGTCCGAGGTCGTCGGCGCTATCGTCGACGCGCTGCTGCCCGGCGACGG
>MGON01000129.1:4268-15951 GCA_001795345.1 Chloroflexi bacterium RIFCSPLOWO2_02_FULL_71_16 | reverse complement strand
CACCGACCCGTGATCGAGGAGATCGCGCGCGCGGCCGGGGGCGAGGACGCCTTCCTCGCCGCGGGCGCGGCCCGCCGTGCGGACGCGCTGCGCCAGGTCGAGGCCGCGATGCCCGATGTCTTCGCCGCGCTGCTGCTCGCAGTGGTCGAGGAGTACTACGACGCGGACGCGGTGCTCCTCGCGATGGGCTGGCCGGTGGAGCCGCCGCAACCGAACGGGCATCCGCTCCCCGCGTTCGACGAAGCGCTCGTGGAGAAGGTGAGAAAGCGCGCGCCGATGTGGCGCGACCCGCGAGAGTCCTAGACCTCCAGCTCCATCCCTTCGTAGGCGACGAGGACCTCGGCGGTGCTCCCCCGCTCTCGCGCGAGGCGCTGCGCGTCGGCCCCGACCTTGTCGAGCATGTCGTCCGAGCGGTCGGGATCGTGGTGGTACAGGACGAGGCGCTTGACACCGGCGCGCACCGCGACGTCCACGGCGGTGGCGATCGTCGAGTGGCCCCAGCCCTTCTTGTAGTCGTCGTCGTCGTACTGCGCGTCGTGTATGAGGACGTCGGCGTCCTTGGCCAGGGCCACGACCGGGTTCTCGTTCCCGGAGAACGGGTCCTCCGTGTCCGTGGCGTAGACCACGGAGCGGCCGTCGGCCTCCACGCGGTAGGCGAGCGCCGGCGCGGGATGATGGACGCGCATCGCGCTCACCCTGAACGGACCGACCCTCTTGGTGGCGCCGCTCGGCACCTCCTCCATCTCGACCTGCGCGGGGACCGCGTCGAGGTCGACGGGGAAGAACGGGTCGTCCATGCCCAGCCCGAGCAGCTCCTTCAGCGGCCGCGGGTGGACCGGCGCGTGGATGCGGAGGTGCGTATTCGGGTCGTACGCCGGACGGAAGAACGGGATGCCCTGGATGTGGTCCCAGTGCAGATGTGACAGGAAGAGGTCGAGCCCGAGCGGCGTGCTGCCGTTCTGGGCGAGCTGGAGGCCGAGCTCGCGGAGGCCGGTGCCCGCGTCGAGGATGAGGAGCGCCCCGTCCTTGTCGCGCACCTCGACGCATGCGGTGTTCCCCCCGTAGCGGACGGTGCGCTGCCCCGGCGTGGGGATCGAGCCTCTGGTTCCCCAGAAACGGATCCTCATGCGGCCCCCGCGGCCGGCTTCGCGAGCGCCTGGTCGCGCTCGGAGAGCCCCGCCGCCTCCTGCACCGAGCCCATGCCTTCGTCGCCGGGCTTCGGCCAGGTGACCTTCAGCTCCTCGACCGTCTCGAGCAGCTGCGGCAGCGCTCCGTGGACCGCCGCCAGGACCGCCGTGTCGAGATGGTTCCCGCCCATGCCGTCCATGATCTCGAGCGTCTTGTCGATCGGATACGCCGGCTTGTAGTAGCGCGGAGCGGTGAGCGCGTCGAACACGTCCGCCGCCGCCACGATCCGGGCGCCCATGTGTATCTGGTCCCCGGCCAGGCCATTCGGATAGCCCTTGCCGTCCATGCGCTCGTGGTGCTGCGCCGCCATGAGGGGCACGTCGCGCATGTCGGACGGGAACCGCAGGTGCTCGAGGAACTCGCCGGTCTTCTCGGCGTGCGCCTTCATGTACGCGAACTCGGCGTCGTCGAGCTTCCCCGCCTTCTGGAGGAAGCGGTCGCGCACCGCGATCTTGCCGTAGTCGTGCAGCAGCCCCGCGGTCCGGACGCGCTCCACCTCCGCGTCAGAGAGCCCCATCGCCTTCGCGATGACCTCGGCGTAGCGCGTCACGCGGCGGCTGTGCCCGGCCGTCTGCTGGTCCCGGGCGTCGACGGTCACCGCGAGCGTCTCGACGAGCGAGATCCAGAGCTGCCTCTGCGCGTCCACCAGCTGCGCGTTCTCGACCGAGACGGCGGCGGAGGCCGCGAGGGAGGCGAGCGTCGCCTCGTCCTCCTCGTCGAACGGACCGCCGCGCTTGTTGACCGCCTGGAAGACCCCGATCACCCGGCCGTCGTGGCCGGTCATGGGAAAGGTCAGCAGGCTCTGAGTGCGGTAGCCGCTGGCCCGGTCGGGCTCGGGATTGAAGCGCGGATCGGCGTACGCGTCGGGGATGTTGATGGTCTCGCCGGTGGCCGCGACGGCCCCGGCGATCCCCCGGCCGACCGGGAAGCGGATCTCCCCCGCCCCGAGCGCGACCTTCGACCACACCTCGCCCTTCTCCAGGTCCACCAGGAACACCGTCGCGCGGTCGCAGTCGAGAAGGGTCGTGGTGGCGTTGGCCATGAGCCGAAGCAGGGCACCGAGGTCGGTGACGCTCATGAGCTGCCGCGTGACACCGAGGATCAGGGCGAGGCGTCCGGTGTCGGTGATCTGCCTCGCCCTTACGTCAGAGCTTGGCTCGGGGCCCCCGGGCGTCGGGCCGCTTCGCTCGCGGCGCTCCCCCGCTCGCCTCTGGTCGTTGCGGCGCGGCGCTTCGCGGCGAGGGCCGTTGCGGCGCCCCGTCGCGCGCCGATCGGCACCGCTGCGTCGCTGGCCGTTCCGGCGATCCGCGCCGCTGCGCGCGTCCCGGCCGGGCGCCTTGGACGCGGGACCGCGGCGGTCCTTCCCGGCGCGGCGGTCCTTCCCGGCGCGGCGGTCCTTCCCGGCGCGGCGCGCGGGGGTCCGGCGCTCCGCCTCGGCGCGCCGCTCGGCCGCGCGGCGGTCGTCGCCGCGTCGATCGCTGTTCCGGCGCTTGTCGTCGCTCACGGCGTCCCCCCTCCTCGCGCGCGTGTCTCGTGCATGGCGACCTGCTCGAGTACCGGGCCGCAGGCCTCGGCGATCCTCTCGAGCAGCATCTGGTCGTGCCGCTCGAAAGTGCCGCCGCGCTTGTTCAGGACCTGGATCACACCCACCGTCCGGCCGTCCTGCCCCCACACGGGCACGGCAAGGATATTCACCGTCCGGAATCCCGTCACCCGGTCCACGCTCCGGTCGAACCGGGCGTCAGCGTACGCGTCGGGGACGTTGATCGTCTCCCCGGTGGAAGCCACGTGGCCGGCGAGCCCTCGCCCGATGGGCAGCCGGATCTCGAGCCCCACGCGCTGGGCGACGGCCGAATGGATCTCCGCCCTCGAGTGGTCCACGACGTAGACCGTGCAGCGCTCGGCGTCCGAGGCACGCGAGCAGAGGTCCACCAGGCGCTCGAGGTAGGTGTGGCGGTCCTTCTCGAACTGCAGGTGGCCGAGGGTGACCAGCACGAGGGTCTCCCTGTCGTCGAGCGCCACGGCCCCTAGGACGGCTCCGCCCTGAACGTTCCGTGCGATCCGCCGCGGGGGGACCGGCCCACTAATGGAAGCCCGCTACGGCGGCCTTCCCGACAGGGATCTCGGGCGGCGGCGCGGGGTTCGGGTTGGCGGAGAGGCCGATGCGGTCGATCTGGTAGCAGCGGACCGGCTCGGAGCGGCCCTTCACGAAGATCGCCCCGAGGTCCACCTTCACGACGTCGTCGCCCAGCTGAGCCAGCGTCTCGGCGCTGCAGGCCACCTGGTCGCGGCGCGCGATGTCGTTCGAGGTCAGACGCGAGGCGACGTTCACCGGATCGCCGATGACCGTGTACTCC
This sequence comes from Chloroflexi bacterium RIFCSPLOWO2_02_FULL_71_16, assembly GCA_001795345.1. Taxonomy (GTDB): domain Bacteria; phylum Chloroflexota; class Limnocylindria; order P2-11E; family P2-11E; genus GWC2-70-10. The sequence goes on along the minus strand of MGON01000129.1, from coordinate 12,406 downwards.
ATGCGACCGGACGCGCCCAGGAACCCCGCGATGGCGGCGCCGGTGTTGATGCCGAAGCCGAACGAGACGTCGGGCCCGCCCTTGGCGCGCTCCGCGACGATCCACTTCTGGAGCTCGACCGCGCACTCGACCGCCTTCCGCGCGTGGTCGGGGACCTCCACCGGGGCGTTCCAGATGACCATGATGTTGTCGCCGTTGTACTTGTTGACCGTGCCCTCGTACCGGTTCACCACTCCGACCATGCCGTCGAAATAGCGGTTCAGCGTTCCCATGAGCGTCGCGGCGTCCATCCCCTCGGACATCGTCGTGAAGCCCCGGATGTCGCCGAAGAGCACGGTCATGTCGCGCATCTCGCCACCGAGGTGCAGGCCGCCCCGCTCCTCACGGTCCATGATCGTGCGCGCGACGGACGGCGTGACGAAGCGGCCGAACGTGGACTGCGTGCGCGCGACCGCGAGCTGCTCCTCGACCAGGAGGTAGCCGAGGGTCACGACCCACCAGAACACGCTGGGCGCCAAGTAGCCGATCGAGGGGATGTGCACCGGACCGTTCCCGATGGCTCCCTCCACCTGGAACAGGAAGAGAGCCAGCTGGACGAACGAGTACGCGGCGAGCCCGCCGAGCGCCAGCAGGAAGCCGAGCAGCCGGAGCCGGAAGACGAGCATCGCGCCGGCGACGAGGAGCGCGAAGACCTGGAGCACGGTCGGCAGGAAGCCCTGGTACGGGACCGGGTAGCGGTTGGTGAAGATCGACTGGGCCGCGTTCGCCCAGATCTCGACCCCCCACATCTTCTCGTTCGCGCTGTTCGGCACCGGGTAGTTGTCGGGCACGGCCGACAGCGTGTGCGCACCGACGTAGATCGAGCGCGCCTGCAGCAGGTTGCGCGGGATGTTGCCCTCGATGACGTCCTTCATCGAGACGACGCAGAACTGTCCCGGGGTCTGGCAGGCGGGCTGGCCCGCCTCGACCGCGGGGGCCGGCGGGGCCGCGTAGTAGATGCGCATCGCGCCGCCCTCGTTGATGGGCATGTTCCGCACCCCGAGCGGCGCGGGGACGAGGAGCTGGTCGCCCTCGATCGTCGCTCGCGAGAGGTCCCCCGCGAGGTGCTTGATGCTGGCGACCAGCGCGAGCGCGTAGTGGGGCTGACCGTCCGGGCCCTTGATCACGAGCTGCGCCTCGCGGACGCGCGAGTCGAACTCGGGGTTCACGTTGACGGCGCCGAGCCCGGCCGCGGCGTCTCGGAACATCGGGAGCGGCAGCTTCAGACCGGGGAAGTGCTGCGCACGGTCGCGGTACTCCGCGAGGCCCTCGCCCTGCATCGCCAGGATCACGTTGCCCGCGTCCCTGATCGCCGCGGCGAGCGCCTGGTCGTCCTGCGGCCGGTCGGACGGGTCGAAGAAGCCGACGTCGAAGGCGATCACCTTCGCCGCCATCGGCTTGAGGGCCGTCAGGAGATCCGCGTAGGCCTGCCGCGGCAGGGGCCAGCGGTCGTACTTCGTGATCGTCGCGTCGTCGATGGCGACGATCGTGATCTGGTTCCGGACCTCCGCTGGCGCGGACGTGATGACGTAGTCGTACACCGCGGCCTGGATGTTGTTCTCGAAGTACCGCGCGGAGGTGAGGTACGCGCCGAGAAGCGTCCCGAGCCCGATGATGAGCGCCAGGACCGCGCGCTGACGCCGCTTCCGGTTCCGGAACAATTTCTACTGCCCTCCCGGGCACTGCTGGACGTGCACGTTGAGCGTCACCGGACCGTCCAGCGCGCTGCTCTCTATCGAGTGGCCGAGATGCTAACGGTCGGAGGCACGGCGTAGCACGCCCCGGAGGACCCGGATGGCCCGTGCGTGGTCTTCCAGGCGCAGGCGCTCCATCGGAGTGTGGTCGAAGGCGCTGTCCCCCGGACCGTAGGCGACCATGGGGCATCCCCACGCCGGCGCCAGCACGTTCATGTCGCTCGTGCCGCTCTTGGCGATGAACGTCGGCCGACCGCCCGCCTCGGTGATCGCGCGCGCGAACGCGCGGGCGAGGTCGCTCGTCCGCTCGGTCCGGGCCGGCTCCTCCGCCCCGATACGCGCGAGCGTGACCGAGGCCTCTCCCGCGTGGCCCGCCACCGCCGCGCGAGCGTCCCGCTCTACCGCGTCGGTGCTGCGGCCCGGCGGGATGCGGTACCCGACGCGCAGCCGAGCGTGCTCCCGGAGGCCGTCGCCGTCGCCCGCCCATATCCCCTCGAGCCGCGTGTCCAGCCGGTCGAACGCGCGGTCCGTCGCCGCGAGCTCGCTCGAGGCATCCCGAACGCGCTCCCAGAGGGCCAGCGCCTCCTCGCCGATCGTCGCGCCCGGCGCGGCGCCGTGACGCCCCGCGCGCGAGAGGCCGATCTCGAGGACGAGCCTCCCCTTGTAGGCGACGGTGACGCCGTCCCAGCCCGAGGGCTCGCCGACGACGCACCAGTCGGGCGTGGGTCCGAGCGCGACGTGCCGTGCCCCCGCGCTCGTGGGCGACTCCTCTTCGACCGCGCCGACGACGCTCACGCGCACCCCCGGCACCGGGACGCTGGCGGCCGACACGAACGCCGCGAGCGGCCCCTTCGCGTCGACCGCCCCGCGCCCGACGAGCTCGCCGTCCTCGACGCGCACCGGGATCTCCCCGGGCACGGTGTCGATGTGGCCGAGCAGGACGACGTGCACCGGCCCCTCGCCGAACTCCCCGACCGCGTTGCCCGCGTCGTCGACGTACGCGCGGGATCCGCGCTCGGCCATGCGCGCGACGAGCCATTCCACCGCCTCGCCCTCCTGGCGGGAGACGCTCGGGATCGCGACCAGACCCCGGACGAGCTCGAGGTCGCCGGGGTCGAGAGCCGCGCTCACGCGAGGGCGTCGGCGGTGGCGGCGATCACGCGCGCCACCTGCCGGGCGTCGATGACGAGCGGCGGCAGGTAGCGGACGACGGTCGGGCCCGCGCCGAGCGCGAGCACGCCCCGCTCCTGCAGTCCCCTGATCGTCGGACCCGCGTTCTCGCGCAGCTCGATCCCGCAGAGCAGGCCGAGGCCGCGGACCTCGCGGACCTTCGGGCTCTCGAGCCCGCGCAGCCCGTCCATGAGCTGCTCGCCGCGATCGCGAGCGCGCGAAGCGAGATCGAGCCGCTCCATCTCGCCGATCGCCGCGACGGCCGCCGCGCAGGCCAGGGGGCTGCCGCCGAACGTGCTCGAGTGCGAGCGCTTCGGGAGGTCGCCGACCCGGCGGGAGAACGCGACCAGGCCCATGGGCACCCCGCCGGCGATCGACTTCGCCAGGCAGAGGATGTCCGGGACGATCCCGTACCGCTCGAGCGCGAACATCGTCCCCGTGCGGCAGAACCCGGTCTGCACCTCGTCCAGGACCAGCAGCGCGCCGCGGTCGCGGCAGACGCGCGCCGCCTCGCGCACGAACGCCGGGTCCGCCGGGCGCACGCCGCCTTCCCCCTGAACGAGCTCGAGCACGAACGCCGCCGTGTCGGGCCCGATCGCCGCTTCGAGCGCCTCCGGCCTGTTGAACGGGATGTGCGTCGTGCCCGGGAAGAGGGCGTCCCCGCCCAGCGCCTCGCGGTACTCGGGCCCCCAGGTCGCGGCGAGGGCGCCCATCGTCTTCCCGTGGAAGCCGCGCATCGTGGCCACGACGCCCTTGCGCCTGGTCGCCATTCGCGCGAACTTGAGAGCGCCCTCGACCGCCTCCGCCCCGCTGTTGCAGAGGAAGACCCGGTCGAGCTCGGCCGGAAGGATGCGCGCCAGCACGTCGTAGAGCTCGGCGCGGCGGTCGTTGTAGAAGAGCTCCGTGCTCGACGCCAGGGTCCGCGCCTGCCGCGCGATCGCGTCGGCGACCGCGGCGTTCCCGTGGCCCAGATTGGCCGAGCCCTGCCCGCCGACGCAGTCGATGTATTCGTTCCCGTCCGAGTCCCACACGGTGGCGCCGTCGCCGCGCACGATCGCGAGCGGGCGCTTCTGGTAGAGCCCCGAGGTGTGACGGTCCTCCCGCTCCTGGATCGTCATCGCGCCGCGACGGCCTTCCCGATGACGGTCCCCTCGCCCGCGAGCGCACGCGAGACCGGGCGCCCCACGCGGCCCGAGGCGATGACCACGCGGCTGACCTCTGCCTCGAGCGCCTCGCGCGCGGCCATGGCCTTCTTCTTCATGCGCCCTTGCGCTAGCGCTTCAGCCTCCTCCAGCGTCGCGGACGCGACCAGGCTCGCGGGGTCCTCTACCGACCTCAGCAGGCCCGGCACGTTCGTCAAGATGACGAGCGTCTTGGCGCCGAGCGCGGCCGCGATGGCCGCCGCCGCGCGATCGCCGTCCACGTTGAGCCCTTCACCGTGCGGCGAGAGCGCCAGGGGCGGCAGCACGGGGATCCACCCGTCGTCGAGGATCTTCCACACGAGCGATACGGGGATCTCTTCGACGCGTCCCGTGTAGTCATCGCGCAGCAGGACGGTCCGGCCGTCCTGGACCGCGCGCACATCCTTCCGCCTACCCACGAGCAGGCCGAAAAGACCGAGCGGCTGCGTGCCCGCGCGCTTCAGCAGCTCGACATAGGAGAAGGTCTCCACTCCCAGCGCGGCCATCGCGAAGATCTCGAGCGTGCGCCGGTCGGTGCGACGGCTCTGCTGGCCGGAGGGCGACACGATCGTACGTGCGGGATGGCCGAGCGATGCGGCGAGGACGTCCGTCTCGGCAGACGCCCCGTGCACGAGCACCACGCGCTCTCCTTCCTGCACCAAGGACGCGAGATCCGAGGCGACAGCCGCGCGGTCGATCCCCGCAGAGCCGCCGACCTTGACGACGATCGGGGGCGGATACGGGATCCGCAGTGGAGGCGGAACGGGCGCGCTCACAGCCGAGCGAGGGCGAGCAGCGGCAGCTTGCTGACGCTGGCGCACGAGCGATGGATGTATGTGCGAAGCACTTAGGGGTGCAGCCCGACGAAGCCGAGGCCCGCGTCCTCGGGGAGGCCGAGGGCGACGTTCATCGCCTGCACCGCGTTCCCGGCCGCGCCCTTCACCAGGTTGTCGATCGCGCACAGCGCCACGACACGGTCGCCGCGCGGGTCGAGCGCGAAGCCGACGTCCGCGAAGTTCGTCCCGGCCACGAGCTTGGGCTCCGGGAACCGGTAGATCCCGCTCCGCTCCTTCACGACGCGCACGAAAGGCTCGGCCGCGTAGCTCTCGCGGTACGCGCGCCAGAGGACCTTCTCGTCGGCGACGTCGCGCACGGGCACGTGCGCGGTCGCGAGCACCCCTCGCACGAGCTCGACGCTCGTCACGCTGAGCTGCACGCGCGGGCTCCGGCCATCCACGGCGAGCTCCTGCTCGATCTCGGCCGTGTGCCGATGCCCGACCGGGCGGAAGGACCGCACCACGCCGCTGCGCTCGGGATGGTGCGAGTCGTCGCTGGCCCCGCGCCCGCCCTCGCTCGAGCCGACCTTGCACTCGATGACGATGGGGCGTACGGGATCGATGAGCCCCGCGCGCGCGAGCGGGAGGATCGCCAGGACCGAGGCGGTCGCGTTGCACCCGGCGCCCGTCACGAGGCTGGCGCCCACGATGTCCGCGCGGTGCAGCTCGGGGATCCCGTACACGGCCTGGGCGAGCCGCGCCGGCCGCGGATGCGCGGCCCCGTACCACACCTCGTACGCCTTCGGGTCCTTGAGGCGATGATCCGACGACAGGTCGATGACCAGCCTGGCGCGTCCCTCGAACTCGGCGAGGCGCTGAGCCCCGTTCGGGAGCGCGAGGAACAGGACGTCGACGCCCTGGACGTCGTCGTAGCCGACGAACGCGAGGTCCGTGCGCTTCCGGAGGTTCGGATGGGCGCTGGTGACCGGCTTGCCCGCCAGCGAGGTGCTGCCCGCCACGATCTCGCGCACCTCGGGGTGCGCGAGGAGGAGGCGCAGGAGCTCACCGCCGGCATAGCCCGCGGCGCCGACGATGCCGGCCCGCAGGCTCACGACAGGCTCTGCTCGGCCTTCCGCCCGACCTCGAGCACGAAGTCGACGATCCTCGCCGGGATGTTCACGCCGGTCGTGTCGATGGAATTGCGGAACTCCATCGTGTAGTTCACCTCGTTCACGAGGAGGCCCTCGGGCGCCTCGAGCACGTCCACCGCCACGACCCCGCCGCCCACCGACCGGGCCGCGCGGACGCAGAGGTCGTTCAGCTCGGGCGTCACCGGACAGTTCGAGGCCTTCCCCCCGCGAGCGGTGTTCGTGATCCAGTGATCCGACGCGCGGTAGATCGCGGCGATCGTCTCGTCGCCGACGACGAAGGCGCGGATGTCGCGCCCGGGCTTCGGGACGTGCTCCTGCACGTAATAGATGGAGTGCATGTAGGTGCCGAGCACGTCCTTGTGCTCGAGGATGCTCTCCGCGGCATCGCGGTCGTTCACCTTCGAGATGAGGCGGCCCCACGAGCCGACGAGCGGCTTCAACACGACGGGATAGCCGAGCTCCTCGATCGCCGCGAGCGCCGACTCCGGCGTGAAGGCGAGCCGTGTGCGCGGCGTCGGCACGCCGTCCCGGATGAGGCGCATGGTGGTCAGGAGCTTGTTGCCGCAGACGTCCGCGACCTCGAAGCTGTTCACGGTGGGAATGCCCCAGGTGTTGAGGACGCTGAGCGCGTAGAGCGCGCGGCTGTGCTGAATGGCGCGCTCCAGGACGACGTCGACGCCGAGATCGGGCTTCTTCTCCACCGCCAGCACGAGCTCGCGGTCGTCGATGGTCCGAGTGGGAACGTGGCGCCGATCGAGCTCCTCGAGGAGGAGCTTCTCCTCGACGCGGACTCGCGAGAGCAGGACGCCCACGGTGGGGGTGCTATTCACCCCAGTCCTCTTCTTCCTTCGGAGCCAGGGCCAGGGCGACCGGGGACGTCTCCGTCACCTCGAGCTCGGCACCGCAGTCCGGGCAGGCAACGATCTCACCCTTGACGGCATCGGTGCCGACGGACACGTCGGCATCGCATTCCGGACACTTCGGCATGGATCCCCTTCCCTCGCGGCGTCGGGAAGCGCGACGCCGGTGAGCCGGGTGGGATTCGAACCCACGGCCAGAGGATTAAGAGTCCTCTGCTCTACCGCTGAGCTACCGGCCCACCTCGAAGTCTACCGTCGTTATCCCCTCGCGTGTGACCCGCGTCCGCTCTTCGGCTGACTGATCTCCTTCAAGGTCTCGCCCGTCTGCTCTTCGTCGGGCTCGCGGCGCGCGACCTGGCCGATGACCAGGATGCCGACGAGCTTGCCGTCCTCGACGACCGGGAGACGCCGGACCTGCCGCTCGGCCATGAGCTCCTGGGCCTCATCGAGGCTGGTGCCGGGCTCGATGCAGACGGGGTCCGCGCTCATGACGTCCGACACAGGCGTCGATCTCGGATCCTTTCCGGCGGCCACGGCCCGGATGACGATGTCGCGGTCGGTGACGATGCCGACCAGGCGCCCGTCCTCCACGATGGGGATGGAGCCGCAGTCCTCCTGGCGCATGAGGGTGGCTGCCTCGCCCAGGGTCGCGCCGGGGCCGAGGGTCACGGGCTCGCGGGTCATCACGTCTCTTGCGTCCATTCGCTCACCTCCGGCTTCCGGCGGAGCAGAGCGTGGGCCAGAGAGGCCGGGGGTCTCCCTCTAGTCCGCGGCCGGGCGAGCCGGCGCCCCCGCGTCCGGAGCGCCGATCTTGAACATCCGCGTCCCGCAGACCGGGCAGGTGCCCTCGGTGGCCGGCCGGCCGTTCTTCATCGTGATCTGCTTCGGGTCCTTCATCTCCCGCGATGCCTTGCACTTCACGCAATAGCCGGATGCCAAGGGCCACCTCCGAGGGACGCCGCCGATCGGGGCCGGCCGGGTATCGTACGCGAGGCCCGAAAAAGGCCCCACGACCACAAGACCCCGCCCTATTCAGGCGGGGCCTGTGGTGAGGAAGGGAAGGGTTGGGAGATCTTGGTCTTCGGATCCTTCGTTCTGCAAGGCTCGTGCCGATCACGTTTCGTCGCCCGGCCGGCGACCGAGCGAGCCCGCCGTGCGGGCTGAGATCCTGTCGGTCGGGACGGAGCTGCTGCTCGGACAGATCCTCGACACGAACGCGGCGTGGCTCTCGGGGCGGCTCGCGGAGCTCGGCATCGACCATCACTGG
>MGON01000129.1:2816-4239 GCA_001795345.1 Chloroflexi bacterium RIFCSPLOWO2_02_FULL_71_16 | reverse complement strand
CTCTCGCGCAGCGACCTCGTCGTCTGCACCGGCGGCCTCGGACCGACCGAGGACGACCTCACGCGGGAGGCGATCGCCGCCGCCGTACGCGAGACGCCGGCGGTGGACCCCGCTCTCGAGGCCGATCTCCGCGGCTGGTTCGCCGCACGGGGCCTCGGGATGCCGGAGCGGAACCGCAAGCAGGCCTGGCTGATCCCCTCGGCCCGCGCGCTGCCCAACCCGCTGGGCACCGCACCGGGCTGGCTCGTGGAGCGCGACGGGCGGACGATCGTGGCGATGCCGGGCGTGCCTCGGGAGATGACGCGCATGTGGGAGCGCGAGGTCGAGCCGCTCCTCCGGCCCGGGACCACGATACGTTCGCGCACGCTGAAGCTGCTCGGCATCGGGGAGTCCGCGCTGGAGGAGGCGATCGGGGATCTCGTTGGCTCCACCGCCCCGACCGTCGCGACGTACGCGAAGTCCGACGGCGTCCACGTCCGCATCACCGACCGCGACGCGGACGGACCGGCGAGGGACGCGCGCATAGAAGGGATGGAGCGCTCCATCCGTGAGCGCGTCGGCCGCTACGTGTGGGGCGTCGACGACGAGTCCCTCGCCGGGCTCGTCGCTTCGTCGCTGCGTGCCCACGGCTGGACGCTCGCGACGGCCGAGGGCCTTACCGGCGGCGAGCTGGCTCGCGCGCTCGCCGAGGTCGAGCCCGACGGCTGGTACGCCGGCGGCGTCATCCGCCCGGGCGCGCCCGGCACCGTGCTCGAGGCGCTGATCTCCGATCTCCCGGCGCAGGTGACGGTGGTCACCGAGACCGCCGATGGCGACGGAGTGGTGCGCGTGCGGACGCCGGAGCGCGATGCCCGGACCGCGGTCCGGTACGGTTCGCCGGCCGAAGGGCGGCGCCGGACCGTGCTGGCCGCGCTGGACCTCCTGCGGCGGACGGTCCGCGGCGAGGGGTCGGACCCGGCCTAGCGCCCCTTCTTATCGGGAGCGGGCGACGGGGTCTTCTTGCCGCGCTCCTTGGCGGTGTCGGCGGCGTCATGCGCTTCCCGCTGCTTCTGCTTGATCTGCTCGAGCGCGGCGAGGAACTTCCGCCGCAGCTCGGCCAGCTTCTTCTGGAAGTCCCCGGCATCCTCCGCCTGACGGGCGGTCTCCGCGCGCTTCCTCTCCGCTTCGCGCTCGGCGGCCTCGCGCTCGGCGGCCTGACGCGCCGCGTCCTGCTGCCGGCGCTCCGCCTCTCGGGCCCGGTCGTCGCCGGACGCGGGCTCGGCCGCGGTCGTCGGCTCGGGAAGGGTGACGGCACCGACCGCTTCCGGTCGGCGGGGCTCGGGCCGCGGCGCCTCGGCCGCGGCGGGCTTCGCGGGATCGACCCTCGCGGCGGCGACCGGAGCAGCGGAAGGCTCGGCTTCCGCCGCGGCCAGGGCGGGCTCGA
>MGON01000129.1:1329-2799 GCA_001795345.1 Chloroflexi bacterium RIFCSPLOWO2_02_FULL_71_16 | reverse complement strand
CGGCGACCTGGTCGGTCACGCTGGCCGCATGCTCCGCGATGCGCTCGGACAGCGTGCCGCCGGTCCCCTGCGGTGCGGCCGAGGCCACGCTCTCGAAGAGCGGCACAGACCGGGCGCTCGCGGGATCGGACGCCAGCTGTGCGGCGACGTCGGCCGCACGCTGCTGTTGATCGAGGAGCCGCTCCTTGAGCCGCTGCACGAGGGTCGGGCCCTCGACCTCGAGCCGCTCGATCCGCGCGAGCTCGGCGGCGGCCTGAGCCAGGTGCGTCCCGTAGGCGCTGGTCGCGAAGAGCGCCTCGGGCTCGCGTCCCGCCAGGGCCAGGCGCTCCGCCTCGGCCAGCCGGTGCTCGGCCATCGAGAGACGGACCGCGGCGCGGTCCACGGGGGTCACGGCGAGCCGGAGGCGCACCTGCTCGCTGGCGAGCTTGACCCCGTAGAGAGGCTCGTCCGGCAGCGCGTCGGCGCTGGCCACCGTGGCGCTCGCCACGACCGTCGCGACGAGGCCCAGCGACACGAGGGCCCGGACGATGTGCGGCGCCGGCGCGGCGAGGACCGTGAGCACGGCAAAGGCGTGGTCGCCCAGGCGCGGACCTCGCGGGCGGATGCCGGCGAGCACGTCACGCCGGATCCGTGCGCGCTTGTCGTCGTCCAGGTCGTCCGGACCGCGAGGCGGCCAGGGAGTACCCACCGCCGGGCTAACGGGCAGCTTGCTCGCTCGTTGCGAGGGGGCGGCGCCCGAAGCGAGGGAGGGCTTGGCCCGACCGAGCCCGTCCTAATGGGCCCCCGCGACCGGAGCCGCCCTAAGCGGCGAAGGGAGCAGGGATCAAGGGACCGCCGGACCGCCCCAGACGGGGGCGTAGCGGCTGAAGAAGACGTCGCGGTGGATGACCGCACCGCCTTCGGTGACCGTCCGGACGCGTGAGACGTCACGGCCGGCCACGGAGTAGCCGGCAGCGTGCCCGGGGTCCGGCCGCAGCGACGGCGTCACGGGCACCCAGCGCGACTGCGCGGCGGCGCTGAACGTGACGGTCCGGCCGGTCGGAACGCTCACCAGGCTGAACGTGACGCTCGTCGGCGTGACGGCCGACCGGATGAGCACCGGGTACGCGGTGTCGTTCCGCCAGCGCATGTCGGCACCGGGAAAGAAGACCGCCGCGTCGAGCCCGATCGGGTAGCGCTCGATGAGATAGGAGTGCGCGTGCCGCTCGACGACCTCGTAGCCACCGTTCAGCACGGCGTTGAACAGCGTCGTCGAGACCTGGCAGAGCCCGCCGCCCACGACGCTGTTGTCCGAGATGCCGTTGACGATCGCCCCCGCCGGCACGAACCCCTTGGACGCCGGGTCGTCCCCGAAGACGCTCCAGAACGAGAACTCCTCGCCGGGCGCCACGACGACGCCGTCGAAGAACGACGCGCCGATACGGATGTTCGTGTAGCGCGCGGGGTTCACTGGGAACGCGGTGCGGAACG
>MGON01000129.1:334-1295 GCA_001795345.1 Chloroflexi bacterium RIFCSPLOWO2_02_FULL_71_16 | reverse complement strand
GCCCCGCCGCGGCCGAGCTCGGCGACGACCGCGGCGACCAGCGCGTCCTGGTCGATGCGGATCCCATCCTGAGCCGGGACGACCTCGTACGCGTCGCTCGCTCCGATGCGATAGGTCGCGTTCCGGGCCGGCCGATCCAGGGCCGCCGCGACCGCAGCGGCCCAGGCACGCACGTTCTCATCGCGCACCCAGGCGATCCATCGCGAACGCTGATCCGGGACGACCGCGCCAGCTGGAACTTCGGCGAGGCTCCCGGCGGGGATGCGCTCGGACCACACGAGCGTCGCCAGCGCGGCCGCGTCCTCGACGATCGTCCGATCGCCCGCGGTCAGCTCGAGCCCGCCCAGCGTCGCACGCGCGAGTGCCAGCGCATCGCGCGAGGCATCCTGGTCGACCACCGGGAGCAGCGTTCGCACGGGCACCGGGATCTCGCGGTCACCGAGCGTCGCCGGCGCGAGGATCGCCGCGAGCAGGCGCTCGCGGTCGACCGCCACGCCGCTGGCGCCGGGTACGACCTCGAGCCCGCCCGCGGTCCGCCGGATCTCAGCGTCGACGGCCGGCCTGTCGACCGCCGCCGCGACCTCGGCAAGCCACGCCTCCGCCGCGCCGTTCTCCGCGCGGGTGGCGAGCGTGAGCGCGGCCCTACCGGTCAGGGCGTCGAGCCAGGCGTCGAGGCGCAAGAGCGGCGCGCCCTGGCGACCGAAACGCAGCGCTTCCTCTGCGGAGCGGTCGAGGTCGGGAACGAGGCCGAGCTCGGCGTTGGTGATCTCGAACGAGCGGCCATCGAGCGTGGCCCGCACCGTTGCGGCGCCGAACGGCCCGCTCGCTTCCCGGAGGAGGCGCGCGCGGACGCCGTCGGCGTCGAGCGCGCCGACGTCCACGCCGCCCACCCGGAGACCGGGGACGGCGCGTCCGGCGAACGCCGAGTCGACGACGGCCGCGCCGGCGAGGAACAGGACGA
>MGON01000129.1:0-255 GCA_001795345.1 Chloroflexi bacterium RIFCSPLOWO2_02_FULL_71_16 | reverse complement strand
CTCCTCTCTCAATGCGCTCAACGCGTACGCCCGTCTTATGCGCTCAACGCGCGCCGTCTTGCGCGCTCAACGCGCACTCCTGGACCGCGGCAGGGTCTTCTTCCGAAAACCCGGTCGGCCGTCCACTCAGCGAGCTTCCGGCTCTATTGCGTCTGACGTGCCGATCGGTCCGTCTGTTCCGGACCGTGCTGAAGTCAACACTGCATTGCAAGCAGGCGAGCGATGATCCGGCTCCGCCGGAACACAACGGTCTCA
>MGON01000128.1:31575-31645 GCA_001795345.1 Chloroflexi bacterium RIFCSPLOWO2_02_FULL_71_16 | reverse complement strand
GACGCTGTAGGCCGCCCAGCACATGGCGCCGCCCAGGAAGAGGACGTCGCCGACGAGCCGCTCGACGGAC
>MGON01000128.1:31117-31556 GCA_001795345.1 Chloroflexi bacterium RIFCSPLOWO2_02_FULL_71_16 | reverse complement strand
CCTGGCCGCCCGCGATGACGAGCGCGCTGCCGACGGTCGCCAGAACGAGGCCGAGGACCTTCCGCCGCGTGAGCGGCTCTCCAATGAAGGTCGCGGCCACGGCGGTGAGCACGGGAATGGCGGTCGGGGTGATCAGCGCGCCGTCGCTCGCCGGCGCGATCGTGAGGCCGACGAAGACCATCGCGTTGTAGCCGAAGACACCAAAGATCGCCGCGAGGAAGACGTACCGGAAGCGCGCCCAGACCAATGGCGTACGCGTGATCACGACGATCCCGAACAGCACGACGGCCGCGATGGCGAAGCGCAGGGTGGACATCTCGAGCGGCGGGACCTGCGCGACGACGACCTTGCCAGCGACCCAGGTCCCGCCCCACGCGAGCGCGATCGTCGCGTAGACGAGCGGGACGACGAGCGAGCGGTCCACCCGACGCAGCGTATC
>MGON01000128.1:25796-31055 GCA_001795345.1 Chloroflexi bacterium RIFCSPLOWO2_02_FULL_71_16 | reverse complement strand
CATCTCGCCGAACGGCTCGTCGAACGAGGTCACGACGTGCACGGCATCGCGCACGAGCCCGCGCCGCACCCGTACCTCGCGGGCGTCCAGGGTCGCGTCCAGATCCACGAGGGCGACCTGCTCGACGCCGCGCGTGTTCGCGACGTGGTGGAGCGGGTCCGGCCCGACCTCGTGTACCACCTGGCCGGCCAGGCCGTGCCAACGCTCGCGACGGCCGACCCGCTGGCGGCGATCCGCATCAACGTGATCGGGACCTCGCACGCGGCCGCAGCGATGGCCGCGGCCCCCGGCGCGCACCTGGTGGCCGCGTCGAGCGCCGACGTGTACGGGATACCGGAGCGCGCGCCCGTCGCGGAGGACGCCCCGCTGCGACCGACGAACGTGTACGCCGCGACCAAGGTCGCTGCCGAGGCCGTGCTACGCGACCTCGGACGGCGCGGAGGCCGCGTGACGATCCTTCGTCCCTCGAACCAGATCGGCCCGCGGCAGCACCCGCGACTCGCGGCCTCCGAGTTCGCGCACCGGATCGCCGAGGCCGAGCTGGGCCTGGCCGAGCCGGTGATCCACCACGGCCAGCTGGAGCCGCGGCGCGAGTTCATCGACGTGCGCGACATGGCCGCCGCGTACGAGGCAGCCGGATCGCTCGATCACGCGGGGGTCGAGGTCTACAACGTCGGCGCCGACTCGGTCGTCTCGGTCGGCGAGATCCTCGAGATCCTGCTCGCCCTGGCGCGCGTGCCCATCCGCGCCGAGCTCGACCCGGAGCGCGTGCGCGCCGGCGTGCCCGACGCGCTGGTCCTGGACTCGGAGCTCTTCCGTGCCCGCACCGGCTGGGCGCCGGCCATCCCGCTCGAGCGCTCCCTCTCCGATACCCTCGACTTCTGGCGCCACGCGCTGTCTGGGGAGGTCGCCGCAAGGACGTAGATGCCACGGATCGTGTTCGGTACCGACGGCTGGCGCGCCCGGATCGCCGAGGAGTACACCTTCGACGCGGTCCGCATCTGCTCGCAGGCCGTCGCCGAGTGGGTCCGCGACGCCGGTGGCGCGGACCGGGGCGTCGTCATCGGCTACGACCGCCGGTTCGCCTCCGAGCACTTCGCGGCGGCCGCAGCCGAGGTCGTGACCGCGAACGGCGTCCGGGCGCACCTGTCGTCGACCGCCGCGCCCACGCAGTCCTTCTCGTGGGCCACGATGCGCCGCAAGGCGAAGGCGGGGATCGTGATCACCGCGAGCCACAACCCCTGGTACGACAACGGCTTCAAGGTGAAGACCGAGACCGGCAGCGCGGCGCCGCCGGCGATGCTCAAGGAGCTCGAGGCCATCATCCATCCGCTGGAGGAGAGCGGCCGGCGGATCGAGCGCATGGATCTCGACGACGCGAAGGGAAAGGGCCTGATCGAGACGTTCGATCCGGCTCCGGACTACCTCGCCCGCGTGAGCGAGCTGTTCGACCTCGAGGCCTTCCGCCACGCCGGCTACACGATCGTGTGCGAGCCGATCTACGGCAGCGCCGCCGGCTACTTCCCGCGCCTCTTGGGCGGCGGGCGCACCAAGATCGTGGAGCTGCACGCGGAGCGGAACCCGTTCTTCGGCGGCGTGAACCCCGAGCCGATCCCGCCGAACATCAACGAGTTCCTGGCGCGCATCCCCGCCGAGAAAGCCCACGTCGGTCTCGCCGTCGACGGCGACGCCGACCGCGCCGGCCTGGCCGACGAGACGGGCCGGTTCATCACCACCCTGACGACCTACGCGCTCCTCATGTGGTACCTCGTCGAGGTACGCAAGCTGCGCGCGCCGGTCGTGAAGACGGTGAACATCACCTCGATGGTCGACGTGCTCGGGAAGAAGTACGGCGTCCCGGTGCACGAGGTCCCCGTGGGCTTCAAGTACGTCGGCGCGAAGATGCAGGAGACCGGCGCGATGATGGGCGGGGAGGAATCGGGCGGCTTCGGGTTCGCGATGCACATGCCCGAACGCGACGGCATCGTCGCCGACCTCTTCTTCCTCGACCTCATGCTCAAGATGCGCAAGAGCCCCTCCGAGCTCGTCACGGAGCTCATGGACCTAGCGGGGCCGTCCGCGTACCTGCGACGCGACGTGCACTTCGACCGCGAGGGGTATCCCCAGCAGAAGGAGCGGATCATGTCGGAGCTGCGCGATGCCGCCCCCAAGGACCTCGCCGGCAAGGCTGTCGAGCGCGCCGTCGTCCTGGACACGAACGACGGCGCGAAGTTCTTCCGCGAGGACGGCTCGTGGCTCCTCGTGCGCCTCTCCGGGACCGAGCCGCTGGTCCGCGTGTACGCCGAGACCAAGAGCGACCGCGACCTCGCGCCGCTGCTGGACGCCGGCGAGCGGCTGATCGGAGCGAAGTAGTGGATCCCACCGTCATCGAGACCGTCGAGCGCATCCGCGCGGCCGACCCCGAGGGGATGCTCGAGCGCATCAAGGAGCTGCCGCAGCAGGTGCGCGACGCGTGGTCGATCTCGCAGCGCGCGGCCATCCCGCCCGCCTTCGGCGACGTGCGCAGCATCGTCGTCGCGGGCATGGGCGGCTCCGCCATCGGAGGCGACCTCGCCGCGGCGCTGCTCGCCGGCGAGCTGAACGTGCCGATGAGCGTGCACCGGGACTACGGGCTGCCCGCGTACGTCGGTCGCGACACCCTCGTCATCGCCTCGTCCTACTCCGGGAACACCGAGGAGACGCTGTCGGCGTTCGAAGACGCGCGAAAGCGGGGCGCGAAGGTGATCGCGGTCACGACCGGTGGCCGGGTCGCCGAGCTCGCGCAGGCCGCGAGCTTCCCGCTCGTCACCTTCTCCTACAAGGCGCCCCCGCGCGCGACGCTGGGGTACTCGCTCACGCTCGTCCTCGGCCTGCTCGCGAAGGCGGGTCTCGCGCGTGACCTCTCGGCCGACATCGACGCCGCGCTCGCCGACGTCGCGAAGCTGCCGGAGCGGGTCCACGAAGGGGCGCGGTCGAACGACGCGAAGAAGCTCGCGCTCGCGCTCGCAGGCAGGGTCGTGTTCGTGTACGGCGCCGGAGCGATGGGCGTCATGGCGCGGCGCGTGAAGGGGCAGTGGAACGAGAACGCCAAGAACTGGGCGGCCTACGACGTGATGCCCGAGCTGAACCACAACGCCGTCGTCGGGTTCCCCGAGCCGGCCATCGCGAAGCAGGCGCTCGCGGTCCTCATGCTCCGCAGCTCCGCCGACCTCGGGCGCCACCGGGTGCGGTTCGAGGTGACGAAGCAGCTGCTCGACCAGGCGGGGATCGAGCACCACACCATCGAGCTGCCCGGACGGAGCGCGCTGTCCGAGGTCCTCCAGATGACCTACTTCACAGACCACGTGTCCTTCTATGTGGCGCTCCTGAACGGGGCCGACCCGTCGCCGAACACGTCCATCGACTTCCTCAAGGACCGCCTGGCGAAGGCGTGACCGCCTTCGCGTTCTGCCCGCGCGACGGCACGAAGCTCGTGCCGACCCCGATCGACGGCCGGGAGCGTCCGGCGTGCCCGAGGTGCGGGTTCGCGGACTTCCTCCACGTGCAGATCGGCGCGAACACGATCGTCCAGCAGGACGGCCGCGTGCTGCTCGTCCGGCTGAACTACGGGCCGCGCTCGGGTCGCTGGGCGCTGCCCGGCGGGCTCGTCGAGCAGGACGAAACGCCGGAAGAGGCGGCGGTCCGCGAGACCGAGGAGGAGACCGGCTTCCGTGTGGAGATCGAAGGGCTGCTCGCCACGATGCGGCGCGCGCCCGCGCCGATCATCGTCGTCACGTTCCGGGCACGCATCGTCAGCGGGGAGCTGCGCATCGCTCCGGAGGAGGTCTCCGAGGCCGCGTTCTTCCCCGGAGACGAGCTTCCGCCGCTCGAAGAGATCGCCTGGCCCTCGACGATCCACGGTCTCGACGCGTGGCGGGCGTTCGAGCGGGCAAGGCCCTAGTTCCGGCCTGTTTCCGAGTCCTTTTGGCCTGTTTTCGGGATCCGACGAGAGGACTATCGTGGCCTACGGCCTCACTCACGCAGCAGCGGAATGAGGTCCTCGCACGAAGGAGCGCGTCACAAAACGGACTTCCGGAGGGTCTTGGATGTACTCGAGCCTCATCTCCATGGTCGAGAAGGCGAAGCGTTACGCCGACGAGCCGGAACGCGTCACCATCAAAGATCTCGCGGTCGACTTCCGCGGCAACAACGGATCGCACACCGTCTCGCTGCGGGGAGATGAATGGCATTGCGAGTGCGACCACTTCCAAGCCCATGCGCTCTGCGCGCATGTCATGACGCTCCAGCGGCTCTTCGGCACGCACCTGCGTGACGAGGTCCGCTACACGAAGGAGCGCGTCACCGTCTAGCGTCCGGGCCCGGTTCGCCGGGCACGCGCGCCTAATTGAAGACGCGGGCCATCAGCGAAGCCGGTGAGACTCCGGCACGGTCTGGCCACCGTATCGGGAGAGATCCCAAAGTCGGGTCGCCTGATGTCCCGCTCGCGGCCGAAACGCCTTCCGAAGAGAGGTGGACGTCCAGGATGCGCATCGCCTCCCTCGTGCCGGCGGGGACCGAGATCGCGTGGGCGCTCGGCCTGGACCGGCAGCTCGTCGCGGTCACGCACGACTGCGACTTCCCTCCCGCGGTCAGATCGCTCCCACAGTTGACGTCCTCGACGATCCCGGCCGGGGCGACGAGCCGAGAGATCGATCATCTCGTCCGCTCCGCCGGCGAACGCGGCGAGAGCACGTTCCACGCTGACGCGCAGGCGCTCCGCGCCGCGCGTCCGGACGTGATCCTGGGACAGACCCTCTGCCGCGTCTGCGCGGTCACCCTCGACCAGCTCCCGACGGACATCGGATCGTCCCTGCGGACGATCCCGCTCACCGGCGAGTCGATGGAGGGGGTCTTCGCCGACATCGTTCGGGTCGCGGAGGGGCTTGGCGTCACGGATGACGGCCGGCGCCTCGTCGAGGCCTTGCGCGCACGGCTGGCAGCACTGACGCGTCGCGTCGCCGGCCGCCCTCTCCCGCGGGTCGCGTGCATCGAATGGCTCGATCCGCTCTTCAAAGGTGGTCACTGGGTGCCCGAGCAGGTCGCGCTCGCAGGCGGCATCGATGTCCTCGGGGTCCCGGGCGAGCGTGGCGTCGTCATCGAGTGGGACGAGGTCGTCGCCGCGCGGCCAGACGTCCTCGTGCTCATGCCCTGCGGCTTCGACACGCGGCGCGCCGCGGAGGAGGCGGGCGCGGTCACCGGTCGCGCTGGCTTCGCCGACCT
>MGON01000128.1:21949-25737 GCA_001795345.1 Chloroflexi bacterium RIFCSPLOWO2_02_FULL_71_16 | reverse complement strand
CGTCGAGATCCTCGGCGCGCTGCTCCATCCCGATGCCTTCCCTGCTCCGGCGCCGGACGCGGCCGTGCGCGTCGAAGTCGCATCCCGGGTCCGAACGTGAGCGCGGATGTGGACCTGCGGCGCCTCATGACCCGCGCCGTGGCGGAGCGCCGATGCGATGCGATCCTGTTCTCCGGCGGGCTCGACACGAGCATCGTCGCCACCCTCGCGAAGGACCGCGGTCTCCGGCTCGCCGTCACCGTCGCGGTGGGCGAGGACCCGCCGGACCTGTCCTACGCGGTCTCGCTCGCGCGCTCTCTCGAGGTCGAGCACGTCGTGCTGCGGCGGACCCTCGACGACCTGCTCGCGAGCCTGCCGGGTCTCATCCGGATCATCGGGTCGTTCGACGGGATGTTCCTGCGCAACGACGTAGTCGTGTACGAGGGGCTGCGCGAGATCGCGGCCCGCGGACATCGGTCGTGCTGGACCGGCGACGGCGCAGACGAGCTCTTCGCCGGCTACTCATTCATGTTCGAGCGCTCCCCGGCGGAGATCGAGACGACGGTCCGTCGGTTCGCCGCGACCATGCGGTTCAACGGACCGGCCATCGGCCGCGCGTTCGGGGTCGAGGTGCACAGCCCATTCCTCCATCCGGGCGTGGTCGCGCACGCGGCCGGCCTGCCTGGTGCGGCGATGGTCCTAGAACGCGACGGCCGCCGGATGGGGAAGGCACCCCTCCGGCTCGCCTTCGAGGGTCTCCTTCCCGACGGCCATCTCTTCCGCCGGAAGGACCCGGTCGAGGTCGGCTCCGGCGCGACGCGCCTGCGCGAGCACGTCGCCGCGACCGTGGGCGACGCGTTCGCGGCGGAGGCCGCGCGCATCCTCGAGGAGGACCGCGTCCGGATCCGCGACGCCGAGCACCTCGCCTACTACCGGCTGTACCGCGAGGTCTTCGGCGGACCTCCGCGCGCCGATCCCTCCCTGCCGAAGGAATGCCCGGGCTGTCACGCGCGCGGCCCGGACGGCACGTACTGCAGGGTCTGCGGCGCGTATCCCATCTGATGCCGCGATACGCGGTCATGTGGTCGGGCGGCAAGGACAGCGCGCTCGCGCTCACCCGGGCACGCGAGCGCGGGCTGGATGTCGCGACGCTGCTCAACTTCATCGACGCCGCCTCCGGCCGCGTCCGCTTCCACGCGACGCGCGCGGAGCTCATCGCGGCGCAGGCGGCCGCCGTCGGTGTGCCTCTGCGCCAGTACCCGACCACCTGGGAGGACTTCCCCGGCGCGTTCGCCGCCGCGCTCGAGACGCTGGCCCGCGAGGGATACGCCGGCGTGATCTTCGGCGACATCCATCTCGCCGACGTCCGCGCCTGGTATGAGCAGCGCGTCCGCGGGGCAGGCCTCGAGCACGTCGAGCCGATCTGGGGCGAGGTGCCCGCGATGCTGCTCCGGGAGTTCGTGGACGGCGGCGGACGCGCGGTGATCACGTGCTGCGAGCTGGCGAAGCTCGATGGCCGCTGGCTCGGGCGGATCGTCGACGAGCGTTTCGCCGACGAGGTCGCGGCGGTCGGCATCGACGTGTGCGGTGAGAACGGGGAGTACCACTCGTTCGCTTTCGCCGGGCCGACATTCCGAGAGGCTGTGACATGGGCCGCCGGCGAGGTGCGCGTGCGGGACGGCTTCGCGCAGCTCGACCTCCTCTCGCCGCTCGATGCCGCGGTCGAGCAGGTCGTCGCGGAGCAGCCGGCGCTGGCGCGGGACGTCCGCACCGGAAAGCCGAAGGCCTGGGGGAAGCTCGCCGCGCTCGGGGTCGTCGCGCATCGGCGTCGCCTCGGCCGTTCGCTCTCGGAGCCCGAGCGCCGCGCGCTGTGGTCCGCGCTCTGGCGCGCGACGCACACGACCGTGCGCTAGGATCGCCGCACAACTTCATACGCGGGCCGTCAGCGAAGCCGGTGAGAGTCCGGCAGGGTCGCGCCACCGTGATGGAGCACTGACTCCGAACTCGGGTCGCCTGACGTCCCGCTCGCGGCCAAGACACCTTCGCGTGAAAGGGGTCAGGTCAGGTGGACAACAGGTTCTCGCGTCGATCCTTCCTCGGCCGCCTTCTAGTCCTACTCGTCGTCGCTTTCGCGTCCTCGTGCGGCAGTGGCCCACTACCTCCAGCGACGCAGCCTCAGACGACGTCCAGCACCGCGTTGACGGCCACGCCTACCGCCGCGTTCCCCGTCACCGTCACCGACTTCCAGGGCACGTCCGTCACGATCCCGAAGCGGCCCGAGCGCATCGTCGCCATCGGGCCGTCGCTCACCGAGTTCCTCTTCGCCCTCGGGGCGGGCGACCGCGTCGTCGCGGTCGACGACTTCTCCGATGTGCCGGCCGAAGCGAAGGCGAAGGAGAAGATCGGCGGGGTCAAGCCGAACGTCGAGAAGATCGTCGCGCTCCGCAGCGACCTCGTCCTCAGCCTGCGGATCTCCGACGGGTCGCTCGAGCGGATCGCCGCTCAGAACATCCCGGTCCTGGTGATCGACCCGCGGAGCCTGTCCGACGCCGCCCGGACCGCGGTGGTCCTCGGCACGGCGATCGGCGCGGATGGCGCCACGCTCGCTCGTTCCATCGACGAGGGCATCGCCGCCGTCCGCGCGAAGGCCGCGGGAGTGGCGAAGAAGCGCGTCTTCCACGAGGTCGACGCGAGCGATCCCACGAAGCTCTTCACCGCCGGTCCGGGATCCTTTATCCACGAGCTCATCGAGGTGGCCGGCGGCATCAACGTCGCGGCGCGCGCCGCATCACCGTTCCCGCAGCTCTCGACGGAAGAGGTCATCAGCGCGGATCCCGAGGTCATCGTGCTGGGTGACGCGGGCTACGGCGTGACCGTCGAGCAGGTCCTGGCCCGTCCTGGCTGGTCAGCGATCACCGCGGTGAGGACGAACCGCATCGTTCCGGCCGACCCGAACCTCATGCACCGGCCGGGTCCCCGGGTCGTCGAGGCCGCGGAGACGTACCTGCGCATCATCCGCGAGACCCCGTAGGTGGTCGTCCATCGCTCCGCGATGTTCGACCGTCCTGCTCCGCCCGGCTTCGCCGGGCCGTAGTAGGGGCGAGCTCGTGCGCAGGCCGCCGTACGGACCGGTCCTCGCCGCGCTCGCCCTCGCTCTTCTCGTCGCGATCGTGCTGGCCGTGGGCGTCGGTGCCGTCGCCATCCCGCCCGACCGCGTGCTCGCCACGCTGCTCGGCAGCGGCGATCCGGCCGAGACGGCGATCATCCTCTCCCTGCGGCTGCCCCGCGTCCTCGGCGCCGCGCTCGTGGGCGCCGCGCTCGCCGCCGCCGGCGCGCTCCTTCAGGGCCTCCTCCGGAACCCGCTTGCGGACCCATATGTCCTCGGCACCTCCGCCGGAGCCAGCATCGGCGCGGTCATCGGACTGCTGGTCGCGGGCGCCGCGGGGTTCTTCGTCGTGCCAGGTCTCGCCTTCGTCGGAGCGATCCTTGCCATCGTCATCGTCTGGCAGCTCGCGCGCGTCGGGCCGGAGACGTCCGTCGTCACGCTCCTCCTCGCCGGGGTCGTCTTCTCTTCGTTCGCGGGCGCCATCGTCACCTTCTTCCTGGTCATGAGCGACCGCCTGCAGCTGCGCCTGGCCACCGTGCTGGGCTGGCTCATGGGCGGGATCTCCATCGTGACGTGGGGTCAGCTCGCCGTTTCCGCGGCGCTCGTGGCCGTCGCCCTCGGGGTGGCGGTCGCGATCGCCTGGCGGCTCGACGCGCTCTCGCTGGGCGAGGAGGCGGCGGCTCAGCTCGGAGTGGACGTCGAG
>MGON01000128.1:20288-21925 GCA_001795345.1 Chloroflexi bacterium RIFCSPLOWO2_02_FULL_71_16 | reverse complement strand
CTCGATCGCCGGGCTCGTCGCGTTCGTGGGCCTGGTCGCGCCGCACGCCACGCGGCTCGTCGTGGGCCCCGCGCACGCGAGGCTCGTGCCGGCCGCAGCCCTCGCCGGAGCGGTGTTCGTCGTGATGGCGGACCTCGTCGCGCGCGTCGTGCTGGCGCCGTCGGAGCTTCCGATGGGCGTGATCAGCGGCCTCGTCGGGGGCCCCTTCTTCTTCGCCCTGCTCTGGCGGCATCGGGCCGCGTACCGCCTGTGACGGTCGTCGAGGCGCGCTCTCTCCACGCGGGCTATCCGGGCCACGACGTGCTCGACGGCGTCGACCTATCCGTCCGAAGCGGTGAGCGTGTCGCGCTGATCGGGCCGAACGGCGCCGGCAAGACGACCTTGCTCCGCGCCCTCGCGGGCACGCTCCGCCCGGCAAGGGGGCAGGTGCTCCTCGACGGCGTTCCGGTCACGGCTTTCCGCCCACGTGACCGTGCGCGGCGCATCGCGGTCGTTCCCCAGCTCTTCACCACGCCCTTCGCCTTCACCGCCCGGGAGGTCGCCACGCTGGGCAGGACCCCGTACGTGGGAGCATTCGGTCGCCCGTCAAGCGCGGATCGCGCGGCCGTCGTGCGGGCGATGTCGCGGACCGACTCCCTCAGCGTCGCCGACCGGCGATTCTCCGAGCTATCCGGCGGTGAGCGGCAGCGCGTGGTCGTCGCGATGGCTCTGGCACAGGAACCGGACGTCCTCCTGCTCGACGAGCCCACCGTCCACCTCGATCCCGCGCATCAGCGTGCGCTGCTCTCGCTCATCGGCGACCTCGCCAGTGAGCTCGGCATCCTCGCCATCGCGGTGCTCCACGACCTCAACCTCGCGGCAACGATGTGCGACCGGATCGTCGTACTCGCCGCGGGCACCATCGTCGCGGACGGACGGCCGGCCGACGTGCTCGACGCGGGCACCGTCGCCCGGGTGTTCGGCGCGGGCCTCGACGTCGGACTGCGCGACGGCGTGCCCTTCGTCCTTCCGCTCCGCACCCGCTAGTAGAGCGCTCGCTACGTCGCTTAGGATCACGTCACCTCGATGGCGACGTTCACCCACCAGCGTCCGTATTCCGGCCGTCGAGGAGCTCCGTCTTTGCTGTTCTCGCTGCTCTGCGCAGGCGCCATGGTCCTGGGTGCGGTCGGCGGCGATCCCGTGCGTGCCGCCGAGCTCTCGGTGGCACGCTCCACCAGCACGCAGACGGAGATGTGCACCGATCTCACCGGTCCGGCGCTCCCGCCGCCGGCTGCCGCGATCCCGCAGGGCATCCCCGGCTACCACGCCGCGTGGTACGGGCAGAGCGGCTATCCGATCATCTGCCCCGGCAGCTCGGCGACCGCGGTCGTCGCATTCATGAACACGGGCTCGCTGGGGTGGTATTCGGGCAACGCCGGTCAGGCCGCGTTCCTCGGCACGTCGGGGCCCGAGCCCGGGCAGGACCAGGCCAGCGCCCTCGGCGGCGTCGCCACCGGCTGGCCGGCCCCGAACCGGCTCGCGGCGCAGCCGGTCCCGTATGTCGGTCCCGGGCAGATCGCCTACTTCCGCTTCACGGTGCGCGCCCCCGAGGTGCCTGGGATCTACCGGGTCGCCCTGCGCCCCCTCATCGAGGGCAC
>MGON01000128.1:19734-20260 GCA_001795345.1 Chloroflexi bacterium RIFCSPLOWO2_02_FULL_71_16 | reverse complement strand
GTCGATCCGCGTCCCCACGCTGATGTACCACTACGTCGGCGCGCTTCCCGCCGACGCCGACAGGTTCCGTGTCGACCTGACCGTGAGCCCCGCGGAGTTCGAGGACCAGCTCCGGTATCTGAAGGCCGAGGGCTACAACACGATCACGTCGGTCGATCTCTGGTGGTCGCTGGACACCGGGAAGCCGCTCCCGGCGAAGCCCGTCCTGCTCACGTTCGACGACGGCTATGTCGGCCACTTCGAGCACGCACTGCCGCTGCTCCAGAAGTACGGCATGGTCGGGACGTTCGCGGTCACGGCGAACCTGGTGGACCGGCCGGGCTACCTGACGCGGGCGATGGTGCGGGCGCTCGCGGACGCGGGGATGGACGTGCAGTCACACGCCGTCGATCACGTCAGCGTGAACCGGCTGTCATACGAGGAGCAGCTCTACCAGCTCTGCACCTCGCGGCGCATCCTCCAGGAATGGACGGGCAAGGAGGTCCGCCACTTCGTCTACCCGTCGGGCGACTTCCTGCCCACGCCC
>MGON01000128.1:16174-19566 GCA_001795345.1 Chloroflexi bacterium RIFCSPLOWO2_02_FULL_71_16 | reverse complement strand
CGAGGATCCGGCTTTGCCGGTCCGAGCGAGTCCCCTAGTGATCGAGCGGAGCGAGGCGGCGTAGGCCAGCGTCGCGAAGCGAGCTGGACGAGCGCGAAGAGGAGGCCCCGCTCCAGCTCCAGTCCCAGGCGCCCAGGTCCTCGATCAGCTCGTGGCTCGTCAAGTCGAGCGCGATCGGCGTGACGCTGATCCTGCCGGCGCTGAGCGCGGCGACGTCCGTGCCCGCCTCGGCCTCCTCGTCCACGGCGGGGCCGCCGACCCAGTAGTACGGGTTGCCGTAGGGGTCGAGCCGCTCGACGAGCTGGTCGCGGTAGCTCCGCTTCCCGAGGCGCGTCACTTCAACGCCGAGGATCTGGTCAGGCGGTAGCGCGGGGACGTTCACGTTGAGGAGCGCGTCCGACATGAACCCGCGCTCGAAGATGTTCCGCGCCAGCAGCGCCGCGAACGACGCCGCCGGCCCGTAGTCGAGGTCCGCGCCGAACCCGCCGATGGAGATGGCGATCGAAGGGATGTTCGAGAGCAGGCCCTCCATCGCGGCGGCCACCGTACCGGAGTACGTGATGTCGTCGCCCAGGTTCGCGCCGCGGTTGATGCCGCTCACGATGAGGTCCGGCTTCTGCCGCAGGAATCCGAGCACCGCGAGGCGCACGCAGTCCGTCGGGCTGCCGTCGGTCATGAACGCGGCCCGCCCGCTCGCGAGCTTCGTCGGACGGCATCGCAGCGGGCGGAAGAGAGTGATGGAGTGGCTCGCGCCGCTCCAGTTCGTCTCCGGCACGATGATGTGCACCTCGCCGACCGCCGACAGCGCCGCGGCCAGCGGGTCGAGCGCGTCGGCCTCGATGCCGTCGTCGTTGGTCACGAGGATCGTGCGCGTCACTCCGCGGCCGGGGCCCTCGCCTTGCGCAGCTCGCTCGCGGTACGTTCCTCCTCCGCGGCCTCTTCCGTCTGTTCCTCGCGCTTCGCGCCCTCGAGGGCGTCCGCGTCCCGGTCCTCGATGAGATGCCCGGCGTCGGTGCGCGCGCGCCGCCCCGCGGCAAGCTCGTAGCCGTAGCGCGCGAACGTCGCGAGGATCCCGGCGATGGGCATCGCGAGGAGGATGCCCCAGAAGCCGGCGATGCGTTGGCCGAGCAAGAGTGCCAGGAACACGAAGAGCGGATGGATGCCCACCGCCGCGCCCAGGATGCGCGGGCCGATGACGTTCAGCGTGAGCTGCTGGAGGACAAGGGTGATCACCAGCACCAACAGCAGCCGGTCCGGCGCGCCGAGGATCGTGATCGCCATGACCGGGACGAAGGCGATGATCGGCCCGAAGAACGGGATGATGACCGCCAGCCCCGCGACGAGCGCAAGCACGCCCGCGAAGGGCACCGCGAGCGGTACGAGGTAGACCAGCGTCGCGATGCCGTAGAAGAGGCCGAGCAGCAGAGAGCCACGCACGAAGCCGCCGAACGACTTGTCGGCGCTCTGCCGGAACAGCTCGGCCTCACTACGCAGCTCCACGGGGAGCGCGGCCGTGAACCGCAGCCAAAGCGAACCTCCGTCGAGCAGCATGAGGAATGCGATGATCAGGACGAGGGTCAGGTTGAAGAGGATCGCCGCGGTCGCCGTGACGAAGCCGAGCGCGTCCGCGGCGACGTTCCCCGCGGCGTCGCCGACACGCTGCGGCAGGCCCGCGACCAGCTCGCCGACGTTCACCGGGACGCCCGCGCGGTCGAGCTGCTCCTGGAGGCCCTTCGCCGCGTCGGCGGTGTTCGCTGCCAGCTCCGGGGCGCGGCTCCGCAGCGAGTCGAGCTGACCCGCGAGGCCCGGCACGGCGATCGCCAGGATGCCCCCGAAGACGACCGCGATCGCGGCGTAGACGACGAAGACCGCACCGACGCGGTTAAGCGGGGTACGCCTCTCGGTCGCGTTGACGAGTGGGGAGAGCAGGTAGGCGAACGCCCACGCGGCGCCGAAGATGATGAAGACGTCCGCGACACGAATGAAGGCCTCGTACAGGCGCGCGAACACCTCGAGCCCGATGAAGATGATGAGGAGCACGACGAGCAGCGCGAGCAGCTGCCGTTCGCGGTGGCTGAGCTTCACGGGGGCCGATACTACGGCGCGACTAGCATTCCACCGTGCTCGCGCGGGTCTCGCTCATCGACCGCTACGCCGCGCGGCTGCCCGTCACCGCGCGCACTCCGCGCCTCACGCTCGGCGAGGGCTCCACCCCGCTCGTGCGGTCGCCGCGGCTCGAGGCCGAGACCGGGGTCCGCGAGGTGTGGCTGAAGGTCGAGGGCATGAACCCCACCGGCTCCTTCAAGGACCGCGGCATGGTCGTCGCCGTCGCCAAGGCGCTGGAGGAGGGCGCGAGCTCGGTGCTCTGCGCTTCCACCGGCAACACCGCCGCCAGCGCGGCGGCCTACGCCGCCCGGGCCGGTGTGCGCTGCGCCGTGATCCTGCCGGCCGGCAACGTCGCGCTCGGCAAGCTCATCCAGGCCATGGTGTTCGGCGCCCGCGTCGTCGCCGTGCGCGGCAGCTTCGACGACGCTCTGGCGCTGGCGCGGCGCCTCGCGGACGAGGGCGAGGGCACGCTCGTGAACAGCGTGAACCCGTACCGCATCGAAGGTCAGAAGACGGCCGCGTTCGAGGTCTGCGAAGACCTCGGCGACGCGCCGGACGCGCTGTTCATCCCCGTCGGCAACGCCGGGAACATCACCGCGTACTGGCGCGGGTTCGTGGAGGCCGCTTCGTGGGGTCTGGCCGGGCGGCGCCCGCGCCTCTACGGCTTCCAGGCGGAGGGCGCCGCGCCCATCGTCCGAGGCGAGCCGGTGCCCGAGCCGCGCACCGTCGCGACCGCCATCCGGATCGGCAATCCCGCGTCGTGGGCGGCCGCGGTCGCTGCCCGGGACGCATCGGGCGGCGCCATCGAAGCGGTCACGGACGACGAGATCCTGGACGCCTACGGCTATCTCGCACGATGCGAGGGCGTCTTCTGCGAGCCCGCGAGCGCGGCGGCGGTCGCCGGCCTGCGCCGGCGCGCGAAGGACGGCGGCCTCGCGGGCATCGAGCGCGCGGTGTGCGTCCTCACCGGCAGCGGTCTCAAGGACCCCGACACCGCGACCCGGTCGGCCTCGCCACCTATCGAGGTCGACGCGGAGCTCGATGCCGTGCGGCGCGCGATCCGGGGCGGCGCTTGAGCGAGCTTCGCGTGCGCGCTCCCGCGTCGAGCGCGAACCTCGGTCCGGGGTTCGACTCGTTCGCGATCGCGCTTCCGCTCCTCGCCGACTTCGAGGTGCGGCCCGCGCGCAGCTGGGCGGTGAGCCGCGAGAAGGACGGCGGCGACCAGCCCGCCGACCCGGACGGCGATCTCTTCGTCATCGCGGCCCGGGCCGTGGCCAGGGCCGCCA
>MGON01000128.1:14453-16076 GCA_001795345.1 Chloroflexi bacterium RIFCSPLOWO2_02_FULL_71_16 | reverse complement strand
GCCGCGAACGCGCTCCTCGGCGCGGCGCTCGACCGCAGCACGCTCCTCCGGATCGCCGCGGAGGTCGAGGGTCATCCGGACAACGTCGCGGCCGCGCTCTACGGCGGCATGACCGTCGCGCTGCCGACGCCCGACGGCCCCATCGCCACCCGGTTCGCCTTCCCGAGCGCCTGGCGCGTATGCCTCCTCGTTCCGAACCGCAGGCTCTCGACGAAGGAGGCGCGCGCCGCGCTGCCCGCGAGCGTCAGCCGCGCCGACGCGGTCTTCAACCTCTCGCACGCGGCGATGCTCGTCGCCGCGGTGCTGCGCGCCGACGGCGCGCTCCTGTCCATGGCGATGGAGGACCGCCTGCACCAGCCCGTCCGCGCTCGTCTCGTGCCGGGTCTCGGGCAGGTCCTGGAGGCCGCCCGGGCCGCCGGCGCATTCGGCGCCGCGCTCTCGGGCGCGGGTCCCGCCGTGCTCGCGGTGGCTCCGGCAAGGCTCGCGGCCCGGGTCGTCGGCGCGATGGAGGAGGCCGCCGAGGTCGATGGCTCCGGGGGACGCGGCCGCGTCCTCCGGGTGCGGGCTGCGGGCGTGCAGATACGCCGGTCGTGAAGGCGCACCATGAGCGGCTCATGGACCGCCTTGGGCTGCTTGCGGACCGCGGGGTCCGGGGCGCCGTCGGCCGGGCGATCGGCCGGGAGATCGAGCACCACGCCCGCATCACGTCGACGCAGGATCGGGCGCGCGAGCTCGTGGATGCTGGGTGCGGTCCCATGGTCGTGGTCGCCGACGAGCAGACCGCGGGGCGGGGCCGGCAGGGTCGGACCTGGAGCGCTCCTCCCGGGACGAGCCTGCTCGCATCGTGGGT
Organism: Chloroflexi bacterium RIFCSPLOWO2_02_FULL_71_16; assembly: GCA_001795345.1. Classification (GTDB taxonomy): domain Bacteria; phylum Chloroflexota; class Limnocylindria; order P2-11E; family P2-11E; genus GWC2-70-10. The sequence goes on along the minus strand of MGON01000128.1, from coordinate 15,226 downwards.
CTTCAGGCCGCTGCCGTCCGACCCCGCGCTCTTCGCGCTCCTGGCCGGCGTCGCGGTGGCGCGGGCTCTCGACGCGCTCGGCGTCCCGGGCGCGCGCCTCAAGTGGCCCAACGACGTCCAGCTCGCGGGCAAGAAGCTGGCGGGCACGCTCGGGGACGCGGTCACGGCCTCCGACGGCGGCGCGCTCGTGCTCGGGATCGGCGTGAACGCGGGCCAGAGCGCCGCCGACCTCGGCGAGCTGGCGGCGATGGCCACCTCGTGCCGCATCGAAGGCCACGAGGTGGACCGGCTCGCGCTCCTGGCGCGCATCACGGCGCAGCTGGATCTGCTCGCGGCCTCGCCGGACGAGCGTCGCACGGCGCTCGATGAATGGCGATCGCGATCGAGCGTGCTCGGCCGCGAGGTCGAGGTGCGCGGAGCGGCCGGATCGGTCCGAGGGCTCGCGCGCGAGGTCGCCGAGGACGGCGCGCTCGTGCTCGAGACCGCCTCGGGCGACCGTCGCATCCTTGCGGGAGAGGTGTCGCTGATCTGATGGGAAGCCGCTTCGCGATCGTGATCGACGGCACGGCCGCGCTACCGGACGACCTCGTGCGCGCGCACGACGTCCGGTGGCTGCCACTGAAGGTGATCCTGAACGACCAGGCCTTCGTGGCCGCGACGAGCCCCGCCGACGCGGGCAAGCCGACGCACATGACGACCGACCAGTTCTACGAGCGCATCCGGCCGAAGGACGTGAAGCCCGAGACGAGCGCACCGAACATCGAGGAGTGCCT
>MGON01000128.1:10819-14429 GCA_001795345.1 Chloroflexi bacterium RIFCSPLOWO2_02_FULL_71_16 | reverse complement strand
GGAGGGCGCGCGCGAGATCCTCGTCCTCACCATCGCGACCGAGCTCTCCGCGACGTACTCCGTAGCCGCGACGACCGCGGAGCAGCGCCAGGGCGAAGCCAGGATCGAGGTGGTGGACACGCGGTCCCTCGCCGGCGGGATCTCGCTCATCGCGACAGCGTGCTCACGGCTGCGCGACCGCGGCGGCTCGTTCGACGAGGCGGTCGCGCTCGCGCGCCGCATGGCCGGAGCGGTCCACCTCTTGGCGGCCGCGGACGGCCTCGAGTACCTGCGCCGTTCGGGGCGCGTCTCGGGTGGAGCGGCCCTCTTCGGGACGCTGCTCGCGGTGAAGCCGCTCCTGGACGTAGCGAACGGCGCGGTGCATCCGATCGGCAAGGTGCGCACGCGCGACAAGGCGGTGGCCCGCCTGAAGGAACTCATCACGCAGCGGACGCCCGAAGGCGCGCGCATCCACGCGTGCGTGCTGCATACGAACGACCCCGACCGCGCGCGGCTCCTCGGCGAGTGGGTCCAGGAGCGCTACCACTGCGTGGAGTACTTCCTCTCCGAGGCCGGGCCGGTCATAGGCGCGCGTACGGGCCCAGGCGTCATCGGCCTCTGCTGGTATCCGGAGACGCCGACCGCATGAGGCTGCGCATGCCCTTCGGGCGCCGCAAGGAGCTGCCCTCCCATCTCTGGACGCAGTGCCCCGACTGCGGCGAGATGCTGTTCAACAAGCAGCTCGCGCGGAACATGAACGTCTGCCCGAAGTGCGAGCACCACTTCAAGATCGGCGCGCGCGAGCGCATCGAGATGCTCGTCGACAAGGGGTCGTTCGAAGAGCGCGACCCGCTCCTTGCCCCCGGCGACCCGCTCGGCTTCACCGACACGAAGGGCTACCCGCAGCGCATCGAGGCGGCGCGGGCGAAGAGCGGCGAGCAGGAGGCCGTGATCACGGGCTCCGCGCGCATCGGCGGGACCCCGGTCGAGCTCGGCGTCATGGACTTCGAGTTCATCGGCGGCTCCATGGGCAGCGTCGTCGGCGAGAAGCTCGTACGCGCGGCGGAGCGCGCGCTCGCCGAGCGGAACCCTCTCGTGATCGTCAGCGCCTCCGGCGGCGCGCGAATGCAGGAGGGCACGCTGGCGCTCATGCAGATGGCGAAGGTCGTCGCGGCCACCGCGCGCCTCGGCGACGCGGGGATCCCGTACGTGAGCGTCCTCACCGACCCGACCACGGGCGGCGTCCTCGCTTCCTACGGCTCTCTCGGCGACCTCGTCCTCGCCGAGCCGAAGGCGCTGATCGGGTTCTCCGGAGCGCGCGTGACGGATCAGACGATCGGAGAGCGCCTTCCCGCCGGATTCCAGCGCGCCGAGTTCGTCCGGGACCACGGCTTCGTCGACCAGGTCGTGCCGCGCTCGCAGCTGCGCGACCGCATCGCCTTCTTCGTGAGCGCGCTGCGCCCGACGGCCGGCGAGGTGCGCTGGAGCCTGTGAGAGACCCCATCGGCACGATCCGGAGCGGGGCGACCGCCCTTGGGCTTCGCCGTGCCGCGGAGGACAACGGCGACCTGCCCGCGGACGGCCTGCTCATCGTCGACGTGTCGGGGATCTCCGGCCGCGTCTCGGCGTGGGATGCGGTCAAGCTCGCGCGCGACCTCAAGCGCCCGCACGCGCTCGACCTCATCGAGCGGGTCTTCGACCGGTTCCAGGAGCTGCACGGGGACCGCTCGTTCCGCGACGACCCTGCCGTCGTCGGAGGGATCGCGCATCTGGACGGGCATCCGGTCGTCGTCGTCGGCCAGCAGAAGGGCGGATCGACCGAGGAGAACATCCAGCGCAACTTCGGGATGCCGCATCCCGAGGGCTACCGGAAGGCCATCCGCCTCTACCGGCTGGCCGAGCGCTTCCACCTGCCGCTGGTGACGCTCATCGACACCCCCGGCGCGTATCCGGGCCCCGAGGCCGAGGAGCGCGGCCAGGCCGAGGCCATCGCCAAGAGCATCGAGACGCTCACCCGGCTGCGCACGCCGGTGGTCGCCGTGGTGCTGGGGGAGGGCGGATCGGGCGGCGCCCTCGCGCTCGGCGTCGCCGACGTCGTGCTCGCGCTCGAGAACGCGATCTACTCGGTCATCTCGCCGGAGGGGTGCGCCGCGATCCTTTGGCGGAGCGGGACCGAGGCCGAGCGCGCCGCGAAGGCGCTTAAGCTCGCCGGCCCCGACCTCCTGGCCCTCGGCATCGTCGATGGGCTGGTCCCGGAGCCGCGCGGCGGCGCGCAGAACGACCACGACGCGACCGCCCGCAGCGTGAAGGCCGCGGTCGTCGCCCAGCTCGACCGGCTCAGCCCGGTCCCGGTGACCGAGCTGCTCGCGGGAAGGTACGAGCGCTTCCGCCGCATCGGCGTCTTCGTCGAGCCCGAGACGGCGCCCGCCGCACCCCGCCGCACTTGGTGGAAGCGGGTGCTCGGACGGTGAGCGAGCGCGACGACGTCCTCGCGCTGCTCGACGAGCTCACCCGGCTCCTCGAGCGCTCGGTCGCCTCCACCATCGAGGTCGAGACCGACGCCTTCGCCCTGAAGGTCACGCGCCAGACCGCGCCGCCCGCCGAGGCGGCCGTCCCCGGAGCGAAGGTGGAGCGCGAGGCGGTCGCGGAGCCCGAGCCGGTGCAGCGCGTGCGCGCGACGACCGTGGGCATCTTCTCGGCGACGCGCGAGTGGCAGGCCGGCGACGCGGTGGAGCGGGGGACCGTCCTCGGAGCGATCCAGTCGCTGGGTCACATGGCCGACATCACCGCGCCCGCCGATGGCAAGATCGAGGAGATCCTCGTCGCGGCCGGCGCGCCGGTGGAGTACGGGCAGCCGCTCTTCGCGATCGCCCTTCGCTAGACGGCCTTGGCGCTGTCGGGAGCGATCCCCATCTACCTCGAGCGCGGCGAGAAGCGCACGTTCGCTGGGGCGATCGAGTGGCCGGGCTGGTGCCGAAGCGGGAAGGACGAGTCCTCGGCCGTGCAGGTGCTGCTGGAGAGCGGCCCGAGATACGCGCCTCGACCACGCCTGGGAGATCGAGGACCGCATGCGACCCCTCGTCCCTGGTGATGCGGCTCGTGCTAGGCGGTCTTGATGACGCTCGGGTACTCGGGGAAGTAGCGCTCGATCTCGCTGATCCCGAACTCCGGCAGGATCGACGAGGCCGGCTCGCGCTCCAGGAGGAACTCGAACGATCGCCGCACCAGGTCTCTGGCGTCGCTCGAGCCGTAGCGCTCGAGGTCCTCGTCGGTCACCCGGACGCGGTGCTCGGTGGTCTCGGAGCCGACGGCGACCTTGACCGTCGCGAGCGCACCTTCCTCGTCCCGCTCCACGCTCACGTCGATCGCGTTCTGCACGTGGGGATCCTAGGCGCGCTCAGAGGAACACGCGCAGCACGGCGACGACCGCGATCCCCGAGAGGACACCGAGGAGCATGTTGCGCCGCCATCTCGCGACCGCGATGACCGCGGCCGCCGCGACCAGCTCGGGTCCGAGCGCGAGCCGCTGCTCGGGCGCGAGGACGCCCGCCCCGGCGAGCGCGGCGATGACGCTGATCGGGAGGTCGTCGAGGTAGCGCCGGACGCGGTCGCTTGGGTGGAACGCGACGAC
>MGON01000128.1:7516-10812 GCA_001795345.1 Chloroflexi bacterium RIFCSPLOWO2_02_FULL_71_16 | reverse complement strand
AGCGACCGGGTGAGGTACGTCGCGATCCCGGACCCGACGATGGCGAGCCAGACGGTCATGCCCCGTCCTCGGCGCTGCCGATCGGCAGGATCCGCGCCGCCAGCGGCGCGAGCGCCCCGGCCACGATGACCGCGACGACCGCGAGCCCGAGCCCGCGCAGGATCCCCGCGGCGAGCGCCGCCACGAGCGCGATGACGACGTCCCGGCGCGTCCTGATCCCCAGCACCACGATCGCGACGAAGGTCGCGGTGATGGCGAAGTCCAGCCCGACCACGCGCGGATCCGGCACGGCCGGCCCCGCCAGCACGCCGACGATGGTCCCGAGGTTCCAGAGGGCCCACATCGACGCGCCGAACGTGACGTAGTAGGCGAGGCCCCGGCCGCCGCGGCGGTACCAGCCCGACGCCATCGCGAAGGACTCGTCCACGAGGAGGTACGCGAGGCCGAGGCGCTGCGGCAGCGGTCGATCGCCGAAGGGCGGCCGAAGCGACGCCGCCATCAGCAGGTGGCGCAGGTTGATCAGGAGCGTGGTCGCGATGACGACAACTGGACCCGCGCCTGCTCGGAACAGCTCCAGGGACGCGAACTGGGCGGAGCCCGCGAAGACGATCACGCTCATACCCATCGCCTGAGCCGGATCGAGCCCGGCTTCGAGGGCGAGGATGCCGAACGGGATCCCCGTGACGAAGGGCGTGAAGAGGAGCGGCCAGCCCTCGCGGAGCGCGAGCGCGGCCGCCGCGCGCGGCTCGGCCGTGGAGATGGCGGCGATCGCGGGAGCGTATGAGAGCCGCACGTCTGTCGCCCGCGATACGCTGCCGCCCCGTGCCGAACGCCGCCTGGGTCTTCCCCGGCCAAGGGTCACAGCAGGTCGGCATGGGGAAGGCGCTCGCGGAGCGCTACCGGCCGGCGGCACGTGCGTTCGACGAGGCGAGCGACGCGCTCGGGATCGACGTCCGCGCGCTCTGCTGGGACGGCCCGGACGGCCTGCTCGACCTCACGGTGAACGCCCAGCCCGCGATCGTCACTACGTCGGTCGCCGCTCTTCGCGCCGCGCTCGACGAGGGCCTCATGGGCGCGTCGGGCCGTGAGGCCGGCGACGTGATCTGCCTGGGGCACTCGGTCGGCGAGTACTCCGCGCTCGTCGCCGCGGGCGCCCTCGAGCTCGGGGATGCCGTCCGGCTCGTGCGCCGTCGCGGAGAGCTCATGCAGAGCGTCGCGGCCGGCGGGATGGCCGCGGTCCTGGGCCTCGACGCCGACGCGATAACGCGCGTGATCGCCGGTACGGCGCTCGTCGTGGCGAACGACAACGCACCGGGTCAGGTGGTGGTGTCCGGGCCCCAGGGCGCGATCGAGGCCGCGACGGGTCCCCTCAAGGCGGCCGGCGCGAAGCGCGTCGTGCCGCTTCGCGTCTCGGGGGCGTTCCACTCGCCGCTCATGCGCGACATCGCCACGGAGCTTCGGCGCGCGCTCGACGCGGCACCGTGGAGCGCCCTCCGCTACCGGGTCATCGCCAACGTCGACGCCGAGGTGCACGAACACGCGCGCGACTTCCCGGAGCTCCTCGAGCGCCAGGTCTGGTCACCGGTGCGCTGGGTGGACTCGGTGCGAGTGGCCGCCGCCGAGGGGGCCGAGCTGTTCATCGAGTTCGGCGCCGGGAACGTCCTGACCGGCCTCGCGAAGCGCATCCTCCCGGCGCCACAGACGGCGAGCGTCGGCAACCCCGCCGGGGTCGAAGAAGCCCTTTCACTTCGCGGAAGGTAGTCTTGGCCCTCGTAGGGGCGGCTAGTGTTCGCAGGGACCCATAAAGCGCCTCCTGGGGGCTTCCACTTGTCCTTCGACAAGGTCCTCATCGCCAATCGTGGCGAGATCGCGCTCCGCGTCATCCGTGCCTGCCGCGAGCTCGGCATCCAGACGGTGCTCGTGTACAGCGAGGCGGATGCGCACAGCCTGCCGGTGCACGTCGCCGACGAGGCGATCTGCGTCGGTCCCGCGAGCGCGCGCGACAGCTACCTGAACATCCCGGCGATCATCTCCGCCGCGCTCATCTCCGGCGCGCAGGCCATCCATCCCGGCTACGGCTTCCTGTCCGAGAACGCCGACTTCTCGGAGGTCTGCCGCGAGCACGGCCTCGTGTTCATCGGCCCGCCGCCGGAGGTGCTCTCGCGCTTCCACGACAAGTCCGCGACGCGAACGCTCATGCGGCAGTTCGGCCTGCCCATCGTGCCCGGGTCCGAGGGGCCCGTGCGAACGCTTTCGGAGGCGCTGCGCATCGCCGAGGCCATCGGCTACCCGGTGATGCTCAAGGCACGCTCCGGCGGCGGCGGGCGCGGCATGCGCAAGGCCGAGTCGCAGAAGGACCTCCAGCGCCTGTGGGACCAGGCGCGCGCCGAGGCCAAGGCGTCGTTCGGGGACGAGGGCGTGTACCTCGAGCAGAACCTCGAAGGCGTGCGGCACATCGAGGCGCAGGTCCTCGCGGACGAGCACGGTGGCGCGATCTGCCTCGGCGAGCGCGAGTGCTCGATCCAGCGCCGGAACCAGAAGATGATCGAGGAGGCACCCTCCGCGTCGATCGGCCTCGAGCTCCAGCACAAGATCGCGCGGCTCGCCGTCGACGCGGCTCTGCGCAGCGGCTACCGCAACGTGGGGACGTTCGAGTTCCTGGTCGACCGCGACGACCGGCTCTACTTCATCGAGGTGAACGCGCGCATCCAGGTAGAGCACACCGTGACGGAGATGGTGACCGGCGTGGACATCGTGAAGGAGCAGATCGCCCTCGCGTCGGGCGAGCGGCTCTCGTTCTCCGAGGAGCAGATCTGGGTGAACGGGCACGCCATCGAGTGCCGCATCAACGCCGAGGATCCGGCGGCGGACTTCGCGCCCTCGGCCGGCCTGCTCGACACGTATCTCGCGCCGTCGGGGCCGGGGATCCGCGTGGACTCGCACTGCTTCCAGGGCTACGAGGTGCCGCCCTACTACGACTCGCTGCTCGCGAAGGTCATCGCCTGGGGGCGCGACCGGACCGAGTCCGTCGCCCGGATGCAGCGAGCGCTCGACGAGTTCACCATCGTCGGCGTGACCACGAACATCGGCGCTCACAAGAAGATCCTCGCGAGCGAGCTCTTCCGCGAGGGCCGGGTCACGACGCACCTCATCGACACGCTCGGCGTCGAGGCGCTCGTCTCTTGATCCCTGCTCGCTTCGCAAGCTCCGCTCGTGGGGGCCCACCGGGACGGCTCGGTCGGGCGAAGCCCTCCCTCGCGATCCCTACTCGCTTCGCAAGCTCCGCTCGTGGGGGC
>MGON01000128.1:6765-7498 GCA_001795345.1 Chloroflexi bacterium RIFCSPLOWO2_02_FULL_71_16 | reverse complement strand
CTCGAGCCGGGCGTGCGCGCCGTCGCCGAGCACGAGTTCACCGGCGAGGAGTGGTACCTCCGGGGGCACTTCCCGGGCGAGCCCATCGTGCCCGGCGTGATCCTCGTCGAGTCCTGCGCCCAGGCCGCGACAGTGATGGCGATGTCCATGCCGGACCAGCGCGAGGGCCTCGGCCTGTTCGCCGGGATCGAGGAGATGCGCTTCAAGCGCATCGTGCGTCCCGGCGACCTCGGACGGTTTGAGGCGGTCATGGAGAAGTTCCGCCGCAGCTTCGCTCGCGTGAAGGTCCGCGCCCTGGTCGGCGACCAGGTGGCCGCGGAGGGCACGATCCTCGCGGTCTTCCAGCCCCGCCCGAAGTGAGCCGCACGGTCGAGATCGTCGGGGTCCCGATGGACCTCGGCGGGAACCGGCGCGGCGTGGACATGGGTCCGTCGGCCATCCGCTACGCCGGACTGCACCAGCGGCTGGAGCAGCTCGGCTTCGAGGTCAAGGACCGCGGGAACATCGCGGTCGCTGACCGAGCGGCCCCGTTCACGGCCAAAGAGATCCGCGAGCGGCCGCTCGCGCAGGACCTCTCGGCGCCGATCACCGATCCGCGGACGCCCCCGCGTCCACCCGCCCATCACGCCGCGGAGATCGTGCGCGTAGTGAGTGAGCTCGCTGCCTCGATCTCCGAGATCGAGCGTGCCGGCGCCCTGCCGATCGTGATCGGCGGCGACCACTCGATCGGCAT
>MGON01000128.1:4940-6725 GCA_001795345.1 Chloroflexi bacterium RIFCSPLOWO2_02_FULL_71_16 | reverse complement strand
GGCGTCATCTGGATGGACGCGCACGGCGACATCAACACGCCCGAGACGACCTCGTCCGGGAACGTTCACGGCATGCCGCTGGCGGTCGCGGTGGGCCTGGCCGCAAGGCCGTTCCCGACGGAGCTGCGCGGCTCGGTGCGCGGCGACCACACCGCCCTCCTGGCCACGCGCAGCCTCGATGAGGGCGAGCGCGAGAACATCCGCAGGGCCGGCGTCACGGCGATCACCATGGCCGACATCGACCGGCTCGGGATGAGCGCGGCCATGGAGCGCGCGATCGCCGTCGCGTCGAAGGGGGACGGGATCCACCTCTCGCTCGACATGGACGCCATCGACCCGGACGAGGCACCCGGAGTGGGTACGCCGGTGCGCGGTGGCCTGACCTACCGCGAGGCGCAGCTCGCGATGGAGATGCTCGCGGCTTCGGGCAAGCTGCGCTCCATCGAGGTCGCCGAGGTGAACCCCATCCTCGACCGCGAGAACCGCACCGCGCAGCTCGCGGTGGAGCTCATCGCGAGCGCCCTCGGGCAGACGATCCTGTAGCGGCCGGCCCTCTCTAGACTCGGCTCGATGCAGGACGGAGAGCGCAGGCGCGTCGTCATCACCGGCCTCGGGCTGGTCACCCCGCTCGGCCCGGACGTCGAGCGCACCTGGAGCGCGGCCCAGGCGGGGAAGAGCGGCATCGGGCCGATCACGCGCTTCGACCCGACCGGCCTCGATACGACGATCGCCGGCGAGATCGACGACTTCGATCCGCTCCAGTACCTGGATCGCAAGGAGGTCCGCCGCACGGACCGGTTCGCCCAGTTCTCCGTCGCGGCCGCGGCGCAGGCCCTCCGCGACGCGAAGCTCGAGATCACCGCGGAGGTCGCGTCGCGCGTGGGCGTGGCCTTCGGGTCGGGCATCGGCGGCGTGGGGACCCTCGTGGACAACATCCTCGTGCACGCTCGGGACCCGAGGCGGGTCTCGCCGTTCATGATCCCGATGATGATCGTGGACATGGCCGCCGGTGAGGTCGCCATGAAGTTCCACGCGAAGGGACCGAACCTCGGCACCGTCTCCGCGTGCGCCTCGAGCGCGCACGCCATCGGCCTCGCGGGGGACATGATCCGGCGCGGTCAGGCCGACGTCATGCTCGCCGGCGGCGCCGAAGCGGGCCTCATCAAGGTCGCCATCGGGGCGTTCAACTCGATGCACGCGCTCTCGCGCCGCAACGACGCGCCGGAGAAGGCCTCGCGGCCATTCGATAAGGAGCGCGACGGCTTCGTCTTCGCCGAGGGCGGCGGCTGCCTGGTGCTCGAGTCGCTCGAGTTCGCGCGGGCGCGCGGCGCGCCCATCGTCGCGGAGCTCGAGGGCTACGGCGCGACCGCGGACGCGTACCACATCACTGCCCCGCCCGAGAGCGCCGAGGGCGCCGTCCGCGCGATGCGGATGGCCCTGGCGGACGCCAGCCTGGAGCCCGGCGCGATCGGCTACGTCAACGCGCACGGGACGTCGACGCCGGCGAACGACGGGTCCGAGACGCGGGCGCTGAAGACGGTCTTCGGCGACCACGCCTACCGGATGGCGGTCTCCAGCACGAAGTCGATGACCGGACACACGCTCGGCGCGGCCGGCGCGATCGAAGCGATCTTCTGCGTCCTTGCGATGCGCGACGGTGTGCTCCCGCCGACCATCAACCAGGAGGTCCCCGACCCCGACTGCGACCTGGACTACGTCCCGAACGCCGCGCGGCGGGGCCAGGTCGACCACGCCCTGTCCAACTCGATGGGCTTCGGCGGGCAC
>MGON01000128.1:4617-4874 GCA_001795345.1 Chloroflexi bacterium RIFCSPLOWO2_02_FULL_71_16 | reverse complement strand
CTGGTGCTCGGTCGGTGGAAGGACGGCGTCGCGGCTTGACCGGGCCGTCTGAGGCTCGCGCCGCCGCTCTCGAGCTGGCCGCCGCGCTCCTCGAGCGGCTGCGCCGCGGCGAGGCCCGCGAGCTCGAGGTCCGCGAAGGTGGCGTCCGCGTGAAGGTCTCGCGGGACGGGCCGGCCGCGACCTGGAGCCCGCCGCCCCCGGCCGAGGGCGGCCCCGCCGAGGCAGGCCGCACCACGCACGCGCCGAGGCGCCCCGCC
>MGON01000128.1:0-4570 GCA_001795345.1 Chloroflexi bacterium RIFCSPLOWO2_02_FULL_71_16 | reverse complement strand
CCGCTCGGCCTCGCCGCAGGCACCGCCGTTCGTGCAGGTCGGCGCGGCCGTGAGCGTCGGCGACGTCGTCGGGCTCATCGAGGCCATGAAGCTCTTCAACGAGGTGCGCTCGACGGTCGCCGGGCGCGTCAAGCGCGTCATCGCCGAGAACGGCCAGCTCGTCCGCGCGCACCAGCCCCTGTACGAGCTCGAGTGACCGCGCGGTGCGTCGTGTGCAAGGCCCCGGTCGGGGAAGGCGGGATCCGCCTCAGATACGAGATGCGTGCCTATGTGTTCGACAAGGAAGCCTGCAAGCGCATCTTCCAGGAGAACCCGGACCGTTACCTGGACGCCGCCGGCGGAGTGCTCCCGCAGCCCCGCGACTGAGTCAGGTAGCACTCCCCGGGCCCCGCTCGGCGGGCTAGCATCCCCGCACCGACAGATGACGACGATCCCGCGAGCCCCGCAGCAGCGCGTCGAGGGCGAGCTCCCGCTGTTGATGCGGGCCACCGAGGCCCTGCTCCTCGCCGCCCACGACGAGAAGGTCGTGCTCGCGACGGCTGTCAGCCTGCTCGGCGACCACTTCGGCTATGGCGCCCGTTACGTGCTGCTCTACGACAAGGGCACCGACGAGCTTCGCCTGGCCGAGGGCGCCGGGACCGGGGCGGACCTGCCCGAGGTGCGCTCCTTCCGGACCAAGCTGGGGCGCGGCCTCACCGGGATCTGCGCACAGCTGCGCGCCATCGTGAACGTGGGTGACGTGCGCAAGGATCCCCGCTACATCGGGGTCGTCCCCGAATGCATGTCGGAGATCTGCGTGCCGCTGCTGGTGCGCGACGAGCTGCTCGGCGTCCTCGCGGTGGAGAGCCCGAGCGAAGGCGCCTTCGGCCCGCGGGACGAGGAGGTCCTGACCGCCTTCTCGCAGGTGACGGCGCTCGCGCTCATCCACGCGCGCGCCGACGAGCGCCGTCGCAAGGACGTCGCGGAGCTGCAGGCGGTGAACGAGGTCGCGACCGCGGCGGCGTCGCTGGACCTCGACAAGAGCCTCCGGGCCGCGGTCGAAGGATTCCAGCGCGTGACGGTGTCCGACTCGACCGCCATCTACCTATGGGACGAGGCCGAGGAGCATCTCACCCTGGGAACGCTCACGTACGACGCCCGGCAATACCCGCCCGACTACGAGCAGCGCGTTCGCGAGCTTCCGCTCGCGCTCGGCGAGGGCATGGTGGGGTGGGTCGCGCAGCACCGCAAGGCGCTCATGATCGACGACGTCGCGAAGGATCCCCGGCCCCTGGCGGTGACGGGGGTCTCACTCTCCTCGAAGGCCGCCATCGTGGTCCCGCTCATGGCGGAGGAGCGGCTCTTCGGCGTGATCCGCGCGGTGAAGATGGGCGTGGGCAGCTACACCCAGGATCAGTTCCGGTTCGCGCAGACGCTCGGGAGCCAGGTCGCGCTCCTCCTTTCCGCGGCCAAGGCCCACGTCGAGCAGTCGCGCCGGATCGTCGAGCTCTCGGCGCTCCACGAGGTGAGCCGGCGGCTCTCCGACGCCTCCCGCTTAGGTGAGGTGCTCTCGTACGTGCTCGACGGGGCCATCGGGCTGACCGGGGCCGAGGGCGGCCTGGTGTGGCGGCTCGACGACGACGACCGCTTCTTCCTCGCCGCCAGTCACGACCTACCGGCGGAGCGGATCCGTCTGCACCCGCCTGACCACGCCCAGAGCGTCAGCCGCCGGATCCTGGAGACGGGCCGGCCGATCCGCGTGGCTGACGTGCAGCAGCTCGGCTCGCCGAGCTGGTCGAGAGAGGTCCCGCACGTCCACGGGTTCCTCGGGATCCCGCTTCGGAGCGAGGGCCGCAGCTACGGCACGCTGCTTCTGGTCCACTCGGCGGTCGACTACTTCCGTGCGGAGCACGAGCGGCTCCTCGAGGTGCTCGCCGCGCAGGCGGCCGCGGCGATCGCGCGCGCCGAGGCGCTGGAGGAGGCGCAACGGCTCGCGATCACCGACGCGCTGACCGGTCTGTACAACGTCCGGTATTTCACCGGGCGGCTCGGCGACGAGATCCAGCGCGCAGAGCGCTATGGCCACGAGGTCGCGCTCATCATCGTGGACAGCGACGCGCTGAAGCTGGTCAACGACCGGTCGGGCCACGCGGCGGGCAATGAGCTGCTCGTGGCGCTCGCCCGCACGGTCCGCCAGCAGGTGCGTGCCAGCGACCTGGTGGCGCGGTTCGGCGGCGACGAGTTCGTGATCCTGCAGCCCGAGACCGACGTCGCATCGGCCCGCGCGACGGCCGAGCGCATCCGCGCCGCCGCGTACGCGACCTCGGACGCCGCGGGCGTGGAGCGCAGCGTCTCCGTCGGCGTGGCCGCGTATCCGGCCGCGGCAGGTGACGCGGACGCTCTCTTCCGCGCCGCCGACGGCGCGCTCTACGCCGCGAAGCGGGCCGGGAAGAACCGGGTGGAGGTCGCGCCGGCGGCCACGGGGGCCTAGCCCAGGCCGAGCGCCGTCGCGACCACGTAGCCGACCGACAGCGCGGACGCGAGCCCGGCGATGCCCCAGCCGGCGAAGGTGCTGAGCGGACCGTTCGCGTCGCCACCCATGATCCGCCGGTCGCCAGCGAGCCGCAGGATGAAGACGAGGATCACCGGGAGCAAGAGGCCGTTGACGGCCTGCGACACGAGGATGAGCTCGATGAGGAGGCCGGCCGGGAATAGGAGCACGAGCGCGCCGCCCGCGACCAGCAGGAACGTGAACAGGCCCATGAAGGCCGGGGCCTCGCCGAAGTCCTTGCTGATGCCCGATTCCCATCCGAACGCCTCGCAGACCGCGTAGGAGGTCGAGAGCGGCATCACCGTCGCCGCGAGCAGCGAAGCCCCGAAGAGCCCGACCCCGAAGAGGAGCTCGGCCTGAGCGCCGGCGAGCGGTCCGAGCGCGCGCGCGGCGTCGGACGCGGAGTCGACCAGGATCCCCGCCGGCTGCAGCACCGCGGCGGCGACCACGACGATGAAGAGACCGTTCAGGCCGGTCAGGAGCGCGCCGATCAGGACGTCCACGCGCGTGAACCGGTAGCGCTCGCGGTCGATCCCCTTGTCCACGATCGACGCCTGTATGTAGAACTGCATGTAGGGCGTGATGGTCGTCCCCACGAGCGCGAGCGCCGCGAGGAGCGCGGCGACCTCGATCCGCCCGCTCTCGAGCAGGCCGCTGCCGGGGACGAGGCCGAAGACCGCGGCATCGATATCCGGCCCGGCGAGCACCGCGGTGATCGGGTACGCGACGAACGCGAGCAGCAGCACGAAGAGGGTGCGCTCCACGACGCGGTAGGGGAAGAAGACCACCAGCGCCCAGACGGCCACACCCGCGACCGGGACCGCGACGTACGCGGGCACGCCGAGCAGGCCGAGGCTCACCGCGATGCCGGCGTACTCGGCCGCCACGTTGATCCCGTTCGCCACGAGGAGCGCGACCATCGCGACGACCGTCCAGCGCACGCCGAAGCGCTCCCGGATGAGGTCCGAGAGGCCCTTGCCGGTGACCGCTCCCATGCGAGCGCACATCTCCTGGATGACGCCGAGCCCGACCGTCGAGATGACGAGGAGCCAGAGGAGCGCGTAGCCGTGGTGCGCGCCGACCGACGTGTAGGTCGTGACGCCGCCGGCGTCGTTGCCGGCGAAACCCGTGATGATCCCCGGCCCCATCACGGCGAGGAACGTCATGAGGCTGGCTCGCCGGCCGGCGGCGGTCCCGCGCACGCGGCTGAGGCCGCGGATGCCCCGGCGCAGCGGCCCGACGCTCATGCCGGTGTCATCGCGCGATGGACCGGAGAGACCTCTTCTTCCAGCCGCGAGGGAGCATCAGCTCGACCACGTCGTCGATCGTGACCGATCCGAGGAGGCGGCGGCGGGCGTCGACGACCGGCAGCGCCAGCAGGTCGTACTTCGCGATGAGGGCGGCGACGTCCTCCTTGCTCGTGGAGGCATCGACATGAAGCACGTGGGGGTCCATGAGCGTGGAGAGCGCCGACCCGGGGTCCGCGACGACGAGGTCGCGCAGTGAGATCACGCCCTCGAGCCGCCCCTCGGCGTTGACGACGTAGATGTAGTACGCCTGCTCCGGGTCCGGCTTCAGCTCACGCAGCCGCTCGATGGCCACCTGCGCGGTGATGTCGCCCGCGAACGCGACGACCTCGGTGGTCATCATCCCGCCCGCGGAGTCCTCGGGGTAGGCGAGGATCTCCCGGGCGTCCTCACCCTCCTCTTGCTCCATGAGCTCGATCAGCTCCTCGCGCCGCTCCTCGGGCAGGTCCTGCAGGAGGTCCGCCGCCTCGTCGGGAGCCATCTCGTCGAGGATGTCGGCGGCGCGCTCTTCCTCGAGGTCGTTCACGATCGCGACCTGCATCTCGGGCTCGACCTCGGCGAGCGCCTCCGCGGCCGTCTCGACGTCGAGCTGCTCGAACACCTGCCGCCGCTCGTCGACGGTCATCTCCTCGACGACGTCGGCGATGTCCGCGGGGTGCAGGAGCGCGAGCTTCTGATGCGGCACCGTGAGGCGCACGTTCGCCTCGGGCTCTTCCAGCGGCTCGACGAGGTG
>MGON01000127.1:6881-7026 GCA_001795345.1 Chloroflexi bacterium RIFCSPLOWO2_02_FULL_71_16 | reverse complement strand
ACCGTCGACTCCCACTGCGCTACGGGTTGGCCTGACTCGGCCAGGAACGCCGCGTCGAAGGTCTCGCCGCGGCCCAGGCGCTCGAAGATGTCGATCATCTTGCTCTGCCCGATGTCGTCGCGCAGGAGCTGCGCGATCTGCGACG
>MGON01000127.1:5255-6722 GCA_001795345.1 Chloroflexi bacterium RIFCSPLOWO2_02_FULL_71_16 | reverse complement strand
TGGTCGATCATCATGTGCGTCAGCTCATGCCGGAAGACGGTCTGCGGATCGTCTTCGCCGGCTCGGGACCAGTTCACCGCGACCGATGTCACGCCGTCAGCGCTCCTGTAGAAGACCCCGGCCGTGTTGGCGCCGGCCTGGGTGGCATCGTCCGCCGGCATCTTCAGCACGGTCTGAAGCCCGCGCGTGTACGAGCTCGTCGTGGGGAAGACGTACACCGGCGGCCGGGTCGAGTAGGCCCGCCCGTACGTCCCCTGCACGCTCGCGACGTCCGCATCGACCGTCGTCGCGATCGTCTGCGCGTCGCTGGACGTGATGCTGCGCTCGGCGTAGACGTCCGCCGTCGCGGTCGCGCGCCACGTGAACGTGTACCCGCCGGCGGTGATCGTCTGCGTGGCCACG
Organism: Chloroflexi bacterium RIFCSPLOWO2_02_FULL_71_16; assembly: GCA_001795345.1. GTDB lineage: Bacteria > Chloroflexota > Limnocylindria > P2-11E > P2-11E > GWC2-70-10. The sequence continues at coordinate 6,320 of MGON01000127.1, read as the reverse complement.
ACGACGGTCGCCGTCGCGCTGAAGGAGCCGAAACGCGCGGTGATCGTGCCCGAGCCCGCTGTGGCGCCCGCGACGAACAGCCCGTTCTCGTCGATCGTGCCGAGCGTCGACGGGGTCACGCTCCACGCCACGGGGACGCCGATCATCGCGTTGCCGGAGCGGTCCCTGACGGTCGCCGTGAACTGCTGCGCCGCGCCGATGCCGACCGACCCGCTCGACGGCGAGACCGAGAGCGACGCCGGGGTCGGCGCGCCCGAGACGGTGCCCGCCGCGGGGAACCCCTCGTAGGTCATCGCGCCGTCGCCGCCGAGGTCGTTCAGCTCGAGGACGGCCGCCGCCGCGCCTCCCGCCGCATCGACGACGACCGCGTACTGGGTCCCGTCCTCGAGGCCGGTCACGTCTCGCGGGTCGATGCGCACGGTCCCGCCGCTCACGAGGTCGGGCACGTACTGCGTGACCACGAGCGTCCCGTCCGCGAAGCGGTACCAGCGGAGAACGGCGCTCGTGGCCCCCGCCGACTGGAGCACGACAGGCGTCGTCCAGCCGCTCGCGCCGCCAAGGGTGCGGGTGATGTTCGGCAGATACAGCCGCGACGTGGCCGGCCGCACGGCCGCCATGCCCATGCCGGTCGGGGCGCTCAGCGTGATGCCCAGCACCGCGAAGGTCCCGCCGGTCACGACGAGCCCGTGCTGGCCGGTCGCGACGCACGTCGACGCTCCGGCGGTCGGGCACGAGGTGGTGCCGTTGGCCTGGAAGCGCGGGTCGAACGACCACGAGCGGCCCGCACGGACGGTCGCGGGGGCGGTGACGGTGGCCTGCGCCCCGCTCGAGCTGCGGAAGGTCAGCGTCGGCCTGGCGTCGGTCGAGCCGACGTTCTGCACGATCACGCGCGTCGTGCGGCTCCCGTCGCTGTTCCGCACGACGTAGGGCAGGTACATCGATCCCGACGTCGCGGCCACGCCGTTGTAGCTGAAGCCCATCGGCCGCGATACGGTCGGCGCGTCGTTGTGCGCGTTCACGACGACCGCGATGGGCTGCGCCGCCGTCAGCAGGGCCGCGTACTCC
>MGON01000127.1:4719-5154 GCA_001795345.1 Chloroflexi bacterium RIFCSPLOWO2_02_FULL_71_16 | reverse complement strand
CGCTCACCGCCTTCGCGACGTACGGAAGGCCGACGGTCGTCGCGCCCTGTACCAGGCCGACATACGACAGCGCCTCCGCGCGGGTCCCCGCGCCCTGGTGCTCGTTCACGACCGATACGACCTGCGAGCCGAACGACCGCACGACGACGGAGAACTGCGAGTCGTCGGGAAGATCTGCGTCGTTGTTCGGGACGTCGGCGAAGGACGTGCCCGGAAGGAGGCCGGGGACGCTCCGGCAGCTCACCAGGCTGCCATCACTGAAGCGGTAGAACGAGACCTCGAGCGTGGTCGCTGCTGACCCGACGTTCTGGACGATGAATGGAGTGACCCAGCCGTCGGGCCCGCCCAGTGTCTTCGTGATGTTCGGCAGGTAGACCGACGTGGTCGGCGTGCCCGTTGCGCCGCACGCGGCGGCTCGTGCGATCGGGGCGACGA
>MGON01000127.1:3867-4712 GCA_001795345.1 Chloroflexi bacterium RIFCSPLOWO2_02_FULL_71_16 | reverse complement strand
GTGCGCCAGGATCAGCGCACAAGCGAGCGCGAGGCTGCCCACCCGCACTGACCGGAGTATGCGCGCGAGGCTGACGCGGTCCGTGTCAGTACGGAGGCCGGTCGAGCGCGCTCTAGGTGGTCGTGCCTGAGCGCTCCCCCACCCGCTCGATCTCGGCCGCGAACGCCGGCGGGACCTCCGCCTCCACGTAGATGCCGGACTCGCCGTACTCGGCCCGGCGGAGCGAGCCGTGCTCGCGGATGCGGTGGAGCAGGGCCCCCGCGCTGTGCGGCAGCCGCACCGCGACGGTCCGCCAGCCGCGCGCCGCCTCGATGGCCAGCCGCGAGCGCAGGCCCTCGACGCCCCCGCCGGTGAGGCCCGAGACGAACACCGCGTGCGGGAACTCGGCCTCGAGCGCCTCGCGGAGCGCCTCGCCTTCGGCCCCGCGCAGCGCGTCCGCCTTGTTCAACGCCATGAGCCGCGGGCACTCCCCCAGTCCGAGCTCCTTGAGCGTGTCGTCCACCACCCGCATGCGCTCGTGCAGGTTCGGATGCGAGACGTCCACGACGTGCACGAGAAGGTCGGCGTCACCCAGCTCCTCGAGGGTCGCATGGAACGCCGCGACCAGGGTCGGCGGCAGTTTGTTCACGAACCCGACGGTGTCCGAGAGCAGGACGACCGTCCCGTTCGGCAAGGCCGTGCGCCGGGTCGTGGGATCGAGCGTCGCGAAGGGCTGATCCGCCACGAGGACGTCCGCGCCGGTGAGCGCGTTCAGCAGGGTCGATTTCCCGGCGTTGGTGTAGCCGACCAGCGCCGCCAGGAAGAGGCCCTCTTTCGAGCGCGACCGGCGGCTGCGCTCGCGCTGC
>MGON01000127.1:3364-3857 GCA_001795345.1 Chloroflexi bacterium RIFCSPLOWO2_02_FULL_71_16 | reverse complement strand
CTCCACCACGCGGCGGTCGCTCTCGAGCTGGGTCTCGCCGGGGCCCCGGGTACCCACGCCTCCTCCTAGCCGCTCGAGGTGCTGCCACATGCCGCGGAGCCGCGGGCGCATGTACTCGAGCTGCGCGACCTCGACCTGGAGCCGCCCTTCCTTGGTCTGCGCGTGCTTGGCGAAGATGTCGAGGATCACCGCCGATCGGTCGACGACCCGGACGGCGAGGATCTCCTCGAGGCCGCGCTGCTGGCGCGGCGTGAGCTCCTCGTCGCAGACGATGAGGTCGACGGCCAGCCGCTTGGCCTCGACCGCCAGCGTGGCCACCTTGCCCTTTCCGACGAACGTGTTCGGGTCGGGCGCGCGACGGCGCTGCATGGTGCGACCGACGACCTTCCCGCCCGCCGCGGCGACGAGCGTGGCCAGCTCGCTCAGGGAGTCATCCGCCTCGAGCTTCGCGCCCTGGGTCTCGAGCCCCACCAGGTAGGCGCGCTCGGCGGGG
>MGON01000127.1:0-3265 GCA_001795345.1 Chloroflexi bacterium RIFCSPLOWO2_02_FULL_71_16 | reverse complement strand
ACCCCCTTTGGTGGGCCCGGCCTCCGCTGGTGCTCGTGGGATGAGGTCAGCGCTAGTTGACCCCGAACGTCGCCAGCCAGTTCAGGTCGTCAGGCTGGTCGACGCGGTAGACGCCGCCGGTCCCGGCGCAGTTGCCGTTCAGGCCGAACGACGTCACGCCGCCGATCGTCGTCGACGAGCCGATGAAGTTCGGTCCGCCGGAGTCGCCGAAGCAGGTGCCGCCGGAGTACGCGTTGTTCGACAGCAGGATGGAGAAGTCGCCCACGAGCCCGCCGTCGATCTGCACGCGATACGGGGTGGCGACCATCCGGATGCGGAGTGCCGACTCCTTCCACGACGCCGCGTCGGGGAAGGCCTTCTGGAGCCCGTACCCGACAGCCGTGTAGACGGCCGACGAGCCGGGGTTCGCGTTCGAGTACGCGGTGTTCTGACCCAGCGCCGGCAGCTTGCCGTAGGTCCCCATCTTGACGCGCTTGTCCAGCACGACGACGCCGAGGTCGTGGAGGAAGAACGCGTTCGGGTCGTACTGCGGGTGCGTGTAAGGCGTCCCGCCAACGTCGCCGTCGAACGGGTAGCCGTTCTCCGGGATCCCGGACTCGACGTCCGCGTCGAACCAGATCTCGATGTGCGCTGCCGGCGATTCGGTGCAGTGGCCCGCGGTCAGGAAGAGCCTGGGCGAGATCAGCGTGCCGCTGCACCGCCACATCGGCTGGCCCTTCGCGTTCGACGCGACCATCAGACCAACGTAGGGATGCCCGTCACCATCGAGCTCGCCGTCCGTGACGGCGTTCGCCGGGAGCGCCCCGACGGAGAGCGAGAGGACAAGGACCGCGATCAGCGCGTGGATCCTTCGCACCTGTATCCCCCTTGTCGAATTGGCTGAACTTCTGGCGCCGGCACGTCCGCCCGGCGACCGGCCGAGTATAGACACGCTCAGGAAGGTTCAGTGCCGGCATACAGAGGGCGCGTACTGGGCTTCAAGCACCCAGGAACAAGGGCAGTGGGTCCACCGCGGTCGGGTCGCACCAGGCGGTCTCGGGGTCGCGCCGGAACCACGTGAGCTGGCGCTTGGAGTAGGCCTTCGTGTCGCGGACGCAGAGCGCCGCGGCCGTCTCGAGGTCGATCTCGCCGCGCAGGTGCCGCGCCCAGTGGGGGTAGCCGTGGCCGGACATGCTCGGCAGCGCGGGATCGAGGCCCCTCGCGAGCAGCCCCGCGGTCTCTTCCAGCACCCCCGCCTCGACCATGTCGCGGACGCGGCGCTGGATACGCCCGGCGAGCCAGTCCGACGGCGGCCGCAGGCCGACCTTCCGCGCCGGGATGCGAGGGCCCTGCCGCCAGAGCGCGCTGACGCTGCCGGCGAGGGTCGCGACCTCCAGGTAGCGGATGACCCGCCGCACGTTGCGGGGGTCCACGCGCGCCGCGGCCTCCGGATCGACCGCGGCCAGGCGCCCGTGGAGCGAGGCACCGCCCTCGCGCCGCGCGTCTGCCTCGAGCGTCGCGCGCAGCTCCGGGTCGCCCGGCAGCTCAGCCAGCTCGAGCCCGTCCAGGAGGGCCCGTACGTACAGGCCGGTCCCGCCGACGACGATCGCCCGCACGCCGCGCCGGCCGAGGTCTTCGAGGACCGCGCGGGCCTCGCGCTGGTAGCGCGCCGCGTCATAGCGCTCGGCGGGATCCGCGACGTCGATCATGTGGTGCGGGATGCGGCGGCGCTCGTCCGCGCTCGGCTTCGCCGTCCCGATGTCCATGCCGCGATAGACCTGCCGCGAGTCGGCGGACACGATCTCGCCGCCGTGGGTCTCGGCCAGGCGCATCGCGAGAGCGCTCTTCCCCGACGCGGTCGGGCCGACGATCGCGAGGACGCTCAGGTCGCGGCCTCGATCCGGCGCAGCGCGTCGCGCGCCTCGGCGACGGTCCTCTCGTCAGGCTCGAGCTCGCCGTAGCGGACCTCCTCGAACGCGCGGACGACCGGACCTGCGGACCGCCACCGCTCCCCCGCCCCCACGAGGCGTCCCTCGTGCTCCGCCGGGGTCTCCGACGCGTCCCGCCATCCGGGGCCGCCCCGCTCGGCCAGCTCGAGCAGGCGCCAGTAGAGCCGCCGGATCGCGCCGGCGCGCGTCCCGTCATCCGGCGGCGCTCGGCGTCGCATGGTCCGGCGCGGGAAGAGCGTGCCGAACATCGCGCGCAGCCCGATCCCCTCCACGGCCTCGCGCTCGAGGAGGACGCCCTCGGCCAGCGTCGCGCGCCGCTCCTGCACCAGGCGGGCGATCAGCGCCACGGCGAAGGCGGCCGCGATCAGGGCGATGATGATCTCGACGGCACCGAAGACGTACGGCCGCATCGACTCGATCTCCCGCAGCCGCTCGAGATCGTCACCGAAGCCCGGGGGGCGCGGCGGCGTGATCTCGGGCACGTCATGGACGCCGAGCCGGTCCCGGAGCCAGAGGACGAAGTACACGAGATACGCGGCGACGTAGCCGAGAGGCAGGAGGATCACGAACACGATCTGCCCGAGCGGCGGGCCGACCGTGCGCGCGATCTCGGCCAGGAGCTGCTGCGCCGTCGGGAGCGCGAAGGCGACGGCGATCGCCAGGATCCCGATCGCGAACGCCGTCCCGGTGGCGGAGCCGCCGGTCGGAGCGCCACGGACGCCCGAAGCGAACAGCGCGAGCTCCTCGGTAGAGCGCGCGAGCGAGAGCGCGGCCGCCGCGGTGACCGAGACCAGCAGCCCCAGCGCCGGCAGACCCTCGCGGTCGATCGCGCCCGGCAGCAGGCTCGCCACGACGATCGCGCCGAGGGCCAGCAGCGCGCCGTTGCGCACCTCACGCCACCTCTGGAGGCCGCGAGCGATGCCGAGGACGCGCCAGAGTAGATCTCGCCGGCGATGCCGAAGCCGACGATGCGCGAGAGCACCGAGAACCCGTCGGTCGAGGCGGTGGGCTGCGCCAGGCCCCAGCCGGCGAAGGCGGCGATCACGATCACCGTCAGCCCCGCGCTCTGGCGGACCGTCCCGCGCTCGCGAAGCACTGTCATGAGGACCAGCGTCACCCCGAGCAGGCCTACCGCGGTCGGCCACAGCGCGATGGCGGCGCGCCCGAGCGTCGCGGCGTGCACGAACGCCATGGCGAGGCTGAACGTGACAGCCTCGCTCAGGGCTCGCGCCGCGAGGATCAGCACGAAGGAGCGGCTCCCGCGCATGCGACGGGGCGGGCTCACCGCGTCAGACCGCACGGCGCCACCTCCCCGCGCCGAGCGTGCCGACGTCGAG
>MGON01000126.1:9906-10013 GCA_001795345.1 Chloroflexi bacterium RIFCSPLOWO2_02_FULL_71_16 | reverse complement strand
CCTCGACCGCGGAGCGGTACGGTCCCGAGTTCTTCGGCCGGATCGGCCGCAAGGGCGGGAAGGCCGTGACCGCGAAATACGGCCCGCAGCACTTCGAGAAGATCGGG
>MGON01000126.1:7301-9826 GCA_001795345.1 Chloroflexi bacterium RIFCSPLOWO2_02_FULL_71_16 | reverse complement strand
ACGGGTCGTACGGACGGCCCGTGCCCTTCCCGCGGGAGCGGGCGTTCCCGTGGTCCCCCCGCTCGTGCACAGCGTGGCGTTCGACCACGCCAGCGCCGCCGAGCAGGACGCCGTCTTCGGCGGCGACCGTCCCGGATACGTCTACGGCCGGTACGGCACGCCCACCACGGCCGCCCTCGAGGGCGCCCTCGCTGAGCTCGAAGGCGCCGACGCCGCGGTGGCCTTCGTCAGCGGCATGTCCGCCATCCACGCGTACCTGACGGGCTGCGCGCTGCCGGACGGCGGCCGCGTCGTCGCGCAGGAGGACCTGTACGGCGCGGTGCGCGCGGTGCTGGAGCGCCTCGGTCGCGAGCAGGGTGCCGACATCACGTTCGTCGATCCCACCGACCACGCATCCGTCAGGCGGGCCCTCGACGCCGCTCCGACGCGCGTGCTGTACGTCGAGGCCGTCGCCAATCCGCTCCTACGCGTGACCGACGTCGCCGCCCTCGCGGAGCTTGCGCACGACCGCGGCGCGGTGCTGGCGGTCGACGCGACGTTCGCCAGTCCCGTGCTCCTGCGGCCGCTCGAGCTCGGCGCCGACGTCGTCATCCACTCGCTCACCAAGTACCTGAACGGCCACGGCGACGCCATGGGCGGGGTGGTCGCCGGGTCGACCGACGTGGCGCGCGAGATGCGCGACCGCGCGATCCTGGACGGCGCGTACCTGCCGCCGCACGAGGCCTGGCTCATCCTCCGCGGACTGCGCACCGTCGCGCTCCGCGTCCGCCGGCAGTCCGAGTCCGCGCTCGCCGTCGCCCGTCACCTCGAGTCCCATCCGCGCATCGCGCGCGTCCATTACCCGGGCCTCGCCTCGCACCCGCAGCACGAGCTCGCGGCCCGCCAGTTCGGCGGCCTGTACGGCGGCACGGTCTCGTTCGTGCTCGCCGCGGGCACGCGGGACGCGGCCTTCCGCTTCCTCGACGGTCTCGAGCTGGTCGCCTCGGCGACGACGCTCGGCGACCTGTACAGCGAGGTCCTGTACCCGTCCATCTCGTCGCACCGGCGCATCCCGGTGGAGGAGCGCGAGCGTCTCGGCATCACCGACGGGTTCGTTCGCCTCTCGGTGGGCATCGAGGACCCGGACGACCTGATCGCCGACCTCGATCAGGCCCTGGAGCGCTAGTGCTCCCGGCGCAGGTGGCCTAGCACCTCGGCCATGGCGCGGCAGTCGATCTCGTTGTAGCGGTCCACCTCGCGCATCAGCGGGATCTCCCAGAGGGGAAGGCCGCGCAGCTGCGCCTCGCGGGCGGCGTGCCACGCGCCGGCCATGACGCCGGCGCCGTCGGCCAGGCCTTCCTCCCACTGCGTCGAGATGAGGCCGTGGCGGAACATCGCGTTGGTCATCGCCTTGAGCCCGAAGCCGTGCGCGCCGCGGACGACCACCGGCTCCGCGCGGATCACCTTCTCGAGCAGGTCGTACCAGGTGAGCTCGGGCCAGTGCCGCTCGCGGTGCCGCAGGAGGGCCGAGCGGTACGCGTTGTCGATGGCGCTCGTCTCCGCGGCGGACCAGTGGAAGAGCCGGATCTGGTCGACGGCCGCCAGTCCCGCCTCGGCGGCGAGCTCGCGCAGGTGGCCGATCCAGTCGTCGATCAGCTCGGCCTCGCCCTCCGGCGTCAGGGCTCGGGCGGTGACGCGCCGGAACGTCCACTCGCCGTTCACCAGGCGCCCGCAGCCGACCTGGAAGATGAGCGCCACACCGCCACGCTCTGGGAACGTGGTGAGGTCGTCGAGGACGTCGTTCACCGTCTCGAAGTCGACGTAGCACTCGACCTTCGCCGTCTCGCGCCAGCGTCCCTCGTCGGCGTCGATCCGTGCCGGACGCACGTAGGCGCGGTCGCGGGAGCGGTCGACCGCCAGGATCGCGTCGACGACGGGTCCTCCGGTCGTTGGCGTCAGCCCGAGGAACGTGGCGCTCAGGTCGCGGTCGTCGATCCGCGTCACTCCGCGCGCGTGCGCCTGCGCGCGGACGCGCGGCCCGACGTGCGCGATGAGCGTTAGCTCGCCGAGCTCCTCCGCCAGCTCCCGCTTCGCCCGCTGCCACGGCGCGTCGTAGCGGTTCTTCATGTTCGGCCAGAGCTCGGGGATCGACGGTGCGGGGCGCAGCCGCCACGCGGAGCCCTCGTGGCGCACCCGCCGGACCCAGTCCGCCGCGTCGGCGGCGACGGTCGAGACGTCGCGGTCCTGCGACCGCACGAACGCCTCGCGCGGCACACGTCCGAGGCGGTCCCAGCAGCTGGTGCCCCGGACCTGCCCCTGACGCCAGCCGCGCCCGAGCACGTACGCGTACGGGGGCGTCAGCCCCTGCAGCCGCCCGAGCGCGTTGTTGAGCAGCCAGAGCCGCGTCATGAGGCCGAGGTCACCGGATGGCGAGAGCGATCCGTCCCTGAGAAGGTCGAGCGTCGTGTAGCGAACGTCAATGAGGCGGTAGTGCCAGCGCTGGCCGGGGAGCGCGGGCGCGACGAGGCGCTCCTCCTCGCCGTCCA
>MGON01000126.1:7056-7211 GCA_001795345.1 Chloroflexi bacterium RIFCSPLOWO2_02_FULL_71_16 | reverse complement strand
CGCGCGAGACGATCGGGTCGCCGGCGGCGAGCGCCTGCCAGGTGGCCCGCGCGGCGTCGAGGGAGCGCGCGTCGGCCGGAAGGTCCCCGATACGCCGGAGGGCGTGCCGCTTCCCGAGACGCTCGAGAACGAGATCCTCGAAGCGGTGCCCTCGC
>MGON01000126.1:6762-7018 GCA_001795345.1 Chloroflexi bacterium RIFCSPLOWO2_02_FULL_71_16 | reverse complement strand
GGTCGAGAGCTGGTCGTCGCGCAGGAACCCATGTTCCTCCCCGTAGCGGTCGAGCCAGTCGAGGAGCGGGTCGCTGTCGCACCAGTGCCTGACGGAACCCACCGCGACCCAGTCGTCCCATTCGGCCGGGGTGCGCGGATCGGCGACGGTGCCGTCGTCGCGTGTCCAGATCGCCGATGCGCCGGGATCGGCGAGCCCGAGACCGAGCTGGATCGTCACGCGTTGGCGCTGGGGAGGGTGCTCGCCGCGCCGAGGA
>MGON01000126.1:4791-6722 GCA_001795345.1 Chloroflexi bacterium RIFCSPLOWO2_02_FULL_71_16 | reverse complement strand
CACGAAGAGCACCTGCCGAGGATCGAGCCCGAGCGTCTCGAGAGCCAGCCGGTAGGGTCGCGGGTCCGGCTTGTACGCCCCCGCCCGCTCGGCCGTGACGACCAGGTCGAAGGAGCCGGCCCGCTGCGCCGCGAGCGTACCCAGCCGCTCGGAGCAGTTAGTGACGATGAAGAGCGGGACGGCCGGGAGGCGCGCCAGGACGTCTCGCGTGTCCGGCCAGGGGCGGAACTGGCCCCAGGCGAGCAGCAGCTCCTCGGCCTCGGCGGCGCCCACTCCGACCTCGCGGGCGGAGTCGCGGACGATGTCCTCGAACGGTGTGTACGGCCGCCCGCGGAGCAGCGCTTGCGATGCGCCGTGCCAGCGCATCCCCAGCTCGCGCCCTCCGGCGACCTCGCTCCAGACAGACCAGGTGTCGAGCAGCGCGGTGAGGAGATCGAAGCCGATCGCGGCATACGTCCGGATCGTCACCGCGAACAGTGTCGCAGGCCGGATGCGGATACGCTCTACCACCGCATGGCGAAGTTCATCGTCGAGGGCGGGACGCCGCTACGCGGAGAGATCACCGCCGCTGGGAACAAGAACTCGGCGCTCCCGCTCATCGCCGCCAGCCTCCTCACGAACGAGCCGGTGACGCTCCGCAACGTCCCGCGCATCCGCGACGTGCGCGGGATGCTCGACATCCTCTGCGGGCTCGGCGCCGAGGTACAGGAGCTCGATCCGCACGCGATCCGCATCAACACCGCGAACGTGAACAAGACCGATCTCGACCCGAAGCTCTCGGGCGAGATCCGCACGTCGCTGCTCTTCGCGGGCCCGATGCTCGCGCGGTTCAAGAGGGTGAGCATCGGCCAGCCCGGCGGGGACGTCATCGGACGCCGCCGCACCGACACGCACTGGCTCGCCCTCCAGGCGCTCGGCGCGCGGCTCGAGTCCTCGCAGAGCGGCTACCGGCTCGAGGCGCCCGGCCTCGCCGGGGCGGAGGTGCACCTCGACGAGGCGTCGGTCACGGCGACCGAGAACGCACTTCTGTGCGCGGTGCGGACGCCGGGCCGGACCGTCATCCGCAACGCGGCGAGCGAGCCGCACGTGCAGGAGCTGGCGATGGTGCTCGTGCAGATGGGTGCGCGCATCCATGGCATCGGGACGAATACGATCGAGGTGAAGGGCACGAGCGAGCTCCGCGGCGTGGACCACGAGATCTGGAGCGACCACATGGAGGTCGGCACCCTCATGGCGCTCACCGCCATGACGCACGGTGAGGTGACCGTGCACCGCTGCGCCCCGACCCATCTCCAGATGACGCGCGTGATGTTCAAACGGCTCGGCGTGGATAGCCGCATCGAGGGAGACGACCTGATCGTCCCCGCGAAGGACGACTACGTCATCGAAGAGGACATCGGCGGGAGGATCCCGAAAGTGCAGTCCGGCCTGTGGCCGGGATTCCCAAGCGATCTCACGAGCATGGCCACGGCGATGGCCACGCAGGCGCACGGCACCGTGCTCATCCACGAGTGGATGTTCGAGGGACGCATGTTCTGGGTCGGCACGCTGGGATCGATGGGCGCGCGGCTGGTCCTCTGCGATCCGCACCGGGTCCTCATCGTCGGGCCTTCGCAGCTCTATGGCAGCGACATCCGCAGCCCCGACATCCGCGCCGGGCTCGCGCTGCTCGGTGCCGCGCTGTGCGCGACGGGAACGAGCGTGATCAGCAACGCGGAGCAGATCGATCGCGGCTACGACGCGATCGACGAGCGCCTCCGCGCGCTCGGTGCGAAGATCGAGCGCGAGGCTTGAGCCGGCTCCGCGCTCGGTGATCGGACCCTTCGCGCCGACCGCGCCGCCGACCTCGTACCTCACGTTCCTCGAATGCGCCCGGTGCGGCGCGCGCGCGGACCACAGCCGCGAGGCGCATCTCTGCACCGACTGCGGCG
>MGON01000126.1:4593-4737 GCA_001795345.1 Chloroflexi bacterium RIFCSPLOWO2_02_FULL_71_16 | reverse complement strand
GCGGCGCGGCGCTCGACGTCGGCGACGAGCGGATCCTCGAGATGATGCGCGTCGTCGGCGTCACCGAGGGGCTCCTCGCGTGCCCCGAGGGTGCCGCGGCGTTCGAGGCCGCGTACCAGCTGCGGCAGGCGGGCATGATCCACG
>MGON01000126.1:939-4544 GCA_001795345.1 Chloroflexi bacterium RIFCSPLOWO2_02_FULL_71_16 | reverse complement strand
CCAGCGGGAGACGGCGGCCTACGGCGCGCGGACCTACCTGGTCGATGGCTCCATCGCCGACGCCGGCGCGGTCGTGAAGCATGCAGTCGCCGAGTACGGCTGGTACGACGCCTCGACACTGAAGGAGCCCTACCGCATCGAGGGCAAGAAGACGATGGGCTTCGAGCTCGCGGAGCAGCTCGGCTGGCACCTGCCGGACGTGATCGTGTACCCGACCGGCGGCGGCGTGGGGCTGATCGGGATGTGGAAGGCGTTCGAGGAGCTGCGCGCGGTGGGCTGGCTCGCGGAGACCGAGAAGCGGCCGCGCTTCATCTCGGTCCAGGCGTCCGGCTGCGCGCCCATCGTGAAGGCGTTCCACGAGGAGAAGGACGAGTCGGAGCCCTGGCCGGACCCGAAGACCGTCGCCGCCGGGCTCCGCGTGCCCAAGGCGCTCGGCGACTTCCTGGTCCTGCGGATCCTCCGCGAGTCGAGCGGCGCGGCGCTCGACGTCGGCGACGAGCGGATCCTCGAGATGATGCGCGTCGTCGGCGTCACCGAGGGGCTCCTCGCGTGCCCCGAGGGTGCCGCGGCGTTCGAGGCCGCGTACCAGCTGCGGCAGGCGGGCATGATCCACGAGCACGAGGACGTGGTCGTGTTCAACACCGGAGCGGGGATGAAGTACTTCGAGCACCTGCCCGGTGCGAAGCCGCTTCGCCTCGCGAAGGGCGAGATCATGCCCCGCGTCGAGCCGCAGCGGGAGGACGTCGAGGGCGGCTACCGGCCGCTGGTCATCGACAAGGACCGCCTACGCGTCGCGCCCGACGAGGAAGGTGAGGGCTAAGGGTCGGCCTGACCAGCGTCAGGCACGTGGCGTTTGACGTGGCGCCAGAATGGCGCCAAGATGGCGCCGATGCGCAAGGCCCTCTCAAGGACCACTCAGCGGCGCTCTCGCCTCCACGTCGATGTGAGCGAGGCGATGGGTACGCGCGTGAAGCAGACCGCGGACCGCTTCTTCCGCGGCGCGGTCAGCGACGCCGTGGCTGCGGCGTTCTCGGCGTTCACGTGGATGCTCGACCAGAAGCGCCAGGGCCGAAGGGTCATCGCGGTCGAGCCCGATGCCGTCCCCGAGCGCTACAGCGAGGCCGTCCTTCCGGGCATCGACGAGGCGCTCTCCAGCAACAGGTGGACCTGGCTGGTGGAGCGGCCGCATGCGTGGCAGCGCCAGCTTTGGATCAAGGGTCGGCGCATGCGAGCGTCGGAGCTCGTCGGCCACATGAACGGGAACGGCTGGAGCGCGGACGAGACGGCGCGTCAGTTCGATCTGCCCGTCGAAGCCGTGCTCGAGGCTCAGCGCTACGTCGAGACCGACCGCGAGTTGATCGACGCGGAGACGATCGAGGAGCAGCGGATCGCGTTCACGATGGCGACGGCGCATCCTCCGGAGGTCGCCAGTGCGGCTCCTCGTCGATGAGGACCTCGCTTCTGATGAACTGATGGCCCGCCTGCGAACGGCGGGCCATCACGTTGAGACGACCGAGAAGGGCGTGCTCGACGCTGCCGTCTGGCGGTACGCGCAGGAGACTGAGCTGACCGTCCTGACCGGCAACGCTGGGGACTTCATGGCTGAGGCGCAGCGAACGCCAGATCACCACGGGCTCCTGGTCGTGTACGGCGAGCGCGACCCGGTCAAGCGGATGCGAGCAGCGGACATCGCTGGTGCTGTCGAGCACGTCCGCGAGGTATGCGGGGAGGTCTTGCGCGGAGCGCGGCTTGCCCTGGACGAGTGGCGTCACCCATCCGATGCCTGATCACAGTGAGCGAGGAGGGCAAGGGCTAGCTCGCGGCTACGGCGCCGCGGCCGATCCCCCGGGGCCGCCTGGAACTCGCCCGGGTGGGCATGGACCATCCTTTCCTTGATCTCTTCCCTGCATATGGCTGGGCAGTGGATGGCCTCCGCGATCGCGTGCGCGAGGCGCGTCTTTCCGGAGCCCGGCGGGCCGCTCACTACGACGAGGGTCGGGCGTGGGCGCTAAGAGGGCGCCTCTTTGTCGGACCAGACCGCGAGCTCGTTTCCGGCTGGGTCGGTGAAGTGGAAGCGCCGGCCGCCGGGGAACGAGTACGTCGGACGCACGATCTTGCCACCTGCTTCGGCCACACGCCGTTCGGCGACCTCCAGATCGTCCGCGAAGATGACGGTGAGGGGCGCACCCGAGGCACTTGGCTTGTCGGAGGAGAACCCGCCCGACAGCCGACCGTCGTTGAATGAGGTGTAGTCCGGGCCGTAGTCGGTGAACGCCCAGCCGAACGCGCTCTCGTAGAAGCGCTTGACCCTCGGGATATCAGGCGCGAGGAATTCGAGGTAGTCGACCCGGCGGTCGTTCTCGCTCACCGTACCGATGCTAGCCACTAGCATCCGGACCGGTGCAGATCGCCGACAGCGTCCTTGGCCTGATCGGCAATACCCCGCTCGTCCGGATGTCGCGGATCGGGCGCGGGCTGCGGCCGGCCATCCTCGCAAAGCTCGAGCACCTCAACCCCGGCGGCTCGGTGAAGGACCGCATCGGCCTCGTGATGATCGAGGACGCCGAGCGCCGCGGGCTGCTCAAGCCGGGCGGCACGATCGTGGAGCCGACGAGCGGGAACACCGGCGTGGCCCTGGCGATGGCCGCGGCCATCAAGGGCTACCGGCTGATCTGCACGATGCCCGAGAAGATGAGCCAGGAGAAGCGCGACCTGCTGCGCGCCTACGGGGCCGAGGTCGTCATTTGCCCGACCGCCGTGCCGCCCGAACACCCCGACTCGTATTACCGCGTCGCCGAGCGCCTCGCGAAGGAGATCCCGGGCGGGTTCCAGCCGAACCAGTACTACAACCCGGGCAACCCCGAGGCGCACTACCGCACGACCGGCCCCGAGATCTGGGAGCAGACCGACGGCAAGGTGACGCATCTCGTCATGGGCGTGGGCACCGGCGGCACCGTGAGCGGGGCGGGGAAGTACCTGAAGGAGAAGAGCGCCAAAGTCCAGGTCGTCGGTGCCGACCCCGAGGGCTCCATCTACACCGGCGACATCCACCCCTACAAGACCGAGGGCATCGGCGAGGACTTCTACCCGGGCACGTTCGACCCGTCGCTCGTGGACCGCTGGTTCCGCGTCTCCGACCGCGACGGCCTCCTCACGGCGCGGCGGATCACGCGCGAGGAGGGGATCCTTGCCGGAGGATCGGCCGGCACCGCGATGTTCGCGGCTCTCGAGCTGGCGAAGGAGCTCGACGAGAGCGCGGTCATCGTCGTGCTCTTTGCGGACTCGGGCCGCTCCTACCTATCGAAGATCTACAACGACGAATGGATGCGCCAGAACGGCTTCTTCGAGCGCGCCATCGTCCCGGGCTCGGTGAAGGACCGCATCGGCCTCGTGATGATCGAGGACGCCGAGCGCCGCGGGCTGCTCAAGCCGGGCGGCACGATCGTGGAGCCGACGAGCGGGAACACCGGCGTGGCCCTGGCGATGGCCGCGGCCATCAAGGGCTACCGGCTGATCTGCACGATGCCCGAGAAGATGAGCCAGGAGAAGCGCGACCTGCTGCGCGCCTACGGAGCCGAGGTCGTCATTTGCCCGACCGCCGTGCC
>MGON01000126.1:0-909 GCA_001795345.1 Chloroflexi bacterium RIFCSPLOWO2_02_FULL_71_16 | reverse complement strand
CCGTGCCGCCCGAACACCCCGACTCGTATTACCGCGTCGCCGAGCGCCTCGCGAAGGAGATCCCGGGCGGGTTCCAGCCGAACCAGTACTACAACCCGGGCAACCCCGAGGCGCACTACCGCACGACCGGCCCCGAGATCTGGGAGCAGACCGACGGCAAGGTGACGCATCTCGTCATGGGCGTGGGCACCGGCGGCACCGTGAGCGGGGCGGGGAAGTACCTGAAGGAGAAGAGCGCCAAAGTCCAGGTCGTCGGTGCCGACCCCGAGGGCTCCATCTACACCGGCGACATCCACCCCTACAAGACCGAGGGCATCGGCGAGGACTTCTACCCGGGCACGTTCGACCCGTCGCTCGTGGACCGCTGGTTCCGCGTCTCCGACCGCGACGGCCTCCTCACGGCGCGGCGGATCACGCGCGAGGAGGGGATCCTTGCCGGAGGATCGGCCGGCACCGCGATGTTCGCGGCTCTCGAGCTGGCGAAGGAGCTCGACGAGAGCGCGGTCATCGTCGTGCTCTTTGCGGACTCGGGCCGCTCCTACCTATCGAAGATCTACAACGACGAATGGATGCGCCAGAACGGCTTCTTCGAGCGCGCCATCGTCCCGGCGACGGTGAAGGACGTGATGAAGCAGCGCGAGGCCGGAGTGCCCGAGCTCGTCGTGGTCTCGAAGAGCGAGACGGTGCGCGCGGCGATCGACACGATGCAGCGCTACGGCATCTCACAGATCCCCGTGGTGAGCGACGGGAAGGCGAACCGCGTGGAGGACATCGTGGGCAGCGTCCAGGAGAAGACGATGCTCGACCGGGTGTTCCGCGACCCGGCCCTCGTCGATCAACGCGTCGAGAACGTGATGGAGGCGCCCTTCCCGGTGGTCCAGGCCAGCGAGGACATCGAGCGGCTCTACG
>MGON01000125.1:12563-13822 GCA_001795345.1 Chloroflexi bacterium RIFCSPLOWO2_02_FULL_71_16 | reverse complement strand
CGCGTCGGCGCAGAACCACGCCACGTACAACGTGCTCAACAACACAGGCGGCCACTACGAGATCGCCGGTCGTCCCGGCTACACCGGCTACGTCGCCCAGGACCGCGCTCGCGCGATGGGCTACACCGCGCCCTTCGTCAGCGAGGTGGCCTCGTCGGCGCGCGACGTCCTGCACGGCGTGCGTCTCCTGTGGGACGCGCCGTACCACCGGCTCGGGATGATGCATCCGCACACCAGCGTCGTCGGCTGGGGGCGCGCCGAGGGCGGCGCGTTCGGCTACCAGGTCGTCGGCAACATCGGCAAGGACTTCAGCACGATCCCTGTGGACGTGGTCCGCTCGCCGGCGCGCGGTCAGGGCGGCATCCCGACGTCGTGGAGCGGGCACGAGTCCCCCAGTCCGATCCGACCCGGATCGAGCGGGCCATACGGCTATCCGATCATGATCGTGTACGGCGGCTACAAGGCCGTCGATGTGCGGGGCGTCTCGCTCCATCACAATGGCACGCCGCTCTCGCTCTTCGTCTCGCCGCAGCAGTTCGAGCGCGACTACGCGCTGGTCGTTCCCGACAAGCCGCTCCCGGTCGGCACGATCGACGTCCGCTTCGACCTCACCGTCGCCGGGCAGTGGATCACCGAGGAGTGGTCGTTCAGCACGGCCGGCGCGGCCTCGACCGCGCCCACGGCGCCGAGCGGCTTTCACTCGGCCTGGGTCAGCCAGACCGCGCTCCCGGCGATCGCCGTGGGCGAGACCGCGAGCGTGAGCCTCACCTTCAAGAACACGGGCGCCATCCCGTGGACGCGCGGGACGGCATCGGAAGCGCGCCTCGGCGTCGCCGGCGATGACACGATGTTCTCGAAGCTCGGCATGGCCGTGGCGTGGCCGTTCGCGTCGCGTCCGGCGGTGCAGGACGCCTCCTCGGTCGCAGCGGGCGCGTCCACCAGCTTCACCTTCAGCGTCAAGGGCGTAGCGCCGGGCTCCTACCTCCTGCGCCTCCGGCCGGTGATCGACGGGATCACGTGGCTGGAGGACCAGGGCGTGTACTTGGTGATCACCGTCCGGTAGCTCGCGGCTAGGCCTCTTTGGCCTGCTTGTTTGCTGACAGGCTTACCGAGCGGACATAGGCTCCGGCGTCTCATGGGGGTGGGCACGCCTCTTGACGGCGAGCCGGCGGTCATCGCGCGCGCGATCGCGGAGCGGGGGAGCGACATGGTCGCCGCGGGCGGTGCCCAGCCCGTGCTCGAGGCGGCCGACCGCATCC
>MGON01000125.1:7922-12554 GCA_001795345.1 Chloroflexi bacterium RIFCSPLOWO2_02_FULL_71_16 | reverse complement strand
TGCGCACTCCGGAGCTCGAGCTCGTGATCGGCGAGGCTCAGATGGTCCGCGGCGACCCGGAGGCCGCGCTCGCCAGCTTCCGTCGCGCCGCTGCCGGAGCCGATCGACCCGGCCCGGCGGTGGCATGGCGCGCGATCGCCACGCACTTCCTCCGCGGCGACCTCGATGCGGCTCGCGGCGTCCTCGGATCCGCGACCGGCTCCGACGAAGGGGTGACCCCGCGCGATCGTGCCCTGCTCCAGGTCTGGGCGGCGCAGGTCCACCGCCGCCTCGGCGACGCGCCGCGCGCCGGGGAGGAGGCGCGCTCCGCGCTCGAGATCGCCGAGGCCGCCGGCGACGACCGCGCGCTCGCGGCCGCGCACAACGTCGCGGGCCTCGTCGCGGCCATGACCGCCGACCACGCGAGTGCCGAGACGCACCTGCGCAGCGCGCTCGCCGCCGCGGAGCGCGCCGGTGACCTGGTCGTCACCGCGCAGATCCTGAGCGGCACCGGGACCATGGAGTTCGAGCGCTCCGCCTTCGCCGAGGGCATCGCGACGTACGAGCGCGCGGCCCAGGTCGGCGAGACCGCCGGCTTCACGCCGATGCTCGCGCAGGCGCGCATGAACCTCGGGCTGCTCAAGTGGTCGCTCGGCCGCCTCGACGAGGCCGCGCGCGAGTACGCGGACGCCATCGCCCTGTACCGCGCCAGCGGCAGCCGCGAGGTGGCGTACGCGATCGTCGGCAAGGGAGACGTGCACCGCGAGCGCGGCGAGCTGGCCCTGGCGCGCGCCGCATACCAGGAGGGCCTCGCGCTGGGCGAGGCGTCCGGCGACCGCCAGGCGCTGGTGCCCGCGCTGTACCAGCTGGCGAAGGTCGTGGTGAACGACGATCCCGACGAGGCGCTCCGCCTAGCGCAGCGTGCGGTGGACCTCGGCTGGCCCGACCTGCCGTGGGCGCTCAACGCGCTCGGCTGGGTCCAGCTGTGCCGAGGAGACGGGCCCGCGGCGCTCGAGACCGGTCGTCGCGCCGCCGACGCCGCGCGCGAGCAGCGCGACCGCTTCGGTCTGGCCGAGTCGCTGTCGCTGGAGGCGATGGCGAGCCGCGACCCCCGCGCGCGCCGGCGGCTCCTCGAAGAGTCCCGCGCGACGTGGCGCGACCTCGGCGATCCGCTGCGCGGGACGCTGGCGGAGCTCGCGCTCGCGCGCTGCTCGAGCGGCGCCGCGGCGCTGGCCGCGGCCGAAGCCGCGGAGCGCCGCCTGCGGCGGATGGGCGCCGGTCTGTCGGTGTCCGGACCCGCGGGCCTGGCGCGCTTCGTCGCGTCCGACGGCGGATCGGCGCCGGTCGAGATACGCGTTCTCGGCGGGTTCCAGGTGCTCCGCGACGGCGTCGCCGTCCCGCTGGGGGCATGGCAGTCGCGCAAGGCACGCGACCTCCTCAAGATCCTGGTCACGCGCCGCGGCCGGCCCGCCTCCCGCGAGGTCCTGGCCGACATGCTCTGGCCCGAGGACGACAGCGATGCGCTCGCGGGGCGGCTCTCCGTCGCGCTCTCGACGCTCCGCTCGGTCCTCGACCCCGAGCGGCGCTTCCCGCCCGACCACTTCATCGCGGCGGACGCGTCGGCGGTGTCGCTCCGCCCCGAGCACGTCCGCGTGGACGTCGACGTCTTCTTCGCGAACGTGGATGCGGCTCTCGCCGCCGCGGGCGAGGACGCGCGCGAACGGCTGGAGGCGGCCGAGGCCAGCTACATGGGGGACCTGCTCGAGGAGGATCCGCATGCGGAATGGGCCGTGGCCCTGCGCGAGCAGGCACGCGCCGCGTACATCCGCGTCACCCGCGCGCTCGCGGCCGCTGCCGCTCGCCACGGCGACCACCAGGACGCGGTCGCCCTGCTGCTTCGCGTGCTGGAGCGCGACCCCTATGACGAACAGGCGCACCTCGGTCTCGTCTCGGCGCTGGAGGCCGCGGGTCGGCACGGCGAGGCCCGCCGGGCCTATGGCGCCTACGACTCGCGCATGGCCGAGATCGGCGTCAAGCCCTCGGCCTTTCCTTAGGCGGGCGCTATAGTCGGATAGTGAAGTTCACTATCGGCCGCACGGAAGTGGTGTGATGGGTCGAGGCGACCGCGCCCACAGAGCCCCGCCGGTGAGCGTCGCCCTGACCGAGCCGGAGCGCTCGACGTTCGAGGCAGAGGCCAAGCGCCGAGGTCTCGGTCTGTCGACCACGATCCGCGCGCTCGCGTATGAGCGTGCGCGCGAGGTACGTGAGGAGCGTCAGCGCGAGCGGGCGCGGCGGTGGCAGACGGAGCGCCTTCGTGAGCTCATCAGACGCATTGAGCGCGACGGTTTCCAGGAAGCGACGCAGGAGCAGATCGACGCCGTGTTCACCCAGGCCGGGGCGCAGCCACGGAGGGCGTCAGCGGCCGGGGGGCGCTGAGGGTGGCGCGGGCCATCCGCTACCACGAGCAGTTCCGGCAGGATCTCGACGAGCGCGTTCGATGGCTCGCGCGCGACCGATCGCCGGAGCAGAGTGAAAGCCTTCAGCGGGAGCTGCGCGCGTTCATCAAGCGCGTCACGGCCTTCCCTGGTCTCGGGGAGGAGGTCGAGAAGATCGACACCATCTCGTACCGGGTTCGACTGCTCGGCGAGCCACTCCCGTATCTGGTCTGGTACTCGTACGACGAGGCTGACGCTGATGGCGCGGTATCGCTGCTCATGCTGCTACACGAGGCGCAGGATCGCGCACGGTTCGATCCCCACCGCTTCGACGACGAGTAAAGCCCACCTTAAGCCGGCCTTAAGGGCCCCTCCCTAAGGTCCGCCGCCATGCGGACGTTCGTGCTCCGGATCTGGGAGCCCGCGAGCGGCGACCCCACCCCGAGCGCGCTGCCTCTACGGGGCGTGCTCGAGGAGGTCGCCACTGGCGAGCAGGTGATGTTCACGGGGCATGACCACCTCGTTGCCGCGATCGAGCGGGCAGTGCAGCGCGAGGACCGCGGAGTGCGCGAGCCGGCCTAGACCACTCGCGAGGAGGGGATCACATGATCGTTCGAAGGTGGAGCGCGTCACTGCTGACCACGGTCTTCGTGGTCGGCCTGGTCGCCGCCGGGGCGGCGCCGGCCGCCGCGATCGGCGACGACACGAACTTCCCCAAGTGCAGCGCTGCCAACGATGGCAACTGCATCCAGTCGCTCACCATCGGCGGCACGGGCGTGGACCCGACCGACGACTCAGGCGCCGACCTCAACGTCTTCTTCTCAGGCGGGATGCTCCAGATCCAGCTCGTCGACGGGACCGAGAGCGGGACCGCCGCCTTCGATCTCGCTGACGTCGGGGTGACGACGTCCACGGAGGTGACGATCGTCCTGACCGTCGGCAACTCGTTCACCCCGGTCATGCTGATCGGCAGCGGCGTGATCGACAGCTGGAGCTGGGACGACGCTACCAACAAGCTCACCATCACCGCGACGCCGCAGGCGGTGTCGTTCACCACGGGGACCTGCAACATCAGCGCGGACTGCGCCGACGCCGACTTCGATTTTGACGCGATGCTGGGCCTCGCGGCCGACGACGCCGACGTGAGCGGTATCTCGGACCCCACCCAGCAGGCGCAAGCGGAGGAGTTCCTCACCGCGTACGCGGGCGGCTACGTCGCGACAGACGCCCAGACGTTCAGCGTCCCGAGCTACAGCAGCTCCACGCGCGCGATCCAGTTCGACCTCGGCGCTCCTCACCTGACCGCGACCGACGCCCTGAACACGGGCTTCTTCAACGTCTTCATCCCCGACGCCGTGCTGGAGGACATCTGGGAGATCTCCGCGTCCTCGCTGTCTCTGAACGTCACCGAGGACGGGACCAGCGTGAGCGGCTCGCTCACGCATGTGACCGGTGGCTACGTTGACGGCTGGCTCTTCGAGAGCGGCACGATCTCGTACTCCACGCCGACGATCGCGCTGAAGCCCGCGTCGTCCTCCACTGATGACGAGCCGACCGAGCTCGACCTCAGCACGAGCACCGGCACCGGCCCCACGACCACGCGGCTCCCGGTCGCCCTTCCGGAGACCGGCGAGTTCACGCGCCAGGTCACGCTCCAGGGCAGCGGCGCCACGCTCGAGGTGCCCCAGGGCACCACGGTCACTCTGGGCGGCGTCCCCTTCACAGGCACCATCGATCCGCCGACGCGTGTCCAGGGCCGGCCCGCCGGCCTGCGGAGCGCCGTACAGGTCACGGCCACCGCGGATGAGGACGCCGGCGCCGAGTCGGTCCGCGCTCTTGCGGACGACGACGAGATCGTCTTCGATCCGCCCGTGACCATCACCATCGTCGACACCAGCGAAGAGGCGGCGAATAGCCGCGTCGTGCGCATCGCGCCCGACGGCTCCATCACCGACCTGGCCGGCACCATGACCGGCCGCGGTGTCCAGGCGCAGATCACGGGGCTCGGCACGTACGGTCTGGCGACGGAGCTCGACCTGGCCGAGATCTCAAGCGCCCCGTCCGTCAGCGTGGCCCTGCCGGTCGTGCTGCCGTCGGACGGCGTCATCGACTTCCCGACCACGCTGAACGGCGACGACGCGTCGATCACCTTCGCCTCCGGAACCGCGGTCACCGACGCTTCAGGCGAGGCCTTCGCCGGCACGCTCGAGGCGCCTGC
>MGON01000125.1:6661-7914 GCA_001795345.1 Chloroflexi bacterium RIFCSPLOWO2_02_FULL_71_16 | reverse complement strand
CCGCTCCCAGCGGCACCGGCTCGGTCGTGGAAGTCGCCACCGGCGGCGGCACCAAGGCCAACTTTGCCCCGGCGGCCACGCTCACGCTGACGCCGCCCGAGGGGACGGCCGCCGGCGACGTCGCGGCGGTCGAGGTCACCTCGGCCACGGCCACCAGCTGCCTCAGCGGGACCCTCACTACCGAGGAGACCGCCATCGAGGTGCCCGTGACCGCCACCGGCACCTTCGGCCTGGCCCTGCCGGTCACGGCCGCGGCCACGTCCGTCGCCCGCGACTGGCTCGCCGCGGAGGGCCTCCACTCGCAGTGGGCCGGTCAGTCCGCGGCGCCCTCCCTCTGCGCCGGCCAGGTCGCCGAGATCGCGGTGCGACTGCGCAACACCGGCACCACCACGTGGACCGCGGGCGGCGCGACGCCCATCGTCCTCGCGGCCCGTGATCTGACCGCTATCGACAGCGGCCTCGTCACCTCGCCCCTCTACGACACGCGTCTCGCCACGCATGCCGAGGACAGCGTCGCCCCGGGCGACGTCGGCACCTTCGCCTTCAAGGTGCGCGCGCCCGCCACCGCGGGCACCCACCGCATCAGCGTCCGGCCCGTCGCCGAGGGCCTTCAGTGGCTGGAGGACGAAGGCATCTACCTCGAGCTCATCGCTCGCTAGCAAGAGACCGCCCGCTCGCCCTTAGCCGGGGGAGCGGGCGGTGAGCCTCCCGTCATCTCGACCTTCTCCAAGTACGGTGGCACGGCATCCGCACGTGACCGGTCCGTCACGACCGGGTCACGGCTACGTGACCGCCCTGCCGCGCGTGACGCGGCAGCGGCATCGATAACGGGAGGCTCCCTTTGAAGATCCGACGCAGCGTCATCGGCGTCCTCGCGGCGGCGCTCCTCGTTGCCGCTCAGCTCGCGACCACGGGGCCGGCGCAGGCCGACCACTCGCTCATCGACGGCTACGTCACCGACGCGACCACCGGCATACCCATCAACGACGTGTGCGTCACGCTCGGACCGCCGATCGCGTGCTTCACTCGCACCAACGCCGAGGGCTACTACAAGATCGACCTCGCCGCGCTCGCGGCGCGCGACGGCGACACCTGGGACATGTGGTTCGTCAAGACGGGCCAGTACCAGAACGCGTACTCCGAGACGTTCGTCGTGGACGGCCCGGTGCGCTTCAACCAGGTGCTGATGCCCATCGGCACGCGGCTGCTCTGCCCGGTCGCCGACACGCGCCTCCCCACCCAGACCGTCTACC
>MGON01000125.1:5217-6655 GCA_001795345.1 Chloroflexi bacterium RIFCSPLOWO2_02_FULL_71_16 | reverse complement strand
ACGTCACCAAGACCCTGGGCGGCGCCACCGGCTGGCAGACGCCGTTCATCGTCCAGAACACCGGGACGGCGACCGCGTCGCTCGAGGTCAGCTACTACCGCTTCCTGAACGGCGCCTGCGCCGTCCGGCGCACGGTGAGCAACCTGCGTCCCGGGACCTCCTTCTCTGACGTCCCGAACAACGACCACGACCTCCCCGGCGACACGCAGTTCTCGGTCGTGGTGAAGAGCTTCGGGGTCGGATCGGACATCGTCTCCGTCGTGAACCAGCACGCCGGCAGCGGCAGCCGTGCCGAGGCGCTCAGCTACGTGGGCGTCTCCGAAGGCGACACGAGCGTCTTCCTGCCGAACATCACGCGTCGCTTCTTCGGCTACGTGACGCCGTTCATCATCCAGAACCTCGGGACCAGCGAGGCCACGGCGACCGCGCGCTTCGTCAGCTTCGACGGCAGCGCGCCGACCATCAGCGTCACCCGCGACATCCCCGTAGGCGGCTCCAAGTTCGTGGACCCCAACACCACCAGCGGCCTCGTCGACGGCAAGCAGTACAGCGTGACCGTCAGCGCGAACCGGCCGGTCAGCGTGGTCGTGAACACGCACAACGACGCGGCCACGGTCGCCGCGCCGGTCGCGTACTCGACCAACGGCATCACCGTGGGCGCCGACACCGTGTACGGCCCGCTCGCGGCCAAGAACGGCGAGGGCGTGGCCGACGTCACCACCATCGTGGTGCAGAACCTCTCGACCGCGGCCATCGAGCCGACCCTCACGTTCGACGTTCTCAGCGGCACCGGCACGACCCAGACGATCAGCGCACCGGATCCCATCCCGGCCGGCCGGTCGTGGGCCTTCGACCCGCGCTTCACGGTCGGCACCACGACGCCGTGCACGGTCCCGAGCTCGACCTGCCTGGGTGACGGCGAGTACTCGTTCGTCGCCTCGGCGCCGGGCGCGGAGATGGCGGTCGCGGTGAACGTCATCAGCGACACGACGGCCATGGGCTACACGGGCATCACCGCTCCCGCGAACACGATCTACCTGCCGAACGTCACCCGGAACCTCGGCGGCACGAGCGGCTGGAGCACGCCGATCCTGCTGCAGACCATCGGCGCGAGCGGCGCCACGCTCAAGTGGTACCGCTTCAGCGACGGCGTGCTGGTGCTAACGCAGGAGGTCGAGGTCCAGCGCGGCCGCGGCATCCGCATCGACCCGCGCACCGTCAGCGGGCTCACCGACAACACGCAGTACTCGGTCGTGATCGACGGCGTGGGTGGCTCGATCGCCGCGATCGTCGTGGAGGTCGCCTCCGGCGGCGACAACGCGATGATCTACGAAGGCTTCGCGGTCGAGTGAGAGGGGGAGGCCCGCCGAAGCTCCGACCGCCTCGCTTCACGCGCCCGGACTGGCTCCGGGCGCCGCGCCTCGAGCGTCCCGCGTGG
>MGON01000125.1:1498-5186 GCA_001795345.1 Chloroflexi bacterium RIFCSPLOWO2_02_FULL_71_16 | reverse complement strand
CCCCCGGTGGGGGTGCGGGGGCAAGGCCCCCGCTGTGGAAGGATCCTGGGCTGCTAGCATCAGCAGCCGCAGCCCTGATCCTCGTCGCGGTCGCCGCGGCTCTCATCGTCAGCGGTGGCGCTCCCGACGTTCGTGCGGTCGTGCCGGCCGAGACATCGCCTTCGCCGACGGTCGTTGCCGGGCCGGCGACGGCCTCGCCCGTCACCAGCGTCTCTCCGGCGCCGATCGTGGCGGGCAACGAGGCCGTCGGCACCGCGATGCCTGTCGAGACCTCCGCGGCCGTCCCGCCTGCCCCCGCGCCGTCCAGCCCCACGCCCACACCGGATCCGAACGTTTGGCGTTTCCAGGGCAGGGTCGTGACCGAGGCGGGCGAGCCGATCGCGGACGCCTGCGTGGTGATCGGGCCGCACGGGTGCCGGCCGTTCGGGCCCCACACCGACGACCAAGGCAGCTACTACATCGACATGCCGCAGAACCCGACGATCGTGTACGAGCTCCGGTTCGAGAAGGAGGGCTACACCACCGTGTACTACCGGGTGCAGCCCACCGCCCCCACCGAATTCAACGTCGTCCTTCGGCCGAGCTGAGCGGGCACGGCGGAAATGCCAGCCGATGACCGTCAGGACCCGCTGGCGGCGGTACAGGACCGATACACTTCGGCGGTGAGCCCCACTCCCACCAGCACCGCCCGCCCGTTCACGCTGTCCTTCTCCCGCCTCCGCGAGGATGGCCGTAGCGGCGCGCAGGGCGGGTCGGCGCCCGAGAACGGGGCCGGCACGATCTCGGATGCGCAGCTCATCGCGCTCGCGCGCGAGTCGCACGCCGACGCGTTCGAGATCCTGTACTCGTCGTACAAGGGGCGGCTATACACGTTCCTGCTCCGCATGCTGGCCGACCCGGAGCAGGCCGACGACCTCACCCACGACGTCTTCGTGAAGGTGCACGGGCTCCTGCCCACGCTCACCAACGAGCACCGCGTCCTGCCCTGGCTCTACCGGGTCGCGAACAACGCGGCCATCGACCACCTGCGCCGCAAGCGGCGCTTCGCGTGGATGCGGATCGGCGCGCTCACCAACACCTCGGCCGAGCCGCAGGCGGACGACGACCACGGCCGCGTCCCCGAGCAGGCCCACGTTCAGGCGGTGCTGCGGACCCTGCCGCCCGAGAACGCCGGCGCGCTCCTGCTCCACGCCCTCGAGGGCTACTCCTACAAGGAGATCGCCGACATCCAGGGCGTCTCCATGACCGCGGTCCGCAGCCGCATCGCCCGAGCGCGGGCCGCCTTCCGCAAGGAGTACGAGCCCACCCGCTAGGGTCGGGCATCCTCCCGCTCCGCATGCTCGAGCGCGCGCGCGACCGCGGCCTCGACCAGGGTGCGCAGGCGTGGCGAGCGGATGCGGCCGATCCAACCACGCAGGTCGTTCTCCGAGAAGTCCCGCGGGAGGTCGAGCTCCGGCAGCCGGCGGCGCGGGTGTCCGCTCGCGCAGGCAACATAGAAGTAGTCGAAGATCGCCTTCTCGACCGTCGCGAGCGCGACGCCGTCCTTCTCGGTGAAGCCGGCGAAAAGCTCGGGCGGCAGCCGGTGCACCGCGTACGTCCCGACGCTCGTCTCGATCCGGCGCGGCTTGCCGAGCGATGCGACCGTGACCTCGCGCGGGATCTGGTCGATCGCGCCGTGCACAGCAAGCGCCGAAGCGAACGAGATGTACGCCGGGAACGGACGCGTGAGCTCGGCGGCCAGGGCGTAAGGGTTGACCGAGCCGTCGCCGATGATCCAGAGGCCGAAGCGCACGCGGCGCGCCAGCCCCTTGGTCTCGAGGTCGCGCAGCGAGCGGCTGGCTGCGCTCTGCGAGGTGCGCAGGGCGGCCGACGCCTCGCCTGTCGTCAGCACGCGGGTCCCAAGCCGACGCAGCTGGGCGTAGGTGGCGGCGCCGCTCACGGCTGGACCTCCGCCCGCTCGCGCAGCTGCGTGAGGACGCGGATCCGCATGTCGAACCACGCCTCCTCGGCGCTGTAGAGAGCCGCGATCTCCTCGTCGAGGTAGGGCTCGACGAGCTCCTGGTACGTCCCGTACTCGACGTTCTCGGCGATCTTCGCCGCACTGACCGCCCGCGCCGGGACGAGCGCGGCCTCGGCGAGCGCCTCCGGGTACTGCCGGAACAGGTGATCGAGGTCGAACACGTCGCGCGGCTCGGTCGTGCTCCGGTCGCAGAGGGCATCCACCTTCTGCGCGATCGCGGCGGCGGGCGGGTAGTGGTTCAGGCGCACGGCGACGCCGCCCAGCTTGCGAGCAAGCTCCGGGTCGGCCTGCTCGAGCACCGGATCCATCGCGGCTCCCCGGTTCGAGAACTCGACCTTCGTGGTCGCGTCCGGCATCCCAGCGCGCTCGAGCTTGAGCATCCATCTCTTGGTGGTGTCCGAGCTCTTTCGCAGACGCACATCGAACGCACGGACGTCACGCAGCTTGAGCAGCCGCGAGATCGCGTCGCCTGTTAGCAGCGAGCCCACACGGTCGCCGAAGGCGCTGAAGCTGCCGCCGAGGTAGTCGAGGTCGATGTCAGCCGAGCGGCGGCCGCTCCGCAGGAAGAAGCGCAGGTTCGCGCCTCCCTTGAGCGCGTAGTCCTCCGGACGCAGCTGCGCGGCGGCGACCTGCATGAACGCGAGGTGGAACAGCTCGATCGCCCGGGCCTGCTGCCGGATCTCTTGGGCGCGCTTCATCCGCTGAGAGTGCCTCAATATGACACGTAGTGTCAAATCGTCGGCATCTTAGTGACACCCTATTCGCGGTCCGCAGCCGCATCGCCCGCGCGCGGGCCGCCTTCCGCAAGGAGTACGAGCCCACCCGGTAGTCAGGTGGCCTCGACCCAGTCGCGGAGCGGTACGAGCCCGACGCACTGCACGCCGCGCTGAAAGATCCGATGGAGCTCGTCGGCGGCCCAGAAGATGTCCTGTACCGACGAACCCGCGAAGTGATGGTCGGCTCGCGGGTCCCGGGGATTGACGCAGTGGACGTGGAACACGTCGTCGTGCCAGTGGTAGGCGAAGCGACCGCTCGGCCTCGGCTCGAGGTGAAGGTCATAGAGGTACGCATATCGCTCCCAGGCCGAGCCTCGCCAGCGATGCTTCTCGACGAAGACCATCGTGGCCTGGTCGGCGGACCACCAGCCCGGGATATGGACGGTGACCAGGAGCTTGACGGTCGCACCGCTCTCGCTCTCGCGGGACCCGTACTCGACCCGGCCGTGCAGTCCGCTGAAGGCGGAGGCGAGCTCCTCGAGGCGCTGGTGGTACTCATGCCGGCCAAGACGATGGCCCTCGGTCAACGGGTCGGGACCGCTCGACGCGCCAGCTTCCTCTCATCAGCGCGCAGCTCATCCGCCGCATCGATCTCGATGCGAGTGGGCCGGGTCGTTTCGGGGCTGATCCGGCTCAGCACGACCGCGAGTGGGATGCGGTACGTCTTCGGTCCCAGCTTGATCGCATACAAGGACTGGCGATGGATCCAGTCCATGACCGTCGATGGATCGACGTCGAAGATGCGAGCGAGCTCCGTCGGTGAGTAGAACGGCTTCGGCTCGAGCTCCACGCCGCTCGGTCCCACCATAGCCTTCATATGCCGTATCTTACCTAATAAGGGATATGGCGTCAAGCCTGGCTGCTTCGATGCCGCGAGGATCGAGCTAGGCGC
>MGON01000125.1:0-1252 GCA_001795345.1 Chloroflexi bacterium RIFCSPLOWO2_02_FULL_71_16 | reverse complement strand
CTGGCGGCTCTTCCGTCCGGCGCGCCTTCCTACAGGACCGACGCGGCGATCGCCGCTCTGACCAAGGAGCCGCCTCGCGCGCGTCCGCGGACCTGGCTCCCCGTCCCCGCGCCGATCGGTCTCCGCGTGGCCGCCGCGGCCGCCGTGGTGTTCGCCATCGTCGTCGGGCTGATCCCGACCGGGACGCCGCCGGAGCAGGCAGAGGCGCCGGCGCAGGCTGAGGCGTACGTCGCGGGCGTCCAGCAGGCCGTGCTGCATTCGAAGAGCAACACCCTCTACGTGCTCCGGACGGAGCAGGGCGCCGTGGCCGCGGTCAACGCGACGACCTACGAGCCCCGCGCGGTCATCGCGGTGGGCGGCCGGCCCAGCGCGCTGGCCCTCAACTCGGTCCGCGACACGGTCCTGGTCCTCGACTCGACGGCGAAGACCATCACCGAGATCGACACGAACGCGAACCGCATCATCGGATCCGCGTCGGTCGAGATCTCGGGTACCCCGACGACCATGGCGGTCAACGAGACGAGCGGCGAGATCGTGGTCACGTCCATCCCGCTGCCTCCGAGCGGCCCTCGTCCCGCGCCCCCGACGCCGGGCGCGCCGGCACCCGCCGGCCAGGTCGCGATCCTCGACACGGTCACCAAGAAGCTCGAGCAGATCACGAGCGTTGACGTCGCCCCGAGCCTGGTCGTGCCCGATCCGGCCGGCCGGCAGACGCTCCTGGTCTCGCCTGAGGCCACGACCGTCGTCGATGCCTCGTACCGCCCGATCATGTCGGTCGCGGGCGGCATCGCCGCGGCGTTCGACCTGAAGAGGAAGGACTGGTTCGCGGTCCTCGGCGCCGACGGCGCTGGGTCGAAGCTCACGTTCGTCGGCGACAACGTGCCCGCCGCGCTCCAGCTCGAGGGTGCGCCTTCGGCGATCGCCCCGATGCCGGACGGCGGCTTTGCCGTGCTGGTCGCGAAGGGCGCGGGCGGCCGCATCTACGTGGTGGACAGCTCGGGACGGTCCTCGTCCTTTACCGACGTCGAGCGCGTCGGCGACCTCGACTACGACGCCCGAGCGGAGCGCTTTACGGTGACCCGCGACGGGACCGTCGCCTCGGTCGCGCTGCCTCTCGTGCCGGTCGCCGCCTCGCCGAGCGCGCCCGCGACAGCAGAGCCGACCGCGAGCGCCGGTGCCTCGCCCTCGGCGACCACCTCGCCGCTCGCCTCGGACGACCCGCTCACGACGGCCGTCCCGGACGCATCAGCGT
>MGON01000124.1:6160-17371 GCA_001795345.1 Chloroflexi bacterium RIFCSPLOWO2_02_FULL_71_16 | reverse complement strand
GCGCACGAAGAACAACCCCGTCCTCATCGGCGAGCCGGGCGTGGGCAAGACGGCGATCGTCGAGGGGCTGGCCCAGCGGATCGTCGCGGGCGACGTGCCCGAGGGGCTGCGCGGCAAGCGGCTGCTGGCGCTCGACATCGGCGCGCTCGTCGCGGGCTCGAAGTACCGCGGCGAGTTCGAGGACCGCCTGAAGGCGGTGCTCCGCGAGATCGGCGAGGCCGAGGGCCGGATCGTCTGCTTCATCGACGAGCTGCACACGCTAGTGGGCGCCGGCGCGGCGGAGGGCGCGGTGGACGCGGCCAACATGCTCAAGCCGGCGCTCGCGCGCGGCGAGCTCCGGTGCGTGGGCGCGACGACGCTCGACGAGTACCGCAAGCACGTCGAGAAGGACGCGGCCCTGGAGCGGCGCTTCCAGCCGATCCAGATCGGCGAGCCGACCGTGGACGACACCATCTCGATCCTCCGCGGCCTGCGCGAGCGCTACGAGGTCCATCACGGCGTGCGCATCCAGGACAGCGCGCTCGTCGCGGCGGCGGTGCTCTCCGACCGGTACATCAGCGACCGCTTCCTGCCGGACAAGGCCATCGACCTGGTGGACGAGGCCGCGTCCAAGCTGCGCATGGAGATCGACTCGATGCCGGCCGAGCTCGACGAGGTCGAGCGGCGCATCCGGCAGCTCGAGATCGAGCGCGAGGCCCTGCGCAAGGAGTCGGACGAGGCGAGCCGCGAGCGGCTCGAGCGGCTGGAGCGCGAGCTCGCCGAGCTGAAGGAGCAGGCGGACGCGCTCCGCGCGCACTGGCAGCAGGAGAAGGGCGCCATCGGCGAGATCCGCGAGAAGAAGGCGCGGCTCGACGCCATCCGCGCGGAGATCGAGCGGGCCGAGCGCGCCGCCGATTACGCGAAGGCGGCCGAGCTGAAGTACGGCACGCTCGCGGAGCTGGAGCGCGAGGTCCAGGGCGCGAGCGAGCGGCTCGAGGAGATGCAGCGGAGCCAGAAGATGCTCGCCGAGGAGGTCACGCCCGAGGACGTCGCCGACGTCGTGTCGCGCTGGACGCACATCCCGGTGACCAAGCTCCTCGAGGGCGAGGTGCGCAAGCTCCTGCAGATGGAGGAGCGCATCCACGACCGCGTCGTCGGCCAGGACGAGGCGGTCGGGGCCGTGTCGAACGCGGTCCGCCGCGCGCGCGCCGGCCTCCAGGACCCGGACCGGCCGCTGGCGTCGTTCCTCTTCCTCGGCCCGACGGGAGTGGGGAAGACGCTCCTCGCGAAGGCCCTCGCCGAGTTCCTGTTCGACGACGAGAAGGCCATGATCCGGCTCGACATGAGCGAGTACATGGAGAAGCACACCGTCTCGCGGCTCATCGGCTCGCCGCCCGGGTACGTCGGCTTCGAGGAGGGCGGCCAGCTCACCGAGGCCGTGCGCCGCCGGCCCTACGCGGTGATCCTCTTCGACGAGATAGAGAAGGCCCACAACGACGTGTTCAACGTGCTGCTGCAGATCCTCGACGACGGCCGCCTCACCGACGGCCACGGGCGCACGGTCGACTTCAAGAACACCGTCATCGTCATGACCAGCAACGTCGGCTCGACCTTCATGGGCGAGCCTGGCCAGGACGAGGACGCCGTGCGGCGCCAGGTCATGGACGCGCTTCGCGGCCACTTCCGGCCGGAGTTCCTGAACCGCATCGACGAGATCGTCTTCTTCCGCCGGCTCACGGAGGACCAGCTCATGGAGGTCGTGGACAAGGAGACGCGGATGCTCGCCCGACGGCTTGCGGAGCGGAAGGTCGGCCTCGACCTCTCGCCCGAGGCGAAGAAGCTCGTGGCGCGTGAGGGCTTCGATCCGGTGTACGGGGCGCGGCCCATCCGGCGCGCGATCCAGCGGCTCATCCTGGACCCGCTCGCGCAGAAGGTCCTGGCCGGCGAGTTCGCCGAGGGCGACACGGTCTTCGTGGACGTCCGCGACGGCCAGGCCACGTTCCTGAAGCAGGAGTACGCGAAGGAGGTCCCGGAGGAGCGCGAGCCGGTCGGCACGCGGCGGCTGAACTGACCCGCGGTCTCGCCGCGCTCTTCGCGATCCTGCTCGTCGCGACGTCGTGCCTCGGCTCGGCATCGCCCGCGGCAAGCCCGACCGCGCCAGCGACGCAGTCGCCGTCTGGGCCGGCCGAGTCCGTGACGATCGCGACCACGACCGCTCCGGCGACCCCGCCATCGACGCCCGCTCCGCCCTGTCAGAAGTTCGGTACGGAGGAGCACGTCCGCGGCGCCATCGCCGTGATCGATCCCGCACAGCTCGACCGCCACATGCGGGCGCTCGCGAGCTTCGGCTCGCGCGATCCGCGGCACCCGGGGCACGCGCAGGCCATCGCCTACGTGAAGGAGCAGCTTGCGGCGATCCCGGAGGCCGTCGTGAGCGAGCACAAGACCGTCTATCAGGGGATCCCCCTGACGAACATCCTCGTGACGATCGAGCCGGGTCGTCATACCGATGTGGTCACCCACGACTGGGTCCTTGTGGCCGCCCACTACGACTCCATCGCCGTGCGAACACCCGGCTGGAGGCCGGCCGCTGACCCCGCGCCCGGCGCGGACGACAACGCGACTGGAACTGCGGCCCTGCTGGAATACGCGCGGGTACTGGCCTCCAGCCGCGCGTGCATTCAGGGTCGCATCATCCTGGCGTTCTTCGACGGAGAAGAGCTCTTCTTCAAGGGAAGCGCCGCATACCTTCAGTCAGAGTCGCAGGAGGCTCCGCCATACCCGTTCGCCTACGTCGTGAACATAGACATGGTCGGGTTCAACCCGATCGCGGACCGCCTCGACCTCATCTGGTACGGCCCGCAGTCCGACCAGCTACGCGACCGCGTGAAGGCGGTGAACGAGCGCTACCAGATCGGCCTGTCGCTGGTCGAGGTCTTCGCGAACGATCCGAGGCGGTACATCCTGGACACAGCGCCGTTCGGGACGGCCGGGATCCCCTCGGTCACGCTGACGGAGCGCTATGGCCCGGCCGATGCGACCTATCCCGGTAACGGCTTCTTCCACACGGTCAACGACACGCCGGACAAGATCACGAACAAAGGCCTCTGGCTGAAGGCCGCGAAGCTGACGCTGGCGACGGCCCTCGAGCTCGCGCGCTTCGAGTGACGCGCGATCCGCACCGGTGCTGATGCGCCTCTAGCGCAGGGCCGCCTCGTCCCAGCCGTCGGTCGTCGCGACGATGGTGACCGGGCCGTCGCCTTCGAGCGTGACGCGCATCATCGCGCCGAAGCGGCCCGTCGCGACCGCGAGGCCGGTCCCGCGGAGCGCGCCGCAGAACGCGTCGTAGAGGCGCTCGCCCTTGTCCGGCGGCGCCGCGCGCGTGAAGTCCGGCCGGCGGCCGTGCCGGACGTCGCCGTAGAGCGTGAACTGCGGCACCACCAGGACCTCGCCCGCAGTGTCTGGGAGCGAAACGGACATCTTGCCGTTCGCGTCGTCGAAGATCCGCAGTCCGGCCACCTTGGCCGCGAGGCGCTCGCCGTCCTCGGGCGCATCGCCGGCGCCGACGCCGAGGAGGACCACGAGCCCCGCGCCGATGGCCGCGATGCGCTCCTCGCCGACGTCCACGCTCGCGGACCGGACGCGCTGGACGACGGCCCTCATCCGACGGGGCGGCTCAGCCCGCGCCTATTCCAGCATCCAGGGGTTGTCACCGCGGACGACCGTCTCCACCTCTTCGGGCGTCAGGTGTCCAGGGGTCCAGACGAAGATGTTGCGCTCGAGCGGCAGGCGCGTGATGTACGTGACCTTGCCGAACCGGTAGCCGTGCTGGAAAAGGAAGCGCCTGTCGCCGATCTCGATGAGCTGGCGTCTGTCGGTCGAGATGGCGGCGGGCACGCCGCTCAGTATGCGAAAAGCGCTACCGGCGCGACGCGGGGGCCGCTGCTACCAGCCGCCGTCCCCGGGGTCGGCCCTCTGGGCCGAGATCGCTGGCCGGGCGCTCCGGGAGCTGAAGCCGCCGTCGCCGGGGTCAGCCGAAGCGACCGACGCGAGCGAGGAGAAGGACAGGGCAAGCGCCGCCGCGAACGCCAGCGCGACCGCCCACTGTCTGATGCGTGTCATTTCGCTCCCCCTCGCTTCCCGCGCCCGTTCAGTGACGCTAAGGTGTGCCCTGTTATTACGACCAGACAGGCGCTGCCGCAAGGGCTCCGCCTGTCAAAATGGTCTCCGATCGCGTCTCCACGGAGGGTCAATGGGCATAAGCGAGCAGGTCGAGCGCCCGAAGGTGGCCGCTGCCCTCGGCGAGCGCGTTCGGACCGCCCGGCGGGAGCTTGGGTTGAGCCAGGCTCAACTGGCCGGCCAGGAGCTGACCAAGGGCTTCATCAGTCAGCTCGAGTCCGGGATCGTCCGTCCGTCCATCCGATCGCTGCAGGTGATCGCCTCGCGCCTCGGCAAGCCGCTCGACTACTTCATCGCCGATGAGCCTCTGGCCGCCGGCAAGCGTCTGGCCTTCCACCGGCTGGCCGCGGAGACCGCCGCCGAGCGGCGTGATTGGGCCGAGGTCCGGCGGAACGTCGGGATCGCGCTCGAGCATTCGCCCGAGGCACGCGAGCGCGCCCACCTTTTGCACCTGCAGGCCATCACCGAATCGGCCGATCACAGTTTCGAGCGCACGTTCGCCCTCGTGTCGGAAGCGATGTCGCTCGTCGACCCGGCCACGGAGCCGAACCTCGTGGGAGGGCTTCTGTACCTGCGGGGCACCGCGTACGGAGAGCTCGGGCAGCTCGTCGCCGCGGTCGAAGCTCTCGAGGCCGCGCGCGACATGCTGGAGAAGTACGAGGTCGTCGAGCCACGACTCCGTTCGCGCGTGTCGGTCGCGCTCGGCACAGCCTATCGACGGCTCAACCGAACGACGAAGGCGATCACCGCGTACGAGACCGGCCTAGCCGTCGCGTCGCGCGCCAGCGAGCTCACGACCGCCGCCCGCGGGCTCATGGGTATCGCCGCCACTCACTACGACTCCGGCGAGCTCGACGCCGCTATCGGCAGCTACCGCCGCGCCCTGGACCTGTTCCAGCGCGTGGCCGACATCGACTTCGAGCTGAACGCCCTGCAGTCGATCGCGACGGTCCAGTTCGACACCGGCGATATGGCTGCCGCGAAGGCATCGGCGGAGCGCGCGATGAGCCGGGCGCTCGAGGTCGGGAACGCGCACTGGGCCGCCGTCGCCGAGGTGATCCTCGCGCGCGTGGCGCTGAAGGACGGCCGGGCCGACGAGGCCCTGCGCATGGCCAAGCACGCCGAGCAGATCCTCCACGAGTCGGCCGATGCGATCCAGCGCGCCGACGCACTCGGTGCCGCGGGTGCCGCGTACGAGGCGCTCGGGAAGACCTCCGAGGCGGACAAGGCGTACCGCCGCTCCCTCGACCTGTACACCTCGGTCGGCGACTTCGCCGACCGCTCGGGCATGGCCGCCGAATACGCGCACCTGCTTCGCGCGCGCGGCGAGGTCGACGCGGCGTTCGAGATGCTCGAGCTCGCCCGAGGGACCGCCGCCCGCTAGCTTTTCGCGCCGTCGACTCGGCTCGCTTCGCATCGCCGCGCCGCGGCGCCTCGCTCCGCTCGATCACTACCTGACTCGCTCGGACCGGCAAAGCCGGATCCTCGCTCGGCCTATCGTTCACGTGTGCCCCGCGTCTCCCTCACGCACGACAACGAGCAGGTGGCCGCCGTGCTCGAGGAGATCGGTGACCTCAGCGATCTGAAGGGCGAGAACCCGTTCCGCGCGGTCACCTTCCGTGCTGCCGCTCGCGCCATCCGCGACCTGCGCGAGCCGCTCCGCGTCCTCATGGAGCAGAAGCGCCTCAGCGAGATCCCGAAGGTCGGCCCGGCCATCGCCGAGGCGATCGAGCAGCTGCTCACCACCGGCACCGCGAAGCGTCACGAGGAGCTGAAGGCGCAGGTCCCGCCGGGTCTGCTGATGCTGCTGCGGGTCCCCGGCGTGGGCCCGGCCACCGCGAGGACCATCCACAAGACGCTCGGGATCACGACGATCGACGAGCTCGAGGCCGCGGCCAAGACCGGACGGCTCCGCACGCTTCCGAAGTTCCAGGCCAAGACCGAAGAGAACATCCTGAAAGCGATCGGGTCACTGCGGCAGCGGACCGGCCGGGCGCTCGTCGTCGACGCGCGCGCCGCCGCGGCCGAGATGGTCGCGTGGCTGCGGGAGCGCTGCGACCCGCCGCAGATGGTGGTCGCGGGGAGCGTGCGGCGCTGGCGCGAGACGATCGGCGACGTCGACATCGTCGTGGCAGCCGACGCCGCCGGCCCGATCATGGAAGCGTTCGTGGCGGCGCCCGGGGTCGAGCGCGTGATCGCGCGGGGCGACACGAGGTCGTCGGTCGTCGTCGAGCGCGGCCTGCAGCTGGACCTGCGCGTCGTACCGCCGGCCTCGTACGGCGCCGCCCTCGTGTACTTCACCGGCTCGAAGGCCCACAACGTCCACCTCCGCGGGCTCGCTCTAAAGAAGAAGCTGCTGCTGAACGAGTACGGCCTCTACCGCGTCGGCGAGGAGAAGGACGGCACGCCCATCGCGTCGCGGACCGAGGAGGATGTCTACGCGGCGCTCGGCATGGACTGGATCGCGCCCGAGCTTCGGGAGGACCGCGGTGAGATCGAGGCGGCGGTCGCCCACGAGCTGCCCGATCTCGTGGAGCTCGGTGACATCAGGGGCGACCTCCACGCTCACACGAGCTGGTCCGACGGTCGCGACACCGTCGCCGAGATGGCGGAGCGCGCCCGCGGCAAGGGCTACGAGTACATCGCGCTCACGGACCACTCGGTCGCCCTGGGCATGACGAAGGGCCTGACCGAGGACCGCATCAGGGCGCGGAACGTCGAGATCGAGGCCGTCAACCGGCGTCTGGCGCCGTTCCGCGTCCTCATCGGGAGCGAGACGGACATCCGCGCGAGCGGCAAGCTGGACTACGACGACCGTCTCCTCGGTATGTTCGAGGTGGTGACGGCGTCGGTGCACTCGTCGTTCGCCCAGGCCCGCGACGTCATGACCAAGCGGATCCTCGGCGCGATGGAGCACCCGCGCGTGAACGCGATCTCGCATCCCACGGGCCGGCTCCTGGAGAAGCGCGATGCCTACGAGGTGGACCTCGAGGCCGTCATCCAGGCGGCGGTCCGGACGAAGACGCGGCTCGAGGTGAACGGCGGGCCGGAGCGGCTCGACCTCTCGGACATCGCGGTGCGCCGGGCCATGGAGGTCGGCGCCATGCTGGTGTGCAACTCCGACGCGCACGCGATCGAGGAGCTCGACCAGATGGAGTACGCGGTCGCGACCGCCCGCCGCGGCTGGGCGACCAAGGAGAGCGTGCAGAACACGATGGCGCTGACCGAGCTGCGCCGGCATCTCGAAGGCAAGGGCTGACGCTGGCACGACGGCGCTTCGTGGTCCGCGGGATGGTGCAGGGCGTGAACTTCCGGGCGACCGCCGCCGATCACGCCAGGCGGCTGGGCCTGACGGGCCGCGTATGGAATCGCAGCGACGGCGCGGTCGAGTGCGTGGCCGAGGGGGAGGGCGCTGCGCTCGATCGGCTCCGCGAGTGGCTCGGCCACGGCCCTCGTCTCGCGGACGTGGAGCGGGTCGAGGCCGTGGATCTGGATGGGGACGCGCGCTTCCGGGACTTCAGGATCAGCTGGGGTCCCGAGGAGGGCTAGCGGCGCCTCCGCCGGCGCTGCCGGCGCTCCGCCTCGGGGATGTACTTGAGCCGGCGCAGCTCGCGCTCCCATGCGGCGTCCCGCGGCGGCAGCCAGTACGCGTACAGGAACAGGATCGACGCGATGTTCACGAGCAGCGACCCCGCGAACCAGTAGAAGGGCACCTTGGCGATGAGCAGGACCAGGTACCAGATGCAGAAGATGACGTTGACCCAGTAGACCCACGGCCGCAGCGCCGTCTCGGTCGGGGACGGCCGCTCGTGGTCGGGTCGCCAGTAGTACCAGACCGTGTTGGCGACGATCGCCGCGAACACGGCGATCGCGAGCGGCCAATAGAAGCGCGACTCCGTGTCGAACGGATCGCTGAGGCGCCTGAGGAAATGATCGAGTCCGAGCGGCACGGGATGGCTATACTACCGTCGCTTTCCGCATCGTTCGCCACACCGAGCAACAGGGGAGAACGTGCGAGCCCTGCTCTCTGTCTCAGATCCAAATGGCCTCGTTCCGTTCGCGCACGGCCTGCGCGAGCTGGGATGGGAGCTCATAGCCACGGACGGCACCCGAGCGCTCCTGGTGAGCGAAGGCATCGACGCGCTCTCCGTCGAGGAGGTCACCGGCCAGGCTCAGCTCCTCGGTGGCAGGGTGAAGACACTCCATCCGAAGATCCACGCCGGCATCCTCGCTCGCCGGTCGAACGCGCAGCACCGCGCGGAGCTGGAGCGCGAGGGGATCGTGCCGATCGACCTCGTCGCGGTGAACCTCTACCCGTTCCGGGACGCGGCTACGCAGGGCCTCTCGGGCGTCGAGCTCATGGAGAAGGTGGACATCGGCGGCGTCACGCTCCTGCGCGCCGCCGCCAAGAACCATGACGACGTCATCGTCGTCGCGCGCCCCGAGCGGTACGCCCCGGTCCTGGAGGAGCTCCGCGAGCGCGGCACGCTCGATCCCGAGACCCGCCGCGAGCTCGCGGCCGAGGCCTACGCGCACACCGCCAGCTACGACGCCGCCATCACCTCGCGCCTCTACGCGGAGGCGGGCGTGTGCTTCCCCGACGAGCTGCTCATCGCCATGCGCAAGGTCCGCGACCTGCGCTACGGCGAGAACCCGCACCAGCAGGCCGCCTTCTACGCGGTGCGCGGCGAGAACGGCGCGATCACCGGGATGGAGCAGCTGCACGGGAAGGCGCCGAGCTTCAACAACCTCACCGACCTGAACGCGGCCTGGCGGATCGTGAGCGACTTCCGGCAGCCGACCGTCGCCATCTCCAAGCGCAACAACCCCGTGGCCGTCGCCTCGGACCCGGAGATCGTTCGCGCCTACCGGAGCGCGTTCCGCGCCGACTCCGTCGCCGCCTTCGGCGGGATCCTCGGCGCGAACCGGCCGGTCGATCGCGCGCTCGCGCACGCGCTGCAGGACACCTTCTACGAGGCCATCGTCGCCCCGGGCTTCGACGAGGAGGCGCTCGCGCTCCTCAAGCGCCAGGACATCGAGATCTTCCGCGCGCCGGCGTCGTCTCCCGCACGCGACCGCTCGAAGCCGGGCCCGCTCGACTTCGCCCGCGTCGCCGGCGGCATGCTGGTGCAGACGGCGGACGACACCGTTGCCGACGAGAGCAACTTCAAGCCGGTCACGGAGCGTCACCCGACCCTCGAGGAGCTGACCGACCTCATCTTCGCCTGGCGCGTCGTGCGCCACGTGAGCTCGAGCGGGATCGTGCTGGTGAAGGGGCTCATGACGGTGGGGATCGGCCCGGGCCAGGTCTCACGCGTCTCGGCGGTCGAGACCGCGGTCCGCAAGGCCGGCGAGAACGCGCGGCTCTCGGTGATGGCCTCCGACGCGTACTTCCCGTTCCCCGACGGGATCGAGGTCGCCGCTCGCGCGGGTGTCACCGCGCTGATCCAGCCGGGAGGCTCGGTGCGCGACCAGATGATGATCGAGACCGCGAACCGCTATCGCATGGCGATGCTCTTCACGGGAAGAAGGCACTACAAACACTAGGAGCCGCGCCGAGCGCTTGCGCTCGGGCGCGGCGACGACGTGTTTGTATGAGCGAAGCGCATACAAACACTAGCTTTAGGGCGCCGGCGGCCTCACCTGCATGCAGTCGAGGTGGAACCGGTCCCGCAGCGCCTGCGCGGCCGTGCTGTCGGCCGGATCGCCGATCTCCGCGAAGACCTCCTCTTTGAGCGACGCGAGCGCGACTCGCGCTCGCTCGCGATCCAGGTTCCAGCTCTGCCACGACGGGGCCACCGAAGGATCCTGGCCAGCTCCGGCTGCGACCCGGTACGAGTAGCGCCAGTACAGGACCGCGTCGAGGCAGAAGCGCTGCGTCTCCGGCAGCGCCGCGCGCGCCGCGACCAGGTCCGGCAGAGCGCCCTCGCCGAGGCTGACGGCGTACCACTGGTCGAATCCCCGGGCCCGCGCTCCGTTGCTCGGATCCACGGGCGCGGACGCATCCGAGAGACGCGACACGTTGGCGCGCGCGATGAAGCCGGCCGGCCCCACGGCATTCACCAGCAGAGCCACTCCAAAGCCCACGAACACGATCGGCTGGAGCGCGAAGGTCATCCGGCCGGCGGCGATGGCCCACCCGATGAGGACCAGCGCCGCGGCGACCGTCACGAGCAGCGCGAACGCGTAGAGCCGCAGCTCCGACCAGCCGTAAGCCTGCTGGTATAGGTCGAGCCGGTAGAGCGCCGACGCGAGGATCACGCCCGTCAGCAGGAGGAGGGCGAGCCCCCCGACGACATACGCGCGGGCGCGCCGATCGACCGTCAGGTCGAGCACGAACAGCGTCGCGGCGACGATGCTCGCGACCATGACCAGCTCGAAGAACCCGCGTCGGGCGTACTCGCTGTAGGTCATGTCCACCGCCTCGAGCGTGTCCCGCCCGCCGAAGAGATAGGTGACCTGGATCGTCACGAACGCGACGAACAGGAGGACGAGGGCGGCTAGGAACGCCGTCGCGGCGCTGGCACTGAGCGGCCCGTGGCCGGGACGCGAGGCGGCTGCGTGTCCGCGGTCGAGAGCTGCCAGCGCGCCGCCAGCGAGCCAAGCCCCGATGGTGACGATGATCGCGCGGTCTCTGGCGGCTGCGAGGCGCTCGCCCCACTCGCCGAGGTCGATGACGGTCTCCCACCAGAGCTTGAACACCGGATCGGCGGACGTGAACAGGGCGACGAACACGAAGAGGAACGGCACGGCCAGCAGGAGCCCGCCGAGATAGGGGACCACGCGGCGGCTGCGCCCGACGGGAAGACCCTGGGTGGCAGGGCGGAGGAGCGGGGCCGCACGCCACAGCGTGCCCGTCGCCGTCCGCCACGCTTCGGCGAGAAGACCGAGGAAGGGGAGGCGCGTCACGCGAAGCCCTCGCAGGGAGGCCGTCGTCGCCAGCAGCAGGGTCAGCGCGGCGAGCACGTCGAACGCCGCGACCTCTTCCTCGGTCCGGACCGCGACGAACGCGGCGAACGCCATCGCGAATGCCGGGATCCAGAGGTCGGACCG
>MGON01000124.1:4777-6085 GCA_001795345.1 Chloroflexi bacterium RIFCSPLOWO2_02_FULL_71_16 | reverse complement strand
CCACTCCCTGTAGAAGAGGAGCTGGGCCGCCAGGCCGAAGCCGGCGGCCAGCAGCAGGATCCGCCGAGCCCGTGGCACCCGGCGATCTTAGGGTCGCGCGCTTGCGTGTCATCGCACGCCCGAGACGTCGCACGCGTGAGACGACTTCGCGCGAGGTCCGGCGTACCGTAGCCAGCCGATGCGGATCCGGGACACCGAGCGCGTCTCCCACGCCATCCAGGTGCTGAAGGGCGCGCGCTCGCTGGACGGGCTCGTCGACCGCATCTACGACATCACCGAGGGGTCTCTCGCGCTCGACCGCGCGACGCTGCACCGCATCGCGCGCGGGCACACGCAGGTGGCCCGGGCGATCGACACGCCCGAGGACTGCATCCGGCTCTACTTCGCGCTGATGATCGTCGGCTGCGAGGAGGGCCTGCCCGCGGCGTCGGTGGTCGAGGAGGGGCACGCGGTGCTCACCGGGTTCGTCGGTGAGCCGCTGGCCGGTCTCATCTTCCGAGACCTGAGCGGCACGCTCCCGAAGCTGCGTGACCGCGCGGCGCTCAAGGAGTACCTGGAGGAAGGGGTGCGCGTATGGCTGCCGAAGTGATCCGTAACGCGCCCAGCAGCGTCGAGAGCTTCACGCTCCTGGCGTTCGAGGAGCGCCTCAGGAGCCACCTCGAGTCGCGGCTCCAGATCCGCACGCGCTTCGCCGATCTCGGCTCGACGCGCGCGTTCCTCGTGAGCCCGGCCGACCGCGGGCGCCCCAACGGTCTCGTCATCGACGTGCGGACCGGCGCCGCCGAGCGCATCTACCTGTACGTGCACACCGCCGCGCACATCGCGCTCGGGCACAACATGCCGCTCATCACGATCGTGGAAGGCGACGACGAGACGGCGTCCGATGGCCTGCGCCACGACCAGGCCGACGGCCTCGCGCGCGCGATGTGGTGGCGCCGCGGCAGCCCCGAGATGGTGGCGTCGCTACCGACGGTGCAGCGCTCGCGGCTGCTGCGCCCGCTCCTCGAGCGCGGAGCGACGCGCTCGG
Organism: Chloroflexi bacterium RIFCSPLOWO2_02_FULL_71_16; assembly: GCA_001795345.1. Lineage (GTDB taxonomy): Bacteria > Chloroflexota > Limnocylindria > P2-11E > P2-11E > GWC2-70-10. The sequence goes on along the minus strand of MGON01000124.1, from coordinate 5,058 downwards.
TCCTGCACCTCGCGCTCCGCGGGATGCGCGCGGTCTTCTACGGCTCCGGCCTCGCGCGCATCGCCGGGAACGGAACGGTCACGACCTGGCTGCGACAGGCCCTGGCCGCTACTGCGGTCGTGGACGCGGCTCCTCAACTCGCGGAGCGGTAGACCTGTCTCGCACGAGCAGTGCGTTTCCGCACCAAAACCGTGCGGGATCGCACCGATATGGTGCACATTCCCTCGGCCCCGGTGTAGAAGGTACAGGGGCGCACCTCATGGAACCGGACGCTGCCTAAT
>MGON01000124.1:4490-4736 GCA_001795345.1 Chloroflexi bacterium RIFCSPLOWO2_02_FULL_71_16 | reverse complement strand
TGCTCGTCGCACGCGGCCACGACCTCCGCGTCGCGGGCCGATCCGCCAGGCTGCGCGACGTAGCGCGCGCCGGCGGCATGCGCGCGGTCCACGTTGTCGCGGAACGGCAGGAACGCGTCCGACACGTAGCTGACCGGGGCGATACGCGCGAGCCACTCGCTCCGCTCCTGCGCTGAGAGCCGCTCCGGCGCGCGGTCGAAGCCGGCGCGCCAGGCCGCCAGCTCCGGCGGGGTGAGGTCGTCGCGC
>MGON01000124.1:3372-4321 GCA_001795345.1 Chloroflexi bacterium RIFCSPLOWO2_02_FULL_71_16 | reverse complement strand
CGCGAACGCCACGGAGTTCGACTGCGTGTACTTGAGCGTCACCAGGCCGACGACCAGGTCGCGCTTCGCCTCGTCCGGGAGCGCGCGCTCGCGCGTCACGACGTTCTCGAGGAGGCTCGCGTCGACGACGTGATCGTTGCGGCGCTGCTCGAGAGAGATGCCGAAGACGGTCCGCGTCTCGGTGGGACCCGGCTCGTACGCGGGGTCGACCTCCAGCACCAGGTAGGCGCCACCCTTCTTCTTGGAGAGGATCTCCAGCGCCTTGGGCTCGTAGCCCGGCGCGATGCAGGCGTCCGAGACCTCGCGCCGTAGCAGCTCGGCCGTGGCGGCGTCGACCTGCTCGCTGAAGGCCGCTACGTCGCCGAACGACGAGACCCGGTCGGCGCCGCGGGCGCGCGCGTACGCCGTCGCGAGCGGCGGCAGCCCCGCCGCGTCGATCCCCAGAGCGCGCGCCAGGTCCCGCCCCAGCGGCAGGGCCACCGCGGCGCCCGCCGGGCTCACGTGCTTGAACGACGCCGCCGCGGCGAGGCCGGTCGCGCGGCGCAGCTCGCGCACGAGCTGCCACGCGTTGAGCGCGTCGAGCAGGTTGATCGTCCCGGGAGCTCCGTTGCGGACCTCGAACGGCAGGTGGTCGGAGGCGAAGACGCGCGCCGGCTTCTGGTGCGGATTCATCCCGTAGCGGAGCCCGATCTCGCGTTCCGGCACGACGGGCTCAGGCTACATGGGCAGGCTGACCACGAAGCGAGTGCCGCCGTCGTCCGGGAACTCGGCCGAGATGGTGCCGCCGTGCAGCTCCACGAACCGGCGGGTGATGTGAAGCCCGAGACCCATCCCCGAGCGGTCGGAGTGCGCTCTGAAGAACCGGCCGAACAGCTTCGGCCGATCGGCCGGCTGGACACCGATCCCGTGGTCCCGGACGGAGATCGTCACGCCGCCGGACTTCTCTACG
>MGON01000124.1:0-3358 GCA_001795345.1 Chloroflexi bacterium RIFCSPLOWO2_02_FULL_71_16 | reverse complement strand
GACAAGCCGCTCGGGACAGGCGACGACGATCTCGTGCTCCTGCGTGAGTGCCCGCCACTGTTCCGCCAGCCGCCGGACCAGCTCCGCGAGATCGACCTCGGTCGGCTCAAGGCGAAGGGCCCCGGCTTCCATCCGGGTCGCGTCGAGAAGCTCTCCGACCAGATGGATCAGCTTGTTGATCTGCGTTCCGAGAGTGTCGAGAGCCAGTGTCTGGGACGGCGTCAGCTCCCCGTCTCTGAGTGACCGCTGTAGGAGCTGCAGCCCGATCTTCGCTCCGGTGAGCGGAGTGTTGAGCTCGTGCGCCGCGATCCGAACGAATTCGTCCCGCACCGCGACCGCTTCCTCCGCCGACCGCGCCGCCTGCTCGGCCTGGACGAGTGACAGGCGCTGTTCGTCGGCGCTCTTCCGCTCGGTGAGGTCGCGCGTCACCTTCGCGAAACCGACCAGCTCTCCGGTGTCGTCGTGCAGCGCCGTGATCACGACGTTCGCCCAGAAGCGCGCTCCGTCCTTCCGGATCCGCCAGCCCTCGCCTTCGAACCGTCCTTCATCGCGCGCGATCCCGAGGACGCTCTGGGGAACGCCTCGCTCCCTGTCGTCCGGGGGATAGAACACCGAGAAGTGCTTGCCGATAATCTCGTCCGCCGTGTAGCCCTTGATCCGCTCGGCGCCCATATTCCATGAGCGCACGTAGCCCGCGGGGTCGAGGAGGAAGATCGCGTAGTCGACGACGCTCTCGACGAGCAGCCGGAATTGATCGGTGTGCTCGCGTGCGGGGGCTATCTCGTCCGTGGACACCGGTCGCTCATTCGCAAGTCGGATGCCTGACCGGCGACCGGTCGATCGACGGCGACCGAGGGAGCGCCTACCCGAGCTCGAGGTAGCGGAAGGCCTCCGCGGCCTCGAGACCCCAGGCGCGGCCGGTCGTCGCGGCCCACTGGCGCATCCGGTCGAGCAGTGCCGGGTTGCGGATCTGGCTCGTGTGCGCCTTCAGTGCCGCGATCTTCTTGTCCAGGGTGCGGCTCACGTCGAACCAGATGTTGGGCTCCGTCGTCCCGAAGAGGAGGACTCGCGGGACGCGGTGATGGGTGACGCCGCGGCGGAGCTGCTCCGGGAAGAAGAGGTGGTCGCGCGCGGCGATGATCCCGTCCATCGCGCTCCAGCCGGCCACGCGGTGATCCGGGTGGATCTGGTATGGCCGCCACGGGTCCTGGGTGAGCACCAGGTCCGGCTTCATCTCGCGGATGGCCCGGCATACCTCGCCGCGCAGCTTCATCGAGACCTCGAGCTCGCCGTCGTCGTGGCGCAGGAAGACGAAGTCCTTCACGCCGAGCTCCGCGCCCGCGGCGCGCTGCTCCCTCTCGCGCAGCCGAGCGAGCCGCGTCGGCGACATCTTCGGGTCGTGCGTCCCCTTGTTACCGCTCGTGAGGAGGCAGTAGATCGTGTGCACGCCCATCTCCGCGAAGAGCGCCATCGTCGCCGAGCAGCCGAAGTCGGCGTCGTCCGGGTGCGCGAAGATGGCCATGGCGCGCTTGGGCAGCTCGAACTTCTCGGCCATCAGACGGCGAGGCGCGCGGCCCGCGCGGCGAGGACCCGGTCGTAGAGGGCTTCGATGCCGTCGCCCACGCGCTGCCACGTGAAGTGCTCGGCCCGGTCGCGCGCGCCGTGAGCGAGGTGGGTGCGGAGACGATGGTCCATCAGCAGCTGCTCGATCGCCTCCGCGAGCGCGGCGTGGTCGCCGGGCGGCACGAGCAGCCCTGACTCACCGTCCTCCACGACCGTCTGCAGGCCGCCCACGCGTGTCGCGACGACCGGCGTGCCGCAGGCCATCGCCTCGAGGGCCACCAGCCCGAAGGACTCGGTCAGCGACGGCACGGCGCAGAGGTCTGCTGCCGAGTACCAGAGGGCCAGCCGCGGCTGGTCGATCGATCCGATGAAATCGACGCTGTCCTCCATCCGGTGCTCGTGCACCAGGCGGCGCAGCTCCTGGATCTTCTCCGTCTCCGGCGCGTCGTCGCCGGGGTCGAGCGCACCGCCGACCACGACGAGGCAGACGTCGCCGCGCAGGTCGGGCCGCCTCTTGAAGAGGAGCCCGAGCGCGTCGAGGAGCACGTCGATGCCCTTGATCTGCTCGATGCGCCCGACGAACAGCATGAGCCGCTCGCACTGATCCCGTCCGAGCGCCTCGCGCGCGTCGACCTGGCGGATGGGCCGGAACACGTCGGTATCCACGCCGCACGGGACGATCGACAGCTTTGCCGGATCGGCGTCGTAGAGGCGCAGAAGCTCGCTGGCCTCGATCTCGCTCGCCGCGACGAGGCCGTCGCTGCGACGCACCGCGCGCCGCTCGATCTCGACCCGTATGTCGCTCTCGGCGTCGGGGTCCTCGTCGGCGACCTCGCGCTTCACTAGACCGAGCGTGTGCGCCATGTGGACCGTCGGGACGTCCCAGCGCGCGGCGAGCTCGCGCGCGACGACCGCCGACAGCCAGTAGTGGCTGTGGACGAGGTCGTACTTCAGCCCGTTGTGCTCGACGTACTCGAGGATGCTCGCGGTGAACTGCCCGATGCGCTCGTACACCTCGATCTTCGGGATGTACCGCACTGGCCCCGAGGGGATGTGGATCACGGATGCCCCCGGACCGAGCTCCTGGATCTGCGGGTCGTCGGGCTCACGCCAGCGGGTGAAGACGTCCACCCGGTCTCCGCGCCACGCGAGCTCGCGCGCGACCTCGCGGACGTAGACGTTCATCCCACCGGAGTCCCGACCGCCGAGCTTCGCGAGGGGGCACGCGTGCACGGACAGCATCGCGATGCGGCGGCTCAACGTCCGTACAGTACCGGCCCGTGACCGCGAACGCCGGGCGACCGATCCGCGTTCTCATCGCGCCGCAGGCGTTCAAGGGAAGCGTCGACGCGGTCGGTGTCGCGGCGGCGATCGCGCGCGGGATCCGCCGCGTGTTCGCCGACGCGGAGTGCGACGAGCTCCCCCTGGCCGACGGCGGCGAGGGCACGGTGCGCGCGCTCGTGCACGCGACCGGCGGACGCATCCACCGCAGCCGCGTGCACGACCCGCTCGGCCGCGAGATCGACGCCGAGTGGGGAACGCTCGGGGACGGGCGGACGGCGGTCGTCGAGATGGCGGCCGCGAGCGGACTGCCCTTGCTCCGCGAGAGCGAGCGCGACCCGCGCGTGACGTCGACGCGTGGCACGGGCGAGCTGCTTCTCGAGGCGGCCGCCAGCGGAGCGGCGCGGGTGGTGGTCGGCATCGGCGGCAGCGCGACGAACGACGGCGGGGCGGGCATGGCGCGCGCCGTTGGCTTCCGCTTCCTCGACGCGGACGGCCGCGAGATCCCCGAGGG
>MGON01000123.1:6429-6535 GCA_001795345.1 Chloroflexi bacterium RIFCSPLOWO2_02_FULL_71_16 | reverse complement strand
AAGTCGCGGATGTCGAGGGCGATGAATCCGCGGAAGTCCGAGTCGCTCGACTCGTAGCCCTGGCCGGTGATGACCGTCTCGGGACCCCAGAGGCATCCGCTCGTGC
>MGON01000123.1:4811-6342 GCA_001795345.1 Chloroflexi bacterium RIFCSPLOWO2_02_FULL_71_16 | reverse complement strand
GACGACCGGGAGCATCCCGCCCTTCGCCGCGGCGTGCGCGTGCGCGGGGATGTCGAGGGACGTGAAGCCGAAGATCTGCATGAAGAGGGTCTGCATCGAAGCCTGAAGCGCGACGCGGCAGTTCGTGGTGTCGGCCACGACCCCGTCCGCGAGATTGCGCTTGTCGAGGCTTCCGTCGGCGTTGTACCAGGTCGTGTAGACCGGCGTGTCAGACACGACGACCGTGGTCCCGGTCGGGTCGTTCTTGAGGTTGTAGTCGCGCAGGACGGTCTTGCCCGCATCTTGGGCCTGGGTCGTCGTGCCTCCCTGCATGATCTTCGTGGCGCAGCCGAGGGCCGCCGCGTCCGCGGCGTTCTGGAGGAACCGCCGCTCGGCGTAAAAGCGCCCGCCGTCGATGGCGAGGCCGGTGAACCCGAGGAGCACGGTGAACATGAGCGCGACCAGCACGACGGCTTGTCCGCCGTCATCGGCGCGCGCGCGTCCCAGTGCCGCGAGGTGAGCCCGCACCCTGACCATCCAACGCCGCCGAGCGGGCCCGTGGTCGTCCGCAGCGCCCGACCGAGACGGGACCGATACGCGCTGCCGGGCGGGCCGGTCGCTCAGCCGGCCGGCGTAGCGACCGGGGCGCGCTCCGAGCGCAGCAAGCCAGAGGCGATGGCCAGGGCGGCATCCACGTCGGCGCGCGTGATGTCGTGGTGGGTGACCATGCGCAGCTTCGGCGAGCTCCCGAAGTAGCGCGAGATGCGGAGCCCCCGCTCGGCGCAGCCGCGCTGGAAGGCGCCCGCGTCCATCCAGGCCGGGTCGATCTCGAGCTGCACGATGTTCGTGACGACCTTCCGCGGGTCGATGCGCACGCCGGGGATCGCCGCGAGCCCCTCGGCCAGCGCGCGCGCGTTCGCGTGGTCTTCCGCGAGCCGGTCGCGCATCGTCTCCAGCGCCACGAGCGCCGCGGCCGCGATCACGCCCGCCTGGCGCATCGCGCCGCCGAGCGTCTTGCGGATCCGGCGCGCCCTCGCGACCGTCTCGGCGTCGCCGCAGAGGATCGAGCCCACCGGCGCGGCGAGGCCCTTCGAGAAGCAGAACTGCACCGTGTCCACCGGCGCCGTGAGCTCACGTGGGTCTACGCCGAGCGCGACGGCGGCGTTGAAGATGCGGGCGCCGTCGAGGTGCACGCGCGCGCCGTGCCGGTGCGCGAGATCGGCGGCGGCTCGCGTCTGCTCCGCGGTGATCACCGAGCCGCCGCAGCCGTTGTGCGTGTTCTCGAGGCAAAGGAGCGCCGTGCGCGGGAACGGCCCCGACGGCGGCCGGATGGCCGCCTCGATGTCGGTCAGGGAAGGCATGCCGTCGACGTTCGGGACGATCTTCCCGTGGAGCCCGCCGAGCGTGGCGAACGCGCCCATCTCGTTCTGGTAGATGTGCGCCAGATCGCCGAGGATGACCTCCTCGCCGCGCTGCGCCTGCGAGAGCACCCCGCAGAGGTTCCCCATCATCCCGCTCGGCACGTACACCGCCGCGGCCTTGCCGACGGCCT
>MGON01000123.1:3247-4803 GCA_001795345.1 Chloroflexi bacterium RIFCSPLOWO2_02_FULL_71_16 | reverse complement strand
CGCTCCTCGAGCCGGTTCACCGTGGGGTCCTCGCCGTACTGGTCGTCGCCGACCTCGGCGTCGGCCATGGCCTTGCGCATGGCCGGCGTCGGCCTCGTGAACGTGTCGCTGCGGAACTCGAGGGCGGTCACGGTCCTCCCCAGTATCCGTGGACGGCGCCGGGAGCGCCGAGCGTGAACGGAAGGGCCGCGCTCAGGCGCAGACCGGGAGAGCGAGAAGCTGGGTCATGCCACAGCTCGGGTTGAACAGCGCGTAGCTCGCCACAAAGTGGAGGCTCGGCTAACGCGCGTATATCCGGCGTCTCTGAGGGATATCAGTCCGATGCCTATCGTCCAGTAGACCTTGACCTCGCGTGAAAGAGGAGCAGGCTAGCGGACGCTAGCGATGCTGGGCTTGGGGCGATCGAGAGGGCTCGCAGCGCCGCTCGGCGGGGGCCGATCGCGAGCTCGCATCGGCGTGGTCGCAGCCGTGCTCGCGCTCCTCTGGGCCCCATTCAGCCCCCTCGCGCGCACGGCCACGGCGGGCGAGATCGGTGGTCAGATCTTCTCCACCGGCGCCGCGGTCGAGGTCCAGATCCTACCCGCCAGTGCCGGCTTCACCAGCGAGATATGGCTATTCGCTCCCGATGGCCGCCTGATCGGGACGAATCGGCAGGCAGGTAGGGTCGTCGCCCTCGGCAGCTTCCCGAAGGCGGTGGAGCTCGTCTTCGGGATCTTCGTCCGCAACACCGGACGGACGTTCAAGACCGGACCGGGTGACCGCAACCCCGACGGCATTCCGCACGCGATGACCGATCTGCTCGGCGCCGGCCGGATCAGGGTCGGATTCGAAGATCTCTTCGGCGGCGGCGACCGTGACTACAACGACGTGCTGTTCGAGGTACGCGGCGGCGTCGACACCGTGCCGCCGCCGCTTGGGCCGCCCGACGAGGTGGCCTCGAGCTTCGGATCCGATCCCACGGTGGGTGTGCTCATCGCCGAGCCGGTCAACACGCTGACCGGGAACCTGACGCTCCAGGCGGTGGATCTGCGGCTGCCCGGACGCGGGCCGCCGCTGCGGCTCGCACGCACGTACAACGCGCGCGACACGAGCGAGGGCGTGCTCGGCGTCGGCTGGTCGACCGAGCTCTCGTGGCGCGTCAGCGAGCGCCCGGGCGGCGAGGTCGCGCTGACCCGCGGCGACGGACGGCGCGACGTCCACGCTCGCCTTGCGGATGGCACGTACGCCGCGCCGCCGGGCGTGTTCGACGTGCTCACGAGGGCCGCGGACGACTGGACCCTGCGCACGCCGGACCAGCTCACGATCGGCTTCGACGCCAGCGGCGCCGTGCGCGAGATGCGCGACCGCAACGGCAACACGCTCGAGCTCGAGACGGACGCGGAGGGCCTGGTCACGCGGATGCTCGCTTCGGGCGGACGCTCCATCAGCCTCGTCTATGCGGGCGACCGCCTGATCGGCGCGACCGACTCCGCCGGGCGAAGCGTCTCGTACGAATACGCCGACGCGCACCTGGTGGCCGTGACCGACCCGTCGGGCGCGGTCACGCGCTACGGCTA
>MGON01000123.1:2060-3235 GCA_001795345.1 Chloroflexi bacterium RIFCSPLOWO2_02_FULL_71_16 | reverse complement strand
CACCGATCCGCTCGAGAACGTCGTCCTCACGAACCGCTACGACGCGGACGGCCGTGTGGTCGAGCAGCGTGACGCCCTCGGCGTCGCGACGACCTTCGTCTACGGCGCGGACCAGGTCACCACCACGACCGGACCGCGCGGCGCGGTGACGACGATCGCGCACGACGCGGCGGGCCGCGCGGTGACACTGACAGATGCGACGGGCGCCGTCGTGCGCTACGCCTACGACACCCGAGGGAACCTCACCGGCTTCACCGACCGGAACGGGAACGCGTGGACGTTCAGCCACGACGCGAACGGGAACCGGACCGGCGTCAGTGACCCCGCCGGCGCCTCCGCCAGCTTCACGTACGACGCTCGCAACGACCTGCTCTCCCGGACGGACCCGCTCGGGAACACGTGGTCGTACGGCTACGACGACCGCGGCGACCTGACCCGGGTCACCGATCCCGGGGGTGGCCTGACGACGATCGGGGTCGACGCGTTCGGCCTGCCGACACGTATCACGGACGGCGACGGCGTCGCGGTCGAGTACGCGTACGACGAGATGGGCAACGTCCTCTCGGTCACAACGGCCGCGGGCGCCGCGACGACGGGATACGACGCCGCCGGACGCCCGGTGCGCCGGACCGACGCGAACGGGCGCGCCACCGCGTTCGCCTATGACCCGCTCGGGCGGCTCGTCGCCGTCACCGACGCCCTCGGGGCGACCAGCCGCCTCGCCTACGACGCCGCGGGAAACCACGTCGAGACCACCGACCGCCGCGGATCTCGCACCGCGTTCGAGCACGACGCTGCGGGGCGACTCGTCCGCGTGACGGATGCGCTCGGCGGGATCACTTCGTTCGCCTATGACGCCGCCGGCAACCGCACGCGCATCGTCGATCCGACCGGAGCTGTCACCGCATTCGAGTACGACGCGCTCGAGCGCCTCGCCGCGCTCGAGGACGCCGAGGGCGGCGTGTCTCGCTTCGCCTACGACGCCAACGGGAACCTCATCGAGGCGACCGACCCGCGCGGCGGCGTGGCTCGCAGCGAGTTCAACTTCCGCGACCAGCGCGAGCGCGCCATCGACCGGACGGGTGCGGTCACCACGTTCTCGTACGACACGGCGGGTCGGCTGATAGGCACCACCGACCCCTCAGGCGCCGCGACGACGTTCGCCTACGACGCGG
>MGON01000123.1:0-1934 GCA_001795345.1 Chloroflexi bacterium RIFCSPLOWO2_02_FULL_71_16 | reverse complement strand
CGGGACGGCTCTCGTCGGTGGTCGATGCGGTCGGGAATGTCGTCGAGCATGCCTACGACGCGGTGGGCAACCGGACCGCGCGGACCGATCCACCAGGCCGCGTCACCGCCTACGCGCACGACGAGCTCGACCGGCTGGTCGCCGTGACCGATCCGACCGGCGCGGTGACGCGCTTCGCGTACGACGCAGAGGGTGCCCTTGGGGTCGTCACGGACCCGGTCGGAGCCGAGACCTGCTTCGCGTATGACGCGCTCGGTCGGCTCGTGCGAGTGACGGACGCCCTGGGCGGCACGACGGAGTACGAGCTCGATGCGCGTGGCCTGGTGACGCAGGTCGTCGACGCCAACGGCCACGCGCGCTCGTACGTGCACGACCGTGCGCGGCGTCTCGTTCGCGAAAGCGATCCACTCGGCCGCGCCAGGACGTACGCGTACGACCCGACCGGCAACCTCGCCGCGCTGACCGACGCGAAGGGCCAGACCACGCGCTACGCCTATGACGCCGGGGACCGCCTGGTCGAGATTTCCCGCGCCGACGGCGAGCTCGTGAGATACGAGCTGGACGCGCGTGGGCTGCGGAGCCGGATGACCGACGGTCGCGGCACGACCACATACGCGTACGACGAGCTGCGACGGCTGGTCTCGGTCGCCGGCCCCGATGGTGGGGAGATCGGGTACGCGTACGACGAGAACGGCAACCGCACCGCTCTAGTCGATCCCCTCGGCCGCACGGCGACGTACGAGTACGACGCGCTCGACCGCATCGTCGAGGTCGGCTTCGCCGGGGGCACGACGACGTACTCGTACAACGCGGCGGGCAACCTCACGGCGGCGGCGTTCGCGAACGGGAGCTCGCTCGCCGCGAGCTACGACGCCGCGAGCCGGCCCACCGAGCTGGGATACCTGGGCGCCGACGGGCGCGACGCCGCCGTGCTCCGGTACGTCTACGACGCGGCCGGCCGGATCGTGCGCGAGACGACGACCGGCTCGCGCAACCTCGATGCCGACCGCGTGTACGTCTACGACGCGCTCTCTCGCCTCGTCGAGGCGCGTGACGAGCGCGGGGGCCCGAGCGAGACGTACAGGTACGACGCGGTCGGCAACCGCACCGCCGTCGAGCGGCTCGGCGGGCACGCGGAGCTCGCGACGTTCGATGCCGCGGACCAGCTCATCGCTCTCGTGCGGCAGCGGTCACGTCGCGAGAGCGCCGACGAGACGACGTTCAGGTACGACACGAACGGCAACCTGATCGCGCGACGACGCGCCGGCGCGCTCATCGCGTACGGATACGACGCCGCTGACCGGCTCGTCTCGGTCGCGGACGCTCAGGGCGAGACCCGCTTCGCGTATGACGGGGACGGCGCCCTCGTGCGCGAGGAGCGCTGGCTGCCCGGCGGCACGTCACCTCGGAGCGCGCTCGAGCACACCCTCGACGTTGCCGGGCCGCTTACGCAGATCCTGACCACGAGCGACGGCTCGCGCTCTGCTGCTTACCTCTACGGCCACGGCCGCATCGCCGCCTTCGTGGACGGGGAGGGGACCTTCTTCGCGCAGGATGTCCGCGGCACTCCGGTCCTCGAGGCCGACGACCGCGGGGACGTCTCGGACGTGAGCGCGTTCGACCCGTGGGGCATAGCGCTGCCGTCGAGCGGCGACGCGAACGAGGGCGGGGCCGCCGGATCCAGCGTGCTCGACGAGCTCTTCGGGTTCACCGGCGAGCGGCACGACGCGCGCTCGGGCCTCGTCCACCTGCGGGCCCGCTGGTATGACCCGAGCCTCGGCCGGTTCCTGACGCGTGATTCCTTCGCGGGAGTGCGGACGGATCCGCGCACACAGCACCCCTATGTGTACGCGCTCAACAGCCCGACGAATCTCGCTGATCGCACCGGCCGCTCGGCGTCCTCCTTGTTCGAGACGCCCGGTGGCGGTGGCGGG
>MGON01000122.1:19717-20353 GCA_001795345.1 Chloroflexi bacterium RIFCSPLOWO2_02_FULL_71_16 | reverse complement strand
ACGACGATGTTCATGGGCGGTGGGTCGCTCGGATCGAACCCGTTCACCTCGCGGATCGCCGCGCGCGCCACTCGACCCGGGTCGCCGCCGGACGCCAGGCGGTCGATGGCTCCCTTCGCCGTAAGCGCGCGCATGGCCAGCTCGCCGAATCCGGTGCACGCCGCACCGCCGTAGCGCTCGTCGCAGTAGTTGCCCGCGCCGACGATCGGCGAGTCGCCCACGCGGCCCGGGTACTTGTAGCCCCAGCCGCTCGTCGACACCGCGGAGGCCATGTGGCCTTTGGCGTCGAGGGCGACGAAGTTCACCGTGCCCTTCCGCTCGAGCCGGACCGTCCGCTTGACGAGCGGCGCGAGCGCGCGCCGCTTGCCCACCGACGCCGGCGTCTCGCGCGCGGTCCGGAGGAAGTCGACCCAGAGCCGACGCGTGGAGGCGGTCAGCAGCTGCGCCCGCTCGGCACCGATCTCCTCGGCGAAGCGCATCGCGCCCTCGCCAGCCAGCAGTACGTGCGGCAGGCGCTCCATCACCGCGCGCGCGATCGAGATCGGGTAGAGGTAGCCGCGCACCGCGGCGACGGCGCCGGCCCGGCAGGTGCGCCCGTCCATGATCGACGCGTCGACCTCGACGACGCCGAGCATG
>MGON01000122.1:17753-19547 GCA_001795345.1 Chloroflexi bacterium RIFCSPLOWO2_02_FULL_71_16 | reverse complement strand
CCGGCGCGCCGTCATCAGCGGCCGGTCATGCCGCGTACGACGCGGAAGCCGACCTCGGCGAGGTCGTCACCCGCATAGCGCCGCCTGGCCGGGTCGTCGCCCCCGCGCAGGACCCGGCCCTCGGCCCAGGAGTTCGTCCACTCGAGCTGGCCGGGCTCCTCGAGCACGCCGGCGCGGGCCGCCTTCTCCCACTCGCGCTCGTCCGGCAGGCGGTAGATGTGACCGGTGCTCGTCGTGAGCCAGCGGCAGTAGCCCACGGCGTCAGCCCACGACAGGCCGCGCACCGGCGCGTCATCGGCGGGAGCGTGCGCGGGCCGGTACCGCGCGTACTCCGCGTTCGTGACGGGACGCCGAGCGATGGCGAAGACGTTCACGTGCTCGGTGCGCACGGGATCGCCGAGGAGTGCGTCGCCGGGGGGCACGATGACGGTATCGGGCTCGGCGACGGACACGCCGCGACGATAGCCGCAGCGCTCCCAGGCGCACTCGCGAGCGATCTCGGCTCCCGTATGGTCTGGTCGTGGGGCGAGAGCTCGGCCCCGGCGCGCTCGTCTGGGCCGGCTTCGACGGACCCGAGGTCCCAGGACCTCTGCTCGACGCGATCCGCGACGGGCGGATCGGCGGGCTGCTCCTCTTCGCGTACCGCGGGAACATCCGCTCGAAGTCCCAGGTGCGCGCGATGCTCGCCGAGGCGGCGGAGGCCGCACGGCGCGGCAGTCTCCCGCCCGTCCCGGTCGCGCTCGATCAGGAGGGCGGGCCGGTCGTGCGCGTGGGCTACCGCGCGGTCTTCCCGAGCGCCATGGCCATCGGGGCGACGGGCGACCCCGCGTACGCGGAGCGCGCCGCGCGCGCGGTGGCCGAGGGTCTGCTGGCCGACGGCTTCACCGTGAACCACGCGCCGGTCTGCGACGTGAACAGCGAGCCGCGCAACCCGGTCATCGGGATACGCGCGTTCGGCGATCACCCCGAGCGGGTGGCCGCGTTCGCGGCCGCCTGGGTGCGCGGCTCCGAGGGCGCGGGCGTAGCGACCAGCCCGAAGCACTTCCCGGGACACGGCGCGAGCTCGGTCGATTCGCATCTCGCGACACCCGAGGTGTCCGCCGAGGCCGCCGTTCTGCGCGAGCGCGAGCTGGGACCCTTCCGGGCGGCGATCCGGGCCGGTGCGTCCATGGTCATGACGGCGCACGTCCGCTATCCCGCCCTCGACCCCGAGAACATCGCCACCTTTTCCCCGGCGATCCTCATCGACGTGCTCCGCGGCGAGCTCGGCTTCGACGGGCTCACGATCACCGACTCTCTGGACATGCGGGGCGCTCGCGACGAGGAGTCGCCGACACGCATGGCCGCGCGCGCGATCACGGCGGGCATAGACGCCGTCATGATCACCACCGGCGCCGACCTGCAGCTCGCCGCCGCCGAGGCGATCGCCGAGAGCGTCGCGCCCGCGCGGGTGAGCGAGGCGATCCGCCGGGCGACCGTCGCGCGCGAGCGCTTCTCGGGCCAGGGGCCGCGCGACGACGTCGACGACGGGCCGGCGCGCGCGCTCGCGGCGGAGATCGCGGCTCGCTCCATCACGCACGTCGGTCCGCCGCTGCCGGCCATGACCGGCCAGATGCGAGTGACGGTGCTGCCCTTCCCCGTGCGCACGATGGCGGAAGAGCTCCCGATGCCGCCCGACGACCTCGAAGCCGCGCTCCGGAGACGCTTCGGCGACCGGCTGGCTTTCGAGCGCGACGGCCGCCTCCCGGACGGCGATGGCCCGCTCGTGGTGTGCACCACGAGCGCCTGGCATTC
>MGON01000122.1:15372-17651 GCA_001795345.1 Chloroflexi bacterium RIFCSPLOWO2_02_FULL_71_16 | reverse complement strand
CCCACCGGCCGGTGTCCCGTCCGGTTTCCGTGAAGAGTCTGATCGTGAACGCCGACGACCTGGGACGTTCCGCCGGGATCGACGCGGGGATCGCGCGCGCGCACCGCGAGGGGATCGTCACGTCGGCCACGCTCATGACGAACGGTCCCGGCGCGGAGGGCGGCGGCGCCGTGGCGCGCGAGAACCCTGACCTCGGCGTCGGCGTGCACCTGGTGCTCACCTACGGCCGCCCGCTCAGCGATCCGGCCACCGTCCCGTCCCTCGTCGAGCCCGACGGCGGATTCCCGGTGAAGGCCTCGGCGGTCATCGGCCGCGGCCGCGTGCGCACCGATGAGGTGCTGCGCGAGTACCGCGCCCAGCTCGAGCGCGCGCGGGAGCTCATCGGCCGCGAGCCCACGCACGTCGACACGCATCACTGGGTGCAGGAGGAGCCAGGGGTCTTCACGGCCTTCCTGGAGCTCGCGCGCGAGAGCGGCCTCGCCGCGCGGCCCCTGAACGATGCCGAGCGCGAGCGGCTGCGCGCCGCGGGCGTGCGCACGCCGGACCGGTACGTCCGTGAGTTCCAGCATCCGCGCGCTATCGATGTCGCCGCGCTCCTCGCGCTCCTCGAGCTGATCGCCGCCGCGGGCGACGGCGCGACGGAGCTCATGTGCCACCCGGGAGAGCCGGACCCGGAGCTCGAGCGCACCTCCGCGTACGCGGTGGCGCGTCCGGTCGAGCTCGCGACGCTCACCGATCCCGCGGTACGGGCGAAGGTGCGCGAGCTCGGCTTCCAGCCGATCACGTACGGGGACCTGTGATGCAGCGCGCGTGGTGGGTCGTCCGCGACAAGATCACGACCGCGCCCGCCTTGCGGTGCGGAACTCCTTGACCAGGATCCTGGACGCGGATGATCGACATCGCGCGCACGATATGCGGCCGTGACCCTCCGCTTCGGCGTGATCGGGGCGGGATTCGCGGGCGGCACCCACGCCCGGGTCCTCGCGAGAACACCCGGCGCGGAGGTCGTCGCGATCACCGCGGAGCCCCCCGAGCACGCGAGGCCGGTGGCCGACGACTGCCGGATCCGCATCGAGCCATCGGTCGCGTCCCTGTGCGCGGCGGACGACGTCGACGTCATCGTCGTGGCCTCCCCCACCTACCTGCATGCCGAGCACGCGGTCGCGGCGGCGCGCGCGGGCAAGCACGTCTTCTGCGAGAAGCCGCTCGCGCTCTCGCTGGAGCAGGGCCGCGCCATGGTCCGCGCCTGCGAGGGGGCCGGCGTCACGCTGGCCGTCGGCCACGTGGTGCGCTGGTTCCCCGAGTACGTCCGGGCCAAGCAGCTGCTCGACGCCGGCGAGCTCGGGCGGCCCGGGATCGCCACGCTCACGCGCGGATCCTTCTCGGTCGCGACCGCGCGGCCCTGGTACCAGGATCCGGCGCTGAGCGGCGGCGTGATCCTGGACCTCATGCTCCACGACCTCGACGTCCTGCGGTGGTGGTTCGGCGAGCCGGAGCGCGTGTATGGCAAGCGGCTCACCGGCCGCGCCGGCGCCCTCGACTACGCGCTCGCGACACTGCGCTGGCCGGACGGTCCGATCGCGCATCTCGAGGCCAGCTGGGCGGAGCACGACGGGTTCCGCACGGCGTTCGAGGTGCGCGGCGACAAGGGGATGCTCGTGCACGACAGCCGCGCGAGCGCGCCGCTGGCCACTCAGATGGCCGGCGGCCCCGCCGGGCCGGCGATGATCCCGATGACCACCCTCCACGAGACGCCGTACGCGCGCCAGATGCGCGAGCTCGTCGCGGGTCTGAGCAGTGGCGAGTCGCGGTTCGTCACCGGCCGCGAAGGGCTGCGCTCGCTCGCGCTCGCGCTGACGGTCATCGAGGCCGCCGACTCGGGCGAGGTGGTCCGCTGGAGGCCGCCCGAATGAGCCGGAGGCTGCGCGTCGGTCTCATCTCGTGGGCCCACGTGCATTCGCCGGGGCTCGCCGACGCGCTGCGGTCGCTGGACCAGGTCGAGCTCACGGGCCTCTACGACGAGGAGCCGGAGCGCGGCCGCGCGGCAGCGGCGGAGCGGGGCCTGGTGCTGCACGAGGACCTCGGCTCGCTCCTGGCGGCGAGCGAGGCCGTCGTGATCGGATCGACGAACGCCGACCACCGCCGCTACACGGAGGCCGCGGCCGGCGCGGGCCTGCACGTGCTCTCCGAGAAGCCGCTGGCCACGACGGTCGCGGACGGGCGCGCGATGGTCGAGGCCTGCCGCCGGGCGGGCGTGCAGCTCGCGACCGCTTTCCCGG
>MGON01000122.1:14978-15290 GCA_001795345.1 Chloroflexi bacterium RIFCSPLOWO2_02_FULL_71_16 | reverse complement strand
GAACCCGGGCCGCTATCCGGGCTCCTGGTTCGGGGACAGGAAGCTCGCCGGGGGCGGGGCGGTCATGGACCACACCGTCCACGTGGCCGACCTCATCCGCTGGCTGCTGGGGGACGAGGTCGTGCGCGTCCAGGCCGAGGTCGGCTCCTATCTATGGGGCCTCGACGTCGACGACTGCGGGATCATCACGATGGACCTCGCGGGCGGCGCCTTCGCGAGCATCGACTGCAGCTGGTCGCGGCCGCGCACCTACCCGACCTGGGGCACGGTGACGCTGCACGTCGTCGGCGAGCGGGCGACGACGGACATCGA
>MGON01000122.1:14825-14964 GCA_001795345.1 Chloroflexi bacterium RIFCSPLOWO2_02_FULL_71_16 | reverse complement strand
TCCTGGTCCGGTACGACGACCGCGGCGGCCGCGTGCGGCACGAGCCGTGGGGCGAGGACCTGAACGGCCGGATGATCGCGGGCTTCGTGGACGCGATCCTGGCGGGCCGCCCGGTCCCGATCAGTGGCGAGGATGGGCT
>MGON01000122.1:14383-14463 GCA_001795345.1 Chloroflexi bacterium RIFCSPLOWO2_02_FULL_71_16 | reverse complement strand
TGCGGTCGACCGAGGCGTCCGGGACGGGGATGGCCTCGGCGCTGGCGATGAGCGCCGCGTAACGCCTGCCGAGTCCGGCT
>MGON01000122.1:13294-14214 GCA_001795345.1 Chloroflexi bacterium RIFCSPLOWO2_02_FULL_71_16 | reverse complement strand
CCAGGGCAACGGCGCGGCGGCGCCAGGAGCGGTCGGTACCGAACGACAGGACCCGGTTCAACCGGTCGTACCGGGGCGCGATCCGGTCGAACATCGCCGCGATGCGGCGGTCGTGGTCGGTCACGGCGTGGACGCTAGAGCGTGCGCGCATCCCGAGCCGGAACAGCCACTAGGCTCACGGTCGGATGGCGATCCTCACGCTTCCGCTGGTCCTCGTCGTGGTCCTGCTCGAGCTCGCGGTGGGCGGGGCGTTCCTCATGTGGATCCTCGACCGGACGCGACAGGCCCCGGCCGGGTTCCTGAAGCTCGCGGCCGCGGTCAACGCGGTCGCGGCCGCGCTCGCGTTCGCCCTCCTCCCAGCCCTCCCCCGTGGTCAGTCCGCCGAGGCCGTCCGGCTGAACACGGGCGCGCTGGAGTCGCTCGGCCTGGTCGTCCCGATCGTCCTCGTGCTGCTGGTGGCGCAGCTGCTCGCGGCGTTCCTGCCGTTCCGCGCGCCGCGGGATCTGACCGGCGTCGGCGTCCTGCTCGTCGGCAGCGCCGCCCTGCTGGTGGCAGCCGTCGCGCGGCCGGAGCCCGAGGCGCCCTATGACGTCTTCGCGCTGATCGCGCTGCCGCTGGGCGCGCTCGCGCTCGGCGGGACCAACGGGGCGATGCTCCTCGGCCACTGGTACCTCGTGACCCCGAAGCTCTCGCCCGCCCCGCTCCAGCGCGCGGCGCTCATCGTCGCCGCCGCGGTGGCGCTGCAGGCCGGCCTCGTCGCCGTCACGCTCGCGCGCGGCGACCTCCTGGGCGTCGACACCTCACTGAGCATCGCGATCGCGATCCGCATCGGGGTCGGGATCGTGATGACGTTCGGCCTGGTCCTCGCAGGCTGGTGGACGGCGCGCATGAACACGCAGTCATCGACCGGTCTGCTCTAC
>MGON01000122.1:11754-13254 GCA_001795345.1 Chloroflexi bacterium RIFCSPLOWO2_02_FULL_71_16 | reverse complement strand
GCGTCATCTACTACCTGACCGGGGCCGCCGTCTAGCCCTTCTTGTTCGACCCGCCGCTGCGCCTTGATCCGCCCTTCGCCTTGCCGCTGCCCTTCTTCGCGATGCGCTCCCGGTCCGCGAGCGCGTGCTTCACGGTCCGGAACTCGCTGAGCGCTCCGCGGCGATCCTTCGTGACGGCCTTGCGGAACTCGGGCGACTGCGACGTCTTGCGGGCCTGGTCGGCGTCTTTGTAGGCCGCGTTCACGATGCGCGCGATCTTCCTGAGAGGCATGTTCCGAGTGTACGGGGCGTGCTAGTGGGCGGCCATCCGCCGGCGGCGGTGGCGCTCATGCGCCACCTCCTCGATCTCTTCCCACTCGCGCGCGGCGTAGAGGAGCGAGGCCAGGACCGAGCCGACAATGAGCACGGCGAGGCCGGCGATCGCCAGGAGGAAGGCCAGCGGGAGGGCCGCGGCGCTCCCAAGCTCGAAGGACCGGAGCGCGGCGGTGACCAGGTAGAGGAGGGTGGCGACCCCGGCGGCGGCGACGTCCAGCCGGGCGAGCGAGCGATCGTCGGTCGCGACGTCGCCCATCTCGACAAGCGAGGTGATGGTGGCGAGCAGCGCGACGATGGCGGTCGCGATGGCCAGCCAGTACGCGCCGATGACGAAGCCGTTGGTGTCGCGCGAGCCCCAGCCGAACCAGGCCATCAGGTCGAGGATCGTGACAGCGAAGCCGAGCCCGAGCGCCAGCCCGCCCAGCGGCGGGCGCAGCGCGAACCCGAAGCGGCGCCCTTCCAGGAATTCCCTCACGACCGGCCCGATGCTACAGACCCTAGGAGTGCCGCGGCGCGAGCTTGCTCGCGCAAGCGGCCGACGACGGGGATGTGTGAGCGAAGCTCACATCGGCTGCGACGGCTCCTCGGTCGCGGGCGACCGCCCGCTGTCGGCGGGGCGTCAGCAGCCGGGCTCTCCGTGGTGGCCGCAGCAGTCCCGCGGCGGCGGGCCGAGCCGGCGCAGGCCGTTCCGCACGGCGAGTGCGAGGCGCTGGGGCAGCGGCAGGCGCGAGCGCCACAGGTTCCGCGCCGCCTGGGCCGGGGTGCCGTGCTCGTGCCCCACGTCTGACATCCTGCGCCATGTGGAGCCGCGCATCCGCACCCCCCACGGCGAGCTCTCCCTCGAGGAGATGGCCGAGGCCCTCCCGAGCACGGGCGACCTCATGGCCCTCGTCGGCGACGCCTGGTGGAAGTGCGTCCATGCGGCTCGCGGGGGGAACTGGGAGCTCTGCGCCTACTTCGCGCGGCGCGTGCGCGGCATCCAGCGTCGCCTCGCGCTCGTGCGACCCAAGTACGCCCCGGACCTCGCGCTCTTCGAGGCCGAGCGGATCGAGCCCGTACTCGCCGCTGCCGGAGCGCGAGACGCGACCGCGTTCGAGGCCGCCTTCACCGCGGCCACCGACGAGGCGAACCGCCTGCATGCGAAGTGGGGCAAGAGCTACATCCGCTGGACCCTGCCGCCGGACC
>MGON01000122.1:10758-11742 GCA_001795345.1 Chloroflexi bacterium RIFCSPLOWO2_02_FULL_71_16 | reverse complement strand
TCGGCGACCGACGCGAGCCGACCAGCTCGCAAACCCGTCCGAACCCGCGAATGGGCGGGTGAGGTTCCGGGACCGAGGTAGCGAGGAGGGCCTGATGCATCGGGGGTCTTGCGAGGTGGCGGCGAGAAGGAGGTCGCCGAGCCGTTCTCGCCGCTAGGCGTGGCTGTCGAACCAGTCGGCGATGCGGCGGCAGTGCTCGACGCGGTTGCGGGGCTTGCCTCCGCGAGTGAGGTCGTGGTTGTCGTCGGGGAAGCGGACGAAGACCGCCTCCTTGCCGAGCACCTTCAGCGCCGCGAAGAGCTGCTCCGCCTGCTCGATCGGGCAGCGCAGGTCGCGCTCCGCGTGGAGGATGAGGAGCGGCGTCTTGATGCGCTCGACGTAGCTGAGCGGTGAGCGCTCGACGAGCTTCGCCGGGTCCCGCCACGGCGTCGCGTCGCCCATCTGCTGCTCCCAGAAGTGCCAGCCGATGTCGCTCGTGCCGAACGCCGAGACGTTGTTGCTGATGCTCCGCTGCGTGGCCGCGGCGCGGAAGCGGTCGGTGTGGCCGATGACCCAGTTCGTCATGAAGCCGCCGTACGACCCGCCGGTGACGTAGAGGCGGCGCTCGTCGACCCAGCCGCGCGCGAGCACCTGGTCCACGCCGGCCATGAGATCCTCGTAGTCCTTGCCGCCCCAGTCGCCCACCACCGCGCGCACGAAATCCTCGCCGTGGGCGTGGCTCCCGCGCGGGTTCACGTAGAGGACGGCGTAGCCGCGGCCGGCCTGGACCTGGAACTCGTGGAAGAAGGAGTGCCCGTAAGCGGTGTGGGGACCGCCGTGGATCTGGAGCACGAGCGGCCACTTCTTCGAGGGATCGAAGCCGCGCGGCGGGAGCAGCCAGCCGTGGATGGTCCAGCCATCGGCGCCCGCGTACGCGAGCTCCTCCGGAGCGGCGATGTACCGCTGGGAGAGGAGCTCGCCATTGACGTCGGTGAGCCGGCGCAT
>MGON01000122.1:8232-10739 GCA_001795345.1 Chloroflexi bacterium RIFCSPLOWO2_02_FULL_71_16 | reverse complement strand
GACGTCGGTGAGCCGGCGCATCTCGCCGCCGACCTCGCCCGCCACGATGTTCCCCGGGTCCGTTGCCGTCGCGACGAGCGCGGCGTACCGGCGCACGTCACGGTCGAAGCTGATCTGCACGACCTGGTGCGCGCCGCTGGTGACGCGGCGGACGTCCCCGCCGGCGACGGCGCACGAGTACACGTCCGCGGTGCCCTGGTCCGACCCGAGGAAGTGCAGGCGATCGCCGCGCGCAGGCCACACGGGCGGGATCGTCTGAAAGTGACCGCGCATGTCGCTGATGACGGCGCTGCCGATGGTGCGGTCCCAGCCCGCGAGCAGGTCGGTGCCGGTGTGGTCGCGTCCCACGGCCGGGAACGACCAGAGATGCACGTTCGTGGACTGGTTCGAACCCATCGCGCGCGGGATCCCATATGCCGTGATGGTCCGGCCGTCCGGCGACCAGGAAGGGTTCCCGTAGGACCCGCGGCCGTCGGTGACGCGGCGCGGTTCGCTGCCGTCGAACGGGGCGGTCCAGATATCGGCGACCGTGTTGCGGTCGCGATCGTCCGTGCGGTTCGAGACGAACGCGATGCTGCGGCCGTCTGGGGAGAGCGCGGGCTGGAGGTCGTCCCAGTCGCCCTCGGTGATGCGGCGCGGTGGGGTGCCGTCGAGGCGCGCGAGCCAGACGTGCTTGCGACGGCCGTCGGTGAGCCCGCCCTCGTCCGTCCGGTAGCGCAGCCGGTCGTAGACGCGGATGCCGTCGTCCTTGGCAGCCGGATCGCGCGGATCCTTCATCACGAAGAGGAGGCCGTCGCTCGAGGGGGTCCACTCGAGGTCCGAGCAGTCCTCGCCGAGCCGCGTGAGCGCCCGGGCGTCGCCGCCGTTCGCCGGGATGACGAAGATCTCCTTGGGCGGCTTCTTCCGGTCGCTGCCCTTCGGGATCCCCTGGCGGTCGGAGACGAACGCTAGCCAGCGGCCGTCGGGGGACCACCGGGGCGCCGCGTCCTCGCGCGGCCCGAAGGTGAAGCGCGCGGCCGCTGAGGTGCCATCGAACGGGACGATCCAGACCGCGGACCGGTACTCGTCGCTCTCGCGGTCGATGGTCCGCAGCACGAACGCGACGCGCTCGCCGTCCGGTGAGATCTGCGGGTCCGACGCGAACTGGAACGAATACAGGTCCTCCGCGGTCAGCGGAGGCAGCGGATCCATCAAGGAGGTCCGAGAATGCCACAGGTGAGCGGAAGGGGAGTGCCCGCCATGGCCGGCCTGGTCGCGATGGGGTTCGCGCTCCTCGTCGCGTACCTGCTCAGCGTCATCGGCGTCGCCTTCGCCCCCGCGACGCTCGGGCAGGGGATCGTCGAAGCGCTGCCCGGATGGATCTCCGTGCCGCTGATCGAGCTGCTCGAGTTCTGGGCGCAGCGCCTGCTCATCCTTGCCGTGCTCGTTGGCTTCCTGGCCTGCGGCGCCGTCGCGGCGATCCTGGCCACCGACGAGCGCGCCGGCACCGCGGCGGTCGTCGCCGTCGGCGCCCTGCCCTGGGTCGCGTCGCTCGTGCTCGGCCAGCTCCTCGCGGGCCTGCACGCCGATCTCGCGAGCGCGCTCTTCGCGGCGGCGGTCGGCGCGGGATCGTTCTACGGCGCGCTCGCCTTCCTGCTGTCCGCGGAGCGTGTGGCGACGCCCGCGTCGGCCTCGAGGCGGCGCGCGCTCTCCGGCGGGCTCGCGCTCGCGGGCCTGCTGGCGGTAGGGTCGGTCGCGCTCGGCGGGACGCTCCGCGCCGTGCGCACCAGGGTGGAGCCGGTCGCCCTGGCGATCAGGGACCTGCGAACGCGCGAAGCGCCGGAGCCGGGCGACCCGGCCTTCGACTCGGTCGCCGGCGTAGAGCCGCGGCTCACGGCGACGCGCGACCACTACACCGTCGACACCGCGCTCATCGACCCGCGCGTAGACGCGACCGAGTGGCGGCTCTACGTCGGAGGCCACGTGGAGCGGCCGTTCGACATCGGGTACGAGGAGCTGCTCGACCTCGCCGCGGTCGACCGCCCGCACACGCTCGAGTGCATCAGCAACGAGATCGGCGGGGACCTCATCTCGACCGCCATCTGGGTCGGGGTCCCGATGAAGGATCTGCTCGCTCGAGCGGTCCCGAAGGGCGGCGCGTTCGACGTGGCGATGACGTCGGTCGACGGGTACACGGATTCGGTGCCGCTGGCGAAGGCGCTCGACCCGGACACGCTCATCGCGTACCTCATGAACGGCAGCACGCTCACGGAGGAGCACGGCTTCCCCGCCCGTGCGCTCATCCCGGGGATCTACGGCATGAAGAACGTGAAGTGGCTCACGAAGATCGATGTCGTGACCGGCGACTTCCTGGGCTACTGGATGCAGCGCGGCTGGTCCGACATCGCGACGTACAACACCCACGTCCGCATCGATGCCCCGCGGGGGCCGGTGTCACGCGGAGCCACGGTCGACGTGGCGGGCATCGCGTTCGCCGGGTCGCGCGGCGTCCGGCGGGTCGAGGTCTC
>MGON01000122.1:6376-8159 GCA_001795345.1 Chloroflexi bacterium RIFCSPLOWO2_02_FULL_71_16 | reverse complement strand
CGGTACTCATGGACCCCTTCGACGACCGGCCGCGTCCGCATCGTCGCCCGCGCGACCGACGGCGACGGGCAGGTCCAGACGCCCGTGCAGCGGCCGCCGTTCCCCTCGGGGTCGACCGGCTACCACGCGCGTGAGGTGACGGTCACCTAAGAGCAGCAGGCACCCCGAAGGAGCACGCCTGGCACGATGGTCCCGATCGACACTGCTCGGGTTGACGCATGGCTGTGGGCCGTTCGGATCTTCAAGACCCGTTCGGCGGCGACGGCCGCCTGCCGGGGCGGCCACGTCCGCGTGAACCGTGCGCCGGCCAAGTCCTCGACGCCGGTGAAGGTCGGCGACCGCGTCGAGGCGTTCGTCGAGCGCCAGCGCATCCTCGAGGTCGCGGTCGTGATCGACAAGCGGGTCGGAGCAGCGGTGGCGGCGACGTGCCTGATCGACCACAGCCCGCCCGCCCCGGTGGTGAGGCGGCTGCCGCGAGTGGCCGTCCGCGAGCGCGGCGCCGGCCGCCCGACGAAGCGCGAGCGCCGCGAGCTCGACCGCCTCCGGCGGACGTAGCAGCGGCCCGCATGCTCTAGCCTCACGCGCACATGGCCAAGCGGCGCTTCTCGATCACCGTCCAGCTGCCGGCGTACAGCCGCCCGCGGAACGAGTGGCGGCGCAAGGTGCACACCGCCGTGCTCGAGGCGCAGACCCGGCGCGGCGTCGGCTACCAGGACGCGGACCGGCTCGAGCTCCGCATCTCGCTCGCGCTCGACGGCCGCCCGCTCGACGTCCACGAGATCGACGAGCGCGTCAAGGACCTCGTCGACGCGCTCGAGGGCCGCATCGCCGGCCCGCGCAGCCGCCGGCGCATCGCCCCCATAGTCAGTGACGCGCAGATCCGGCGCATCGTGCTCGAGCACGCTCCGCGCGGGCGGCGCGGGCGCACGCTCGGCGAGCTCGCGATCAGCCGCTACCGGCAGCGGAGGAAGAGCTGATGGCCCGCATCTCGTACAAGGAAGGCGCGTCGTCGTTCCGCAAGCTCCTCAACCACTCGCCCGACGTCTCGACGGCCTACTGGGGCCTGCGGGACGCCCTCAACAAGGGCGCCGTGCCCGCGAAGCTGCGGATGCTGAGCTTCCTCGCGGTCGACATCACCAACCACTGCCGCTACTGAACGAGGTCACATACCGTCCAGGGCCGTGCGCTCGGGATCACGCAGGACATGGTCGACGCGATACCGGAGCACTTCGAACAGAGCCCGGCGTTCACGGATGAGGAGAAGGCGGTCGTGGCGGCCTCCCTCGAGCTGACGAGACGCGCCGAGCTCTCCAACGAGGCGTTCGACCGGCTCGCGCGTCACCTCGACGAGCGCCAGCTCGTAGAGCTCGTCGTGAACATCGGCGTCGCCAACCTGAACAACCGCTTCACCGACGCCTTCTGGGCGGACATCGAAGAGAAGGAATAGCGAGCCCGCTCACACTGTCGGCGGATGCGAGAGGTATCGGTCGCGCCAGCCCGGGCCATCGTCGATACGGCCATCGGCAGCCTCTGCACCGCGTGCGTCGTCCTCGTCGAGAGCCGCGGCGCGCGCGACGTGTACGCGGCGGGCACGCTGTGCCCCGATCCAAGCGCGGGAACGGACGGGCCCTGTTCCGCCGGCAGCGTCTTCGACCTCGCCTCGCTGACGAAGCTCGCGACGACCGCCGTCTGCCTCGCGCTCGTGCGCGAGCGCGTCATCGAGCTGGAAATGCCGATGTGCGAGATCGTCCCCGACTTCCGCGGCGGCCGGAAGGACGACGTC
>MGON01000122.1:4470-6358 GCA_001795345.1 Chloroflexi bacterium RIFCSPLOWO2_02_FULL_71_16 | reverse complement strand
ACGCACACCGCCGGGCTGCTCTGGTGGAAGCCGCTCTTCCGCGAGGCCAAGTCGGCCGAGGAGGCGGTGTGGCTCGCGGCGCGGGAGCCGCTGGCGCAGGACCTCGGCACGTTCACGTACAGCGACCTCGGCTACGTGATGCTGACGAGCGGCCTCGAACGCGCGGGCGGCGCCGCCTTCGCGGACCTCGTCCGCGAGCGCGTCCTCGGGCCGGTCGACGCGGCCAGCTGCGACTTCGGCCCGCGCCCGCCCGAGCGGTGCGCCGCGACGGAGCGCGACACCGAGTGGCGCGACCGGCGCCTGCGGGGCGAGGTGCACGACGAGAACGCGGCGGCCATGGGCGGCGTCGCCGGGCACGCCGGGCTCTTCGGCACCGCGGCCGACGTCGCCGCCCTCGCCCGCGTGTTCCGCGACGGCGCGGTCATCGGGAACGGGCTCGCCGCCCTGGCGCGGAGCGAGCACGCCCGCGGCGACAACGTTCGGCGCGGCCTCGGCCTCGCGCTGCGGGCACCGGAGGGACCCATGTGCGGCCGCCGCTTCAGCGCCGATGCGTGGGGGCACAGCGGCTTTACGGGCACGTCCCTCTGGGTCGACCCGGCGCTCGACCTGACGGTGGTGATCCTGACGAACCGCGTCTACTTCGGGCGCGAGAACGCCGACGACCTCTACCGTTTCCGGATCGCCGTGCACGAGGCGCTCTCGGCACCGGGATGATGGCGCGATGAGCGACGCGGCCGTTCGCGCGGTCGGGATCATGTCCGGGACCTCCGCGGACGGCATCGACGCGGTCTCGGCAACGGTGTCGTGGACCTCCGGCGCACCGCGGGTCGAGCTCCACGAGCACCGCGCCGTGCCGTTCACGGCCGACCTGCGGGAGCAGGTGCTTCGTGCGGTCACCGGGGTCGCGAACGTGCCGGAGCTGGCGATGCTCCACGGGACCCTGGGCGACCTCTACGCCGAGGTCGCGATGGGGCTGGTGCAGGGGCGAGGCGCCGACGTGATCGGGCTGCACGGCCAGACCGTCGCGCACCTGCCCGCCTCGCGCGTGACGCTGCAGATCGGCGACGCCGCGCGCGTCGCGGTGCGCACGGCGGTCCCGGTGGTCTCGGACCTCCGCAGCGCCGACATCGCGGCCGGCGGCGAGGGCGCGCCGCTCACGCCGTTCGCGGACCACGTGCTGTTCGCGGACGGCGCCCCGCGGGTCGTGCTCAACCTGGGCGGGATCGCCAACGTGACCCTGCTCACGGATGCCAAGGCCGACCACGTGCGCGGCTTCGACACCGGTCCCGGGAACATGGTCCTCGACACCATCGCCCGCACGGTCGGCGACCGATACGACCGCGATGGCGCCGGCGCGCGCCGCGGCCGCGCCGTCCCCGAGGCGCTCGAAGCCTCGCTGGCGCACCCGTTCTTCGCGCGGCGGGCGCCCAAGAGCGCGGGCCGAGAAGAGTTCGGCAGGCGGTTCGCGCTGGACCTCGAGCGGGCGGTCCGCGAGCGTGGAGGCTCGTACGAGGACGCCCTGGCCACCGCGACGGAGCTCACGGCCCGCACGGTCGCCCACGCCATCCGCGAGGAGACACCGCGGCGCGTCGGGTGGCGCGACGTGCTGGTGGGCGGCGGCGGCGCCGCCAACCCCGCGCTGATGGACGCGCTGCGCGGCGCGCTGGCGCCCATCCCGGTGAGGCCCACGGACGAGCTCGGGGTGCCGGCCGAGGCACGCGAGGCGCTCGCGTTCGCGATCCTCGCCGCGTACCGGCTGCGCGGGCTTCCGAACACGCTCCCGCGGTGCACGGGCGCGTCGCGCGCGGTCTCGGCCGGCGCCATCCACGCCCCCTAGCGCGTCATCATGGCCGCCGTGGCGGAGAGCGCGGGCCTGGTCGCGGGGATC
>MGON01000122.1:4102-4411 GCA_001795345.1 Chloroflexi bacterium RIFCSPLOWO2_02_FULL_71_16 | reverse complement strand
CCGCGGTGCCGGCGGAGGCGGGAACCTGCTCCCCTCCCCCGACCCGCAGGGCGCCATCGCCGCGGCTCTCGGCGAGGCGCTGGCGGGCCGGCGCCCGGCCGCGGTCGTCCTCTCGTGCGCGGGCGGCGAGCGCGAGCAGGAGCGCGAAAAGGGGCGCGCGATCCTCGCCTCGCTCGTGGGCCCGGACGTGCACGTCGAGGTGACCCACGACGCGAAGGCCGCGCTGTACGCGGGCAACCCGCAGGGCTGCGGCGTGGTGCTGATCTCGGGGACCGGATCGATCGCGTACGGCCGCAACGCCGAGGGCGA
>MGON01000122.1:3413-4059 GCA_001795345.1 Chloroflexi bacterium RIFCSPLOWO2_02_FULL_71_16 | reverse complement strand
CGACGGCCGCGGCGCGCCCACGGCCATCACGGCGAACGTGCTTCGCGAGCTCGGCCTCGCGGAGCTCACCGAGACGCTGCCGCTCCTCCACGGCCGGCCGCATCCGTCCCCCGCAGTGATCGCCTCCGCCCGCGCGGTCGCCGCCGCGGCATCGGCGAGCGACATGATCGCCGTCGGCATCCTCCGCCGTGGAGCGAACGCGCTCGCGCGAGCCGCCACCGTCGTCGCCGTATCGCTCGGGCTAGGCGACGGACCGGTGTACCTGGCCGGCGGCGCGTTCGAGCAGATCCCCGCGCTCGGGCAGCAGACGCGCATGGAGCTGCTCGGCACGCTCCCGCGGGCCGCGGTCGAGCCGGTGCGCGAGGAGCCGGCGATGGGCGCGGCGCGTCTGGCGGCGCGACTCGCCTGGGGCACCCGATGACGAGGCCGCGCACCGAGGCGCGCAACCCGAAGGCGGCGGGGCTATCGACGTTCTCGACGCGCCAGCTCCTCGAGCTCATGAGCGAAGAGGACGCGCGCGCCGTCGCGGCGGTGCGCGATGCCATCCCGCAGATCGAGCGCGCGGTCGAGGCGGTGGTCGCGGCGCTCGGCGCGGGCGGGAGGCTCCGCTACCTGGGGGCGGGCACGAGCGGCCGGCTCGGGGTCC
>MGON01000122.1:2307-3346 GCA_001795345.1 Chloroflexi bacterium RIFCSPLOWO2_02_FULL_71_16 | reverse complement strand
CGCGCGCGGGATCATCGCCGGTGGCGACCGCGCGCTCCGCGAGAGCGTCGAGGGCGCCGAGGACGACCCGGCCGCCGGCGACCGCGAGGTGCGCGCCGCCGTCGGACCCGCCGACGTGCTGGTGGGGATCTCGGCCAGCGGGACGGCCCCTTACGTCCTGGCCGGGATGGCCGCCGCCCGCGACATCGGCGCGACGACCATCGCCGTCACCTGCGACCCGACCTCGCCGCTCACCAACGCCGCGGAGGTCGCCGTGGCGGTGGATGCCGGGCCCGAGGTCCTCGCCGGCTCCACCCGCCTCAAGGCCGGGACCGTCACGAAGCTGGTCCTGAACATGATCTCGACCGCGGCGATGGTGCGGCTCGGCCGCACCCGCGACGACCTCATGGCGGACCTTCGCGCGGTGAACGCGAAGCTCCGGGACCGCGCCGTGCGCATCGTCGCCACCGAGGCCGGCGTTCCGGAGAGCGAGGCGCGGGACCGTCTGGAGCACGCCGACTGGGACATCCGCAAGGCGCTCGAATAGCCGCGAGCGAGGATCCGGCTTTGCCGGTCCGAGCGAGTCCAGCATCGATCGAGCGGAGCGAGGCGGCGCAGGCCGGCCGCGGCGAAGCGAGGCCGGACGAGCGCGAATAGAAGTGCGAACATGCCGGGATGCCCGAGGCGCGACCACCATCGGTCGCAGTCCAGGTCCCGGCCGCCCCGGCGGAGCCCGCTCCCGAGGTCGAGCGCACCGACCCGCTCGCGGCCGACGTCGCCCGCGCCGTGCGCGAGCTGCGCGTCGCGGCGGGGCTCTCGGAGCGCGCCGCCGCGAGGCTGCTCGGCACGTCCCAGACGCAGCTCCGGCGGATGGAGGACCCGCGCTACCTCCCGTCGCTCCGGTCCCTTGCGCGGCTCGCCACGGCGTACGGGCACCGACTCCGGATCGGGTTCGAGCCAAAGGACCGGCCGGCGCCGAAGCCGGCCCGGCCCGCGCCGGCCCGACCCCGACCTCCCGCGCGGACGGCCGAGGCGAGGGTGCGAGCGCGCCGCCGCCCGA
>MGON01000122.1:1995-2242 GCA_001795345.1 Chloroflexi bacterium RIFCSPLOWO2_02_FULL_71_16 | reverse complement strand
CGCGGTCGCCGACCTCGTCGCGCTCTATCTCCGCAACGCCGGCTTCGCCGTGACGCACGCGCCGACCGGCGAGCGCGCCCGCGCGCTGTTCCGCGAGGTCCATCCGGCGCTCGTGATCCTCGACCTCGGCCTGCCGGACGTGGACGGCCGCGCGCTCTTCCGCGAGCTGCGCGAGCGCGGGGACACGCCGGTGCTCGCGCTCACGGCGCGGACGGAGGCGAAGGTCGAGGGCCTCGAAGCCGGGATG
>MGON01000122.1:1365-1674 GCA_001795345.1 Chloroflexi bacterium RIFCSPLOWO2_02_FULL_71_16 | reverse complement strand
GAGACGGTCTGGGGCATCGGATACAAGCTGGTCGGTCCGGGCGAGCCAGAGGGCAGCGGATGATCCGCACCATCGCGGGCCGGCTCTTCGTCTCGTACCTGGCGGTGGTCGCCGTCGCGCTCCTGGTGTCGGCGGTCGCCCTGTCGGGCCTCGTCGTCCGCTACGAGGGTGAGGTGACGCGGCAGAGGCTCCTCGACGTCTCGCAGCCGCTGCTGACGGCCGTCCAGTCCGGTCTGCGGCAGGGCCGGCCGGCACGCGACGTGATCGACTCGCTGACCGAGCAGGCACGGACGGTCCAGGCGCGGGTCC
>MGON01000122.1:245-1288 GCA_001795345.1 Chloroflexi bacterium RIFCSPLOWO2_02_FULL_71_16 | reverse complement strand
ACCTCGACGGATGGGGTGCTGACGTTCCGTGAGGGCGGCGACGAGTGGCTCTACGTGCAGCGCTCCGCCGCCGGCGGGATCAGCCTGGCCGTGGCGCGGCCGCGCGCGGCTCTGGGCGAGTCGATCCGGCCACTGCTGCCGCCGGTGCTCGCGGGCGCGGCCGTCGCCGCGGGGCTGGCGCTCCTTCTCGCGGCGCTGCTGGCACGGACGATCACGCGGCCGCTTCGCGACCTCGTGCGCGGTGCCGGACGCTTCGCCGCGGGCGACATGCGCGCGCGCGTCGCCGTCGCCGGTCCGGCGGAGGTGCGCGAGCTCGGCGGTGCCTTCAACGACATGGCCGACGAGATCGAGCGCGCTCGCGGCAGCGAGCAGGCGTTCCTCGCCGACATCTCGCACGAGCTCCGCACGCCGCTCACGTCCATCCAGGGGTTCTCCCAGGCCATCGTCGAGGGCGAGGTCGCCGGGGAGGGCGTCGGCTGGGCGGCCCGGACCATCCAGCGCGAGGCCAGGCGGCTCGTCCGCATGGTGGAGGGACTGCTCGAGCACGCCCGCATCGGATCGGCGCCGCGCGGCGGGCGTGAGCCCGTCCGCGTCGACGAGGTCGTCCGCGGAGCGATCGCGGCGCTCGAGATCCAGGCGCGCGAGGCCGAGGTCGAGATCCGGGATTCCGTCGGCGACCTGCCGACGATCTCCGGCGACACGGACCGCCTGACCCAGCTCTTCACGAACGTGATCGACAACGCGGTGAAGCACTCGCCGAAGGGCGGCCACGTGGACGTCGGCGCTGCGGCGAGCGACGGCCGGGTGATCGTGAGCGTGAGGGACCGCGGCGCCGGGATCCCCAAGGGCGCCGAGGCGCGGGTCTTCGACCGCTTCTACCGAGGCGAGGGCGTCGACCGGGAGGGCGCCGGCCTGGGACTCGCGATCGCGCAGGCGATCGCGCAGGCGCACGGAGGTCACGTCGAGGCGCGGAACGTCGCGGGCGGCGCGGAGTTCCGCATCGTCCTGCCGGCCTCACGTGCGTGAGGCGGCTCGCGCCCCGT
>MGON01000122.1:0-198 GCA_001795345.1 Chloroflexi bacterium RIFCSPLOWO2_02_FULL_71_16 | reverse complement strand
GGCCAGGCTGCGCACGCCGACGGAGGCCGACCTTCCGCTGGTGAACGCGTGGATGGCCGACATGCGCGTCCGCCGCGGCGGCCATCTCTGGGCCGAGCCCGCGGCGCTCGAGACGTGGAAGGAGCGGCTCAAGGAAGCGGCCAAGGCCGAGCGCACCGTGCTCTGGACGATCGAGGCGGATGGCCGCGGCGTCGGGTT
>MGON01000121.1:8051-15411 GCA_001795345.1 Chloroflexi bacterium RIFCSPLOWO2_02_FULL_71_16 | reverse complement strand
CGCTCGGGCGGTGCGGACGTAGTCGAGCGGCAGGTTCTCGAGCATCTCGGATCGGACGAAGCGCGCGAGAGTGGCCGTTTGGAACAAGGCCAGCACCGTGATCGGCATGATCGACTGGCGTAGCTGCTTGATGACGCTCTCCAGGTCGAAGAGCGAAACGTCGATCGTCGAGTCGTAGATGAATGGCAGCCAGCGGAGCTTGACGCTGAATATGAGGATGAAAAAGACCCCCGTCACGAACGTGGGTATCGAGAAGCCGATGAAGGCGAAAGTCGTCGCGGCGTGATCCATGAACGAGTAGCGCTTCACGGCGGAGATCACGCCGATCGGGATGGCCAGCAGTATCGAGATCACGTAGGCGACGCCCAGCACGGCGAGAGTATTGGGAAGCCGCTGCCAGATGAGATCCATGACCGGGACTCTGCTCTGGAAGGAGTAGCCGAGGTTCCCCTGCGCCGCTGAGGTGAGCCACTTCACGTACCTCACCGGGACCGGTTCGTTCAGACCGAGTGAATCGCGGATCCGCTCGCGCACCTCTTGCGGTATCGCGGGGTTCAGCGCGAACTGGGCGAGGGGGTCGCCCGGGGCAAGCGCGAGTATCGCGAACACCACAGCGCTGATCAGCAGCAATGTGGGGAACGCGATGAGCAGCCGTCGCACCAGGTACCTACCCATCAGCGGTCGCCATTATGTATCCCCCACAACACCTTCCGGTTCGACTTCTTCGAGGTCAGTCGGTCCATCCTTGTCGGGTATCCGGGGCGATCCATGGCGGGGAAAAGCCGTCGGCGGGGGCCGAAGCCCCCGCCGACGTGGAAATCGTGGATCCAGTGCGGTGGGGCTACTTGCTCCAGTCCGCGATGTTCCACATCTCCGAGTCCCATGGGTTGGGCTGCGTGCCCTTGAGGGACTTGCTGATGCCTGACACCGGCGACTTGCGAGCGACCAGCGGGATGACGACGACGTCACTGACCAGCAGGTCGTTCATCTTGATCGCGAGTTCGTTCTTCTTAGCTGCGTCGGTCTCCTTGAGGTACTGCGCGTGGAGTCCGTCGAATTCCGCGTTCGACCAGCGCTCGTAGTTGTTGCCTGCCCAGGCAGCTGCCTTGGTCCTGATCTCGGCCGATGTCCAGCCGGCCAGGTAGGTCGACAGGTCCGGTGACTCCGGACCGTTGGTGAACATCTCGACGTCGGTGAAGAAGCGGCCCGCCGCGTCGTCGGTGTCGGTACCGAAGAAGACGCCGGCGTCGACCGACTTGAGGATCACGTTGACGCCGAGCTGCGACCAGCCGCTCTTGACGATCTCCTGCTCCTTCTGACGGAGCGGGTTCACGGTCGTCGAGTAGACGATGTCCATCTTCGTGCCCTTGTAGACGCGGATGCCGTCGGCACCCTTGGCTGCGCCCGCCTCGTCGAGCAGCTTGTTGGCCGCCGCGATGTCGTACTTGCAGACGGGCATGGTCGCGGTGTTCTTAGACGTCGCTGGCGGGATGCCGACGACGACGTTGCAGGTCCCTTCGCCCGCGAGACCGCCACCGTAGAGCGCCGCGATCGGCGTCCGATCGACGGCCATGGCGAGGGCCTGGCGGACCTTGAGGTCCGACAGGAACGGGTGCTGCGTCGAGGGCTCACCGCGGTTGGCGCCCGCCGATGCGCGGACGTCCGTCCGCTGGATGAGCAGCCGCTCGAGGTTGCCGCTGGTGGCGGAGATGAACGTGCCCTTGCTGTCGGCGGCCTCGATCATCGGCTTGAGGATCGTCGCCTCGACCTGCAGGTTCCAGCTGTAGTCGGCCTCGCCGGTCTGGAAGACCGCGCGGGCCGCGCCGGTGGCGTCCCCGCCGCCCTTGAACTGCACTGTCTTGAAGAACGGCTTGTTCGGGTCGCGGTAGTTCTCATTGATCTCGTACAGCACGACGTCATTCGGCTTGAACTCCTTGACCTTGTACGGGCCCGTTCCCACTGGGATCTTCGGGCCGTCCTTAGCCTTGGCACCGATGAAGTCCTTGTACTGCTTCTCCTGGATGATGTTCCCGTAACCGCTTACGAACGCCTGGTAGGGGTTGCTCGTCGGACCGTTGTACGTGACCTTCACTGTCAGAGGGTCCGTGGCCTCGACGCTCTTGACGTTAGTGAACGTAAAGGAGTCCGTGGCCGCGGTGGCCTCGTCGGTGACGTACTTCCACGTGAAGACGACGTCAGCGGACGTGAATGGGCTGCCATCCGACCACTTGACGTTGGGCTTGAGCTTCCATGTGACCGTCGTGAGGTCCGCGGAGATGCCGTTGTTCGCTTTGGTCGGTACTTCGGCGGCGAGGATGGCGACGGGTTCGCCGTTCGGACCCATCGCCGCAAGGGGCTCGATCGCGAGTCGTGATCCGTCGTAGTCCTTCGTGCCCTGGGAGTGGTGGCTATTGAGCTCCGTGACCGCCTGCCAGTACAGGATCTTGAGCTCGCCGCCCTTGCCGCGGTTCGCCACCGGTGCCGCCGTCGCTGCGGGCCCGGTCGCTGCGGCCGTGGGGGCGGCTGGCGAGGCCGCGGGGGCGCTCGGTGCACCACATGCAGCGAGCGTGAGCACTGCCGTCCCGACGACGGCGAGGGTGTTCCGCCAGTTGAGGTTAGCCATGCGTCCTCCTTCTTCCCTGCGTGACGTGACCGCCCGCTGGGCAGAGGCAGCCCCTCCCCCCTCGCGGCCGAGTGCCGAACGCTACAGCCGGCCTGCCCCATCCGCAACGCCGAAGGGCCTGAACCAGCGGGCATTCGGGCCGGTAATGGAGCAAATGCCGGCGCGCGTCGCCCTTCCGGACAGCCGGTCAGCCCCGGGTCATGGCCCCGAACCGGTGGCGCAGCCGGCCCTCGATGCGTGAGGTGGCGCGGTCCACCTCGGCGTCCGACAGGGTGGCGGTCGGCGAGCGGAAGACGACACGCACCGCGAACGACTTCTTCCCCTCCCCCGCCTGCGGTCCGCGGTAGACGTCACGCAGGGCCAGGCCTTCGAGCCCCGCCTTGCCGGCGGCCGCCTCGATCTCGCGCTGCACGTCGGCCCATGGAACGTCCTCGGCGACGACGAACGCGATGTCGCGCCGGGCCGCGGGATAGCGCACCGGCACCACCGCCCGAGGTCGGACCGCGACGGCGAGGAGCGACGCGAGGTCGATCTCCGCCACGTACGTCTCGCGCGGGAGCTCCCAGAGGTCGGCCACCCGGGGATCGAGCTGCCCCAGGGTGAAGGCCGTCCGGCCAGCGTGCTGCAGCGAGAACGACCCTGACGGGTGGAGACCGGGCGCGGCGCGCCTGGTCTGGTCGTCGAAGGGCCCGAGGTGCAGGGCGTCGGCGAGGCCGCGTGTCATCCCGAGGATGTCGTGCCAGTCCCAGCGGCGCTCGCCCACCAGCCACGTCTCCCCCTCCCGCACCGGCTCGGCGTCACCGGCAAGAAGGATCCCGATCGTCCAGCGCTCGTCCGGAAGGTCGTCGGGCCGCTGGAGGTAGACGGGCGAGATCTCGAAGATCCCGATGCCATGCCGGTGGCGCAGGTTGCGGGCGGCGGTGTCGAGCAGGCTGGCGCGCAGCGTCGGCCGCAGGACGGACTGCTGCGCGGTCGTCGGATTCGCCACGCGCAGCGGCGCCGGCGCGATCGGTGACCCGTCCGGCGTGAGCCGGCCGAGCCACGCCGGGTCGATCAGCGCGTACGAGATCGTCTCCTGCAGCCCGAAGCCGACGAGCACGTCACGCGCGCGCTCGCGCAGCTCCTCTCGCGGATGACGCTCGTGGAGGGGCAACACGCCCGTCGGCATGCGCACCGGGATCCGGTCGTAGCCGACGATCCGGGCGACCTCCTCGACCACGTCCTCCGGGATGGCGATGTCGGTGCGCACGGATGGCGGCGCGACGACGAGGTGGTCGCCGTGCTCCGCGTGCGTGAAGCCGAGGCGGTGGAGCGCGTCGCCGGCCTCCTCGGGCGAGATCTCCGCACCGAGGACCCGGGCCAGGTCGCTGAAGCGCAGGCGGACGTTCGGCGTAGGCCGCGGGCGCGGGTAGACGTCGGTCGCACCTACGAGCGTCGCTCCCGCATGGTCCCGCAGCAGGCGGACGGCGCGGGCGAGGGCGATCGGCACGAGCTCGGGGCTCAGGTCGAGCCCGAACCGCCGGGCGGCCGCGCTGCCGCTCGAGCCCTGGAGCCCGTGCGCCTCCGTCGTGCGGCGGATCCGCAGGGACTCGAAGGACGCGCACTCGAGCGCGATCTGGGTCGTCGTCTCGCGGATCTCGGAGTCCTCGCCGCCCATGACGCCCGCGAGCCCGAGCGCCCGCTGTTCGTCGGCGATCACCAGGTCGGAGGGCCGCAGGATCCGGTCGATCCCGTCCAGGGTCCGCAGGGTCTCGCTGCTCCGGGCCAGGCGCGCGACGAGCGCGCGGCCGGCGAGGCGTTCCGCGTCGTAGGCGTGGAGGGGCTGGCCGAGCTCGAGCATCACGTAGTTGGTGATGTCCACGACGTTGCTGATCGGCCGCATCCCCGCCGCGACGAGGCGCTGCTGCATCCACGCCGGCGACGGACCGATCCGCACTCCCTCCAGGTACGCGGCTGCGAAGCGCGGGCAGGCGCGGTCGTCCTCGATGCGCACGGTGAGCCGCTTCGGGTCCAGGGCCCACGTGAGGGGCTCGAGGACGGGCGGCCGCACCGGCACGCCGAAGATGGCCGACGTCTCCCGAGCGATGCCGGCAACGGACAGCGCGTCGGGCCGGCTGGGGGGCAGCTCGAAGGCGATGACCGTCTCCCCGAGCACGTCCGCGAGGCGGGCCCCGACCGGGAGCGAGGGGTCGAGCAGCTTGATGCCCTCGTGGTCCTCGCCGATGCCCAGCTCGCGCTCGGACAGGACCATGCCTTCGCTCACGATGCCCCGCATCTTCTTCGGCTCGAGCACGAAGGTGCCGGTCCCGTGCGGGTCGCGGAGGGTCGCGCCGGTCTCCGCGTAGGCGACGACCGCGCCCTCGGCGAGGTTGGTCGCGCCCGTGACCACGGTCTTCCGGCGCTCGTCGCCGTAGCGCACGGTCGCGAGGAGGAGCTTGTCGGCGTTCGGATGCTTCGCGAGCGCCTCGACGACCCCGACCCAGATCCTGTCCCAGCCGGCCGCGCCTCCGGCTCGCTCCACTCGCTCGACCTCGATGCCGGCCATGTGGAGACGCTCGGCGAGCTCGTCGACGCTCACGGCGACGTCGACGTGCTCGCGCAGCCAGGAGACGGGCACGCGGATAGAAGGCACCTACTTTTCGCGCGTGGCCCAGAGGGCCCGCGCGCGCTCCGCTGCTTGCAGACTCGCTCCTCGCGGCGAAGCCGCTCGTCGCTCGACCATCTAGACGCTCTCCAGGTAGCGCAGGTCGTTCTGGTGGAAGAGGCGGATGTCCGGTGTCCCGGTCAGCAGCATCGCGATGCGCTCCACTCCTCCGCCCCACGCGAAGCCCTGGTACTTCGCGGGGTCGTAGCCCACGCGACGCAGCGCCTCGGGATGGACCATGCCGCACCCGGCGATCTCGATCCAGCCCGTCGCGCCGCACGTGCGGCAGCCGCCCTCGTTCGTGCGGCCGCTGCCGTCGCAGACGAAACAGTCGAAGGCGATCTCCGCCGAGGGCTCGGTGAACGGGAAGTAGTCCGGGCGGAACCGGACCTTGCGGTCGCCGCCGAACAGCTGGCGGGCGAACGAATAGAGGACCCCCTTCAGGTCCGCCATGGACAGCTGCTCGTCGATGGCCAGCCCCTCGAGCTGGAAGAAGACGCTCTCGTGGGTGGTGTCGGTGGCCTCGAAGCGGAAGCAGCGGCCCGGCACGACGATCCGCACGGGCGGGCGGCGCTGCTCCATCGTCCGGATCTGCATCGGCGAGGTGTGCGTCCGGAGGAGCATCGGCTGAGTTGAGGAGCTCTGCGCCCTCGGCCGCCCGGCGCCTGCGGCGGCCACCGCCATCGCCACGCTGGCCTCCTGCGCGATCCAGAGGGTGTTGAACTTGTCGCGCGCCGGGTGGCCGGGCGGGATGTTGAGGGCCTCGAAGTTGTAGTAGTCCCACTCGACCTCCGGTCCCTCGACCGCCTCGAAGCCCATCCCGGCGAAGATGCGGGTGATCTCGCGGATGGTCTGGGTGATGGGGTGGTAGCGGCCCACGCGCACGCGGCGCGGCGGCAGCGTCAGGTCCGTGGCCTCGGCCCCGAGATCACGCTCGAGGGCAGCGGCGCGGATGGCCCCGGCACGCGCCTCCAGCGCGGCCTCGATGCGCGCGCGCGCCGCGTTGGCCGCGGCGCCGTACACGGGCCGCTCCGCGGCGGGCAGCTTCGGCAGCTCCTTGAGCGCCGCCGTTATCTCGCCCTCGCGGCGGCCGACGTAGCGCACGCGCAGGGCGTCGAGCGCGGCCTCGTCCGGCGCCGCGGCGATCTCCGCCTCGGCTCGCGCCGCGATGGCCTCGAGCCCGCCCGTCGTCGTCACTCTCTCCTCACAAAGATGGCCCGCCCTTCGCTCTCACGAAAGGCGGGCCGTCATCACCGGGGATGCGCGCTCTCTAGGAGCGCTCGGCCTGCTTGGTAAAGCGTCCGTCCTTCAGCATCTCGACGTACTGCCGGAACACCTTCGGGTCGCGGACGGCCATGTCCGCGAGGACCTTGCGGTCGAGCTGGACGCCGGCCGTGCGCATGGCCGACATGAGGCGCCCGTAGGACAGGCCGGCCTCGCGCGAGGCGGCGTTGATGCGTGCGATCCACAGCGAGCGGAACTGTGCCTTGCGCGCGCGGCGGTCGCGCAGCGCGTACGTGAGGGCGTGCAGGGCCGCCTCCTTGGCGGGCCGGACGAGCTTGTGCTTCGCCCCGCGGCGCCCCTCGGCCTCCTTGAGGACCTTCTTGTGCTTCTTGTGGGCGGCGACGCCTCGTTTCACTCGGGCCATGTGCGTTCCTTTCGTGCGGCCGCGTCCGGCTTCACCGGCGCGGCCGAGCCCCTATTCACAGATGCGGGAGGAGCTTCCGGACGAGCGCGAGGTCGCCCTTCGCCACCGACGCCTTGCCCTGGTGCCGGCGCTTGCGGGCAGGCGACTTGTGCTGGTTCAGGTGGCCCTTGTAGGCCTTGGCCCGGCGGAGCTTCCCCCGCCCGGTGACCTCGAACCGCTTCTTCGCGCCGCTGTGGCTCTTGATCTTCGGCATGGTCTCCCTTTCGTGGCCACCGTCCGGACCGGCCAGGCACCGCATCACGCGGCGGGCGCGGAACGGGACAGGTGGGAACGACAGTGTACGTGATGCATCCGCTCGGATGCGCGTTCGGCGGCGTCTAGGAGGCGCGAGGAGCGCGCGTCGCCGCCGGACGAGGAGCGGCCGATGGGCCGGTCGCCCGAGCCA
>MGON01000121.1:732-7999 GCA_001795345.1 Chloroflexi bacterium RIFCSPLOWO2_02_FULL_71_16 | reverse complement strand
AGGAGCGGGCGCGGGGCGCGGCCCCGCGGGGGCCGGTGTCACCGGCTTCGCGGCGCCGCCGGGGTCAGTCCCCCCGTCCGGCTTCGCGGTGGCCGCTGCGGCGGCGTCGCGGCGGACGGCATTCATGACCATGACCATCTGCCGGCCCTCGAGGAGCGGCGGGCGCTCGACCGTGCCGTGGTCCTTGAGGCGCTCCGACATCTGCATCAGGAGGGTGCGGCCACGGTCGGGGTGCGCGAGCTCACGGCCGCGGAACCGGACGACGACCTTGAGCTTGTCGCCGTGCTCGAGCAGTCGGATGGCCGTACGGATCTTCGTGTCGAGGTCGTGCCCGTCGATCTTCGGGGCCACCCGGACCTCCTTCCAGGTGATCGTCTTCTGCTTCTTCTTGGCTTCCTTCTCGCGCTGCTGCTGCTTGTAGCGGTACTTCCCGTAGTCGCCGATCTGGCAGACGGGCGGAGTCGCCTGCGGGGCGATCTCGATGAGATCGAAGCCCTCGCTCTGGGCGAGCGCGAGCGCGCGCTGCGTGGGGACGACGCCCAATGCCTGGCCGTTGGCCCCGATCAGGCGCACGGTGGGGACGCGGATCTGCTCGTTGACCCGGAGCTCTGCTATGAGGGCAGGCCCTTCTCTTGGAAGCGAATCAGACGGGCTCCTGGGAGCGGAACGACTTCAACTCCCGACAGTCTAGCAGCGCAGCACGGCACTGGGTCCTGGCCGGAGAGCCAACGCACGCTTACGCGCTTCCGTAGCGTCCTGGCGCGAGGAGCGCCTCGAGCCGCCGCTTCGCCTCCGGCCACTCGGTGTCGACGAACGAGCAGAACACCGAGGTCCGTAGGGATCGGACCCACGGCGACGGCCTCCTGCGTCACGAGACGGCCGCCTCGTCCACGCTGGGTCCCGTGTCGCGGGGGTTGAAGTCGGAAGGCAGCGACTTCGCGTCGCGCTCCTCGGTCACGCGGCGGACGAACTCCTCGAGGGCGACGCCGCGCTCCTCCTCGCCCTTGCCGGCGCCGCGGCGGCGCACGGAGACGGTCCGCGCCTCGGCCTCCTTGCCGCCCACGACGATGATGTAGCCCGCGCGGCGCTGCTGCGCCTCGCGGATGCGCTCGCGCATGTCGGCCATCTGCTCGTCGAGACGCACGCGGATGCCCTCCTGCCGGAGACGCGCGGCGACCTCGCGGGCGTACGGGAGCGCGTCCTCGCGCACGGGTACGACGGCGACCTGCTCCCAGTTGAGCCAGAGCGGGAAGTTGCCGGCGTAGTGCTCGATGAGCCCGCCCACGAAGCGCTCCAGGCTCCCGAAGAGGACGCGGTGGATCATGACCGCGCGCTCCCGCTCGCCGCGAGAGTTCACGAATGTCACGTCGAAGCGCTCCGGGAGGTTGAGGTCGATCTGGATGGTCGGTCCCTGCCACTCGCGCCCGATGGCGTCCATGACCTTGATGTCGATCTTCGGCGCGTAGAAGACGCCGCCGCCCTCGTCGATCTTGTACGGCACCTCCCGGACCCCGAGAGCCTGCCGGAGAGCCTCCTCGGCCTTGTCCCATAGCTCGTCGGAGCCGAGGCGCCGCTCCGGCCGGGTCGAGAGGTAGATGACGGGGTCGACGTAGCCGAAGAGGCGCATGAACTCCATCGCCAGGTCGAAGACCTTCCCGATCTCCTCCTGCGCGTCCTCCCAGCTGCAGAAGATGTGGCTGTCGTCCTGCGTGAATCCGCGGACGCGCTGCATCCCGTGGAGCGTGCCGCCGCGCTCGTAGCGGTAGACCGTTCCGAGCTCGCCGATGCGCAGGGGCAGCTCTCGGTAGGAGCGCACTCCGGACTGGAACACCTTGATGTGGCCCGGGCAGTTCATGGGCTTGATCCAGAAGCGCTGAGTGCCTTCGTCCAGCAGCAGCGGGCCGTACATGTTCTCCCCGTACTTCTCGAGGTGGCCCGAGCGCTGGTACGTCTTCTCGTGGGCGATGTGCGGCGTGTACACGAGAGTGTACCCGCGCTCGTGGTGCACCTTGCGCCACCACGTCTCCAGCTCCTCGCGGACGACGGAGAGATTCGGGAGCCACAGCACGAGGCCGCTCCCGAGCTCGTCGTCGATGCGGAAGAGCTCGAGGTCCCGCCCGAGCGCGCGGTGATCCCGCCGCTGGATCTCCTTGAGGCGCTCGAGGTACGCGTCGAGCTCCTTCTGCGACGGCCAGACGGTGCCGTAGAGGCGCGTGAGCTGCGGGCGCGACTCGTCGCCGCGCCAGTAGGCGCCGGCGATCGAGAGCAGCTTGAACGCCTTGATGTCGCCGGTCCGCTTCACGTGCGGGCCCTTGCAGAGATCCACGAAGTCCCCGTGCCGGTAGATGCTCACCGCGCCACCGTCGGCGCCCTCGGCCTCCTCGAAGCTCTCGATGAGGTCGACCTTGTAGTCCTGGCCGGCCTCACGGAAGAAGCGCAGTCCTTCTTCGCGCGACATCTCACTGCGCTCGAAGGGGTGATCGGCGTTGGCGACCTCCCGCATGCGCGCTTCGATGCGTGGCAGGTCGTCGGGCGAGAGCGGCCGCGGGACGTCCAGGTCGTAGTAGAAGCCGTTCCTGATGGCGGGACCGATCCCGAGCTTGGTGCCGGGGAAGAGGTCGAGCACCGCGCCCGCCATGACGTGCGCGGCCGAGTGCCGTAACGGATGGAGCGGATCCTCCGCCGCGTGGTCCCTGCGTCCCAGCTCCTTCGCCATGTCGGTACCGCCTTTCAGTACTACTCGTCGAATAGAAAAAGCCTCTTCGGCTTTTTAGTCCTACTCGTTGAACGCAAAAAGCCTCTTCGACCCATTGCGGGACGAGAGGCCTTCGAAGCTCCCGTGGTTCCACCCACGTTCTGTCGGTTATTGCCGACAGCACTCTTGCGAGGGGCTGTACGGGGCCCACCCACGGCGCTCGGCGGTGGTGTCCTTCGCTCGACCGGCCCCCTCGCACCATCCGGGGCTCGCTGTGCGGAACGGATCGAAGGCGCTGTCCGCGTCGTCGCGCGGGCACAGCATACCTCTGCGCCGTGCAGCGGAGAGGCTAGGCGGAGGTCGCCTCTCCGCGCAGCGCGGGCGTGCGCTCGGGGCGAGCCCGCGAAGCGAAGACCTCCCGGCTCACCAGGAACCCCGCGAAGATGAAGAGCACGCCGAGGAGCTCGCCGAGGAAGAACGCCCACGTGAATCCGAACCGGTTCAGGCCGCTGGTCACTCCGGGGATGAAGCCACCGATGGCGATGAGCAGCGTCGCGGGGACCCGCGAGTGCAGCTCGCCGCGCTTGCCCGCGGCGACGGCGCGTGGGATCGAAGCGAAGAAGTTCACGACGACCGCGACCAGGCCGTAGAGCTGGGCGACGACCGGAGGCAGCGTGCGGCCCCGCATGACCTTGTTCTTGGGCATGAAGACGTACGCGGAGAAGAGCGCTCCGAACACCAGGGCGAACGCCCCCGCGATGTTGAACGGCGCGGCCAGGACGCGGACCGCTCCGGGGATGGCCGTCCCGACCGGGACGTGAGTGACCGGGTCCACCGCCCAGCCCGGCGCCGCAAGCTGTGCGGTAAGGGTGAGGTAGGCCACACCGACGGAGCCCAGCGCCAGGATCGCCATGGTCACGTGCCCGGACCAGTCGCGCCGTAGCCACGTCGTTGTCGCGACGAGCGTTGCGGCGAGGATCGAGAAGAGGATCACGGTGAGGCCGAGCTCGCCGGCTTCCGGATAGCGCCCGCGGATGGAGAGGCCGAAGAGGCCACCGAGCAGGAGCGTGGCGGCGACGAAGTAGCCGAAGCGGGTCTTCGCCAGCAGATAGACGGTGCCCATCCCCAGGTACGCGGCGACGAAGAACGCGCCGATCAGGTACCAGGTGCGGTAGAGCGGCTCGCTCCAGCCGAACGCGCTCCCCACGAACTCGGTCCCGGCGCTGATGCCGTACCAGAGGAGCCCGATCGCCCACACCAGCTGGAAGCTCCGCCGGCGCTGGAGCCACTGCGCGAACACGAGCGCTCCGAAGACGAAGCTGGCGACCGACGACAGGAGCGGCAGGACGACGTTCGGGTCCACGGTCCCCGAGGCTCCGACGGCGCGGGCGCCTGGTCAAGAGGTCTACCTAGCTCTACCCAGATTTCGGGCGCAGCGATGTGCCGCTCGACCAAAGTGGGAAGTGGGAGACCCCGGGGCCGTGGGCGGTACTGGGCTCGAACCAGTGACCTCTTGCATGTCAAGCAAGTGCTCTAACCAGCTGAGCTAACCGCCCGAGGAGCCTCAGTCTAGCGTGTCGGCCCTCGCGGGTCATCCGTCCGTCGCTGGGTCGGGAACGCGCGGAAGCCCTCCGTCGGTGCCTCCTTCCCGAACAACAGCACCCGGAACGCGCCGAGGCCGTTCGGGTCGAGCAGCGTGTCCACGGCGGACCGCCGGCTGGCCGCGCGGAGCTGCTCGATCGGTGCGGTCGGCCGGGCGGTCGGCTCGCGGATCCCGAGGGCGAGCAGCACGTCGCGCTGCCTCCCCATGCCGGCGAGCCGGAGGCCGGCGCCTTCGGCCGCGCGCCGGATGGCGGTCACGTTCACGGTCGCGGTGAGGTCCGCCTCGCCTGGCGCGCGCAGCGGATCTCCGACCAGGCGGTGCCGGCTGAAGCCGCGCAGCGTGCCGCTGCCGAGGCGGGCGAGGAGCCCCGCCTCATCGTCGGCGTAGTCGATCAGC
Organism: Chloroflexi bacterium RIFCSPLOWO2_02_FULL_71_16; assembly: GCA_001795345.1. Lineage (GTDB taxonomy): Bacteria > Chloroflexota > Limnocylindria > P2-11E > P2-11E > GWC2-70-10. Next base: position 3,305 of record MGON01000121.1, on the reverse strand, counting down.
AGGACGTAGCCGCTCGCGACCGCCGCGGCGAGCTGGGCGATCCACCCCTCCGCCGCGGCGCTCACCTCCCAGCGGCCGCCGACGGCGACTGCCTCCGGCACGCGCCAGCGGAGGTCCGGCTGGCTCGGAGCGAGGAGCACCTCGACGAGCTCGCCGTCCTGCTCGTCCACATGGACCTCACGCACGCCGTCCTCGGATCGCACGAGGACGTGGACCGGGAACGCGTCGAGCACCTCGTTCGCGAATACGAGTCCCTGGATCGGCGCGAGGCCGAGGACGGAGGTGGCCCAGCGCAGATCGCGGCCGGCGAGCGCGCCGGCCTGCTCGGACCGCAGGCGCGGCGAGACCTCGACTATCGCGGGACGGGCGCTGCGCGCAGCCTCGGGCCGCTCACGCTCGAGGGCGGCCAGCATGTCGCGCATGACGCTCCCCCGCCCCGCTCCCGCCTCGACCAGGTCCCACGCCCGCGGCCGGCCCAGCGCGGCCCAGGCGTCGGCCGCGACGCGCGAGAGGGCACGGCCGAAGTCCGGTCCGAGGTCGGCCGAGGTGAAGTAGTCGTCGCCCTCCCCGAAGCCGATGGCGGCGCGGGTCATGTAGTAGCCCCCGTCGGGGTCGAAGAGGGCCGCCTCCATGTACTCGGCGAACGTGATGGCGCCGCGTGAGCGGATCCGCTGGACGAGGCGCTCCTTCAGCACGGCTCCGCGAGGGTACGCGGGTGCGCCGGGCCTATGCCCCCCAGCGCGGAGGCGCGGGCGGGCGCACCTCGGGCGGACGCGTTGCCCTGTGGCCGTCCAGCGGGATGTTCTCGCTGGGCTTCCACGTCCGCGCGACGGCCAGCTCTTCCTTCGCGAGCACGGTCGCGCCGAACCGCTGGTAGGTGGAGAGCTCGAAGTTCGGCGTCTCCCCCAGCGCGCCGTGCGGGCAGACCTCGACGCAGTCGCCGCAGTAGATGCAGCGCACGATGTCGAGCTCGTACGTCATCAGGTCGCGCTCTCGCATCATCAGCGCGCCGGTCGGGCACGTCTCCGCGCAGGCGCCACAGGACACGCAGTCCGTGTACGAGAGCGACACGTTCCACGGCGTGGTGACGATCGAGTCGTAGCCCACGCCCATCAGCCCGTAGCAGTTCGCACCGATGACGTCGCGGCAGATCCGCACGCACTGCGTGCAGTTGATGCACTTGTTGAGGTCACGAAGGATGAAGTCGTGGCTGAAGTCGTACTCGTAGTCGTGGTAGTCGACCGGCTCCGCGCGGTGGAAGCGGTTGTCGGTCAGCCCGTGCTCGAGCGACAGCCGCTGCAGGTGGCAGCGGCCGACGTCCGGGCAGACGCACTGGAGGCAGCGGCCGGCCTCCTTCTCGGCGGCGGCCTTCGAGTAGCCGTGCTCGATGAGCTGGAAGCTCTGGGCGCGCTCCTCGAACGGCAGGAACGGCATGCGCACCTGCGGTTCCTCGGGCTTGTAGGGCACGATGTCGATGAGCTCCGGCACGCCCTCTTCCTCGGCGATCTCCGCGGCGACCTGCGCCATGTCGGCGCCGGCGAGGTACCGGTCGATGGCCTTGGCCGCGAGCTTCCCCTGCGCGACGCACTCGATGACGGTGCGCGTCCCCATCTGGGCGTCGCCGCCGGCGAACACGCCCGGCCGGTCGGTCATGAGCGCGGCGTTCGTGACGATCGTCCCGCGCTTCGTCTGCCGCAGGCCGGGGGCGCGCGCGTACCAGCTGAGGTCGGAGTTCTGGCCGATGGCCGGGATCACCGTGTCGCACTCGATGACGAACTCGCTGCCCTCAACGGGAACGGGCCGCCGGCGGCCGGAGGCGTCGGGCTCGCCGAGCTGCATCCGCTGGAACTCGACCCCGCCGGCGCGCCCGCCCTTCTCGACGATGCGCACCGGCGCGGCGAAGAATTCGAGCCTGATGCCCTCGTGCTCGGCGTCGTCGACCTCGCTGTAGTGGGCCCCCATCTCCTTGCGCGAGCGGCGGTAGACCACGGTGACGTCGGCGCCGAGGCGGCGTGAGGTGCGCGCGCAGTCGAACGTCGTGAACCCGCCGCCGATGACCACGACGCGGTTCCCCGCCCCGACCGGCACCGGGTCGCCTTCCGCGTTCTGGCGCAGGTAGCTGATGGCCTCGATCACGCCGGGAAGGTCCTCGCCGGGCACTCGCATCTCGTTGCTGCGCCAGGCGCCGATGCCGAGGAACACGGCGTCGTAGCCCTGGGCCTGCAGGTCCTCGACCGAGAAGTCGCGGCCCAGCATCATGCCGCCCCTGAACTCGGCCCCCAGCTGCCACACGGAGTTGAGCTCCTTGTCGAGCTTCACCTTCGGGAGGCGGTACTCCGGGATGCCGTAGCGGAGCATCCCGCCCTGCTTCTGCATCATGTCGAACACGGTCACGGCGTGGCCCTTGAGCGCGACGTAGTACGCCGCGGTCATGCCGGCGGGGCCCGCGCCGATCACGGCCACGCGCTTGCCGGTAGCGGTCTCCTTCGGGAAGGGCGTCGGCGCCTCCTCCATCTCGAGTGCGAGCTCGCCCCCGTAGCCGTGGCACTGGCGGATGGCGATCTCCTCCTCGA
>MGON01000121.1:0-638 GCA_001795345.1 Chloroflexi bacterium RIFCSPLOWO2_02_FULL_71_16 | reverse complement strand
CTCCACGTGCTGGCCCTTCGCCATCAGCTCGAGGTAGCCCGGGATGTCGATGTGCGTGGGGCACGAGACCTGGCAGGGCGGCATGCAGTACGCGTTGTGGTCGCTGAGGATGTACTCGAGGTTCTGGCGCCGCATCGAGAAGAGGCCCTCGCTCGTCGCCTTCACCTTCATGCCCGCCGTGACCGGCAGATGGCACGACGGCATCGGTCTGTCAAAACCGTCTACCTCGACGAGGCACATGCGGCACGCGGCCGCGGGCGCCAGCTTCTCGTCGTCGCAGAGGGTCGGGACGTCGAAGCCGGCGCGCTGCGCGGCGCGGAGGATGGCCTCGCCGACGACGGCGGTGATCTCGCGGCCGTCGACCTCGATGGTGCAGGTCGGCTGTCCCGAGGGGATCTCGCCGTGATGCGAGACGGTCGGGATCTGCGACTCCGCGGGCTGCGTGTACCGCTCGAGGAGGCTCACAGGAGCTTCGCTCCAGGTACGACGATCATGGTTGGACCATTGTCTCGTAGCGGCGCGTGCGGGCGGGAGTGCACGTGCCGGTCGGGCATCGCCCCTCGACGATGTGGGCGCGGTAGTCGTCGGCGAACTCGCTCATCGTCGTCCGAAGGACCGATGCGCTCGTGATGCCGAAC
>MGON01000120.1:10986-12018 GCA_001795345.1 Chloroflexi bacterium RIFCSPLOWO2_02_FULL_71_16 | reverse complement strand
CCCTCGAAGTAGAGGACGCGGTCGACCCATACACCCCATTGCTGGACGAGGTGCGGGCTCCCGTCGGCACCGGTCGTCGCGATCCAGAGATACGGGAACGTCTTGAGGATGCGCTCGACCGCCGCCCACGTGAGCATGCCCTTCGGCGCGCGAGAGATGTAGCCCTTCGGCAGCTGCGGGCGGTCGCGGGCGGGCGCTGCCATCACGGCCATCGTACTTACCCCTGATCAGCGCTCTTGACGTGATCGGGTCCAGAGCGACTGCGCAAGGGACACATTCGAACCTAGCTTTCGCGACCCTCCGAACTGCATCTCACAACGCGGTCATGTAGCCCGGATGGGATCGGAACCCATGACCTGGTCGTAGTCGTTCCGAGCTAGCCGCGGGTGCCTTCTTCGCTCCAGCCTTCATCGGACTGGAGGTCGTCCGCGAACAGCTCGGGGTCGAACCCCAGGTCGTCGATCACCTCGACCAGCCCGTTGCGCTGCTCGAGCGGGGTCGTGCGGATCCAGCCCCGGACCACGTCGTCCGCGGCGACGCTGGCAGCACCGCGGTCCGCGGCCACGGCCTCGCTCTCCTCGCGCGCGGCGGCCTCGGCCAGCGGCCTCAGCGTCGAGGGCACCATTCCGGTCAGGGCTGACATGACGCGCTCCGCTCCCTGGTCCCACTCCATCGAGCGGCCCTCCTCGCTCATGCGATCGCGTCGATGCCGGTGGCGAGGCGCCCGATGATCAGCTTCTGGATCTCGGTCGTGCCTTCGTAGAGCCGGTTCACGCGCGCGTCGCGGTAGTAGCGCTCGACCGGGAACTCGTCGGAGAAGCCGTACCCGCCGTGGACCTGGATCGCGCGATCGGCGCACCGGGACGCGATCTCGGCCGCGTACAGCTTCGCGATGCTCGTCTCCCGGGTGCTCGGGAGGCCCTTGTTCTTCACGTGGCCCGCGCGGTGGACGAGCAGCCTCGCCGCCTCGGTGTCGACGATCATGTCGGCGATGAGCTCCTGCACCAGCTGGTACGACGCGATCGGCTTCCC
>MGON01000120.1:9505-10971 GCA_001795345.1 Chloroflexi bacterium RIFCSPLOWO2_02_FULL_71_16 | reverse complement strand
GAAGGTCTTGCGCTGCGACGCGTACGCGACGGAGGCGTCGATGCAGGCCTGGGCGATGCCGACCGCGCCGGCCGCGACCGAGTACCGGCCCGCGTCGAGCGCGGTCATCGCGATCTTGAATCCCTGGCCCAGCTCTCCGAGGCGCTGCGAGTCGGGCACCCGGACGCCGTCGAACACCAGCTCGCTGGTGTTGCTCGACCGCAGCCCCAGCTTCCCGTGGATCTCGGGCGCGCCGTAGGGCTGCGCGTCCCGCTCGATCAGGAAGGCGGTGATGCCGTGGGCCTTCGGGGCCTTGGGGTCGGTGCGGGCGAACACCAGCGCCAGCTTCGAGGGCCCGCCGTTGGAGATCCACATCTTGCGCCCGTTCAGGACCCACCCGTCGCCGTCCTTGACGGCCGTCGTGGCCAGGGCCGCCGCGTCGCTGCCGGAGCCCGGCTCGGTCAGGCCGAAGCAGCCGATCCACTCCCCGCTGCAGAGCTTCGGGAGGTAGCGCCGCTTCTGCTCCTCGTTGCCGAACCGGAGGATCGTCAGCTCGACCAGCGAGATCTGGACGGAGAGGGTGGTGCGCACCGAAGAGTCGGCGCGTCCCACCTCCTCGGTGATCAGCGCGTGGCTGATGTAGTCGATCCCCATGCCGCCGTATTCCTCGGGGACCGGTCCGCCGAGGAAGCCGAGCGGCGCCATCTTCCGCAGGATCTCCGCCGGGAAGATCTGGCCGCGGTCGCGCTCCCGCGCTCCAGGAGCGATCTCTCGGTCGGCGAAGTCGCGGGCGAGCTTGCGGATCTGCTCCTGCTCGGAGGAGAGGTCGAAGTCCATCCGAGCGGAGTCTATTTTGTCGCGCTCGTCCGGCTCGCTGTCGCCTCGCCGGCCCAGGGGCAGGGGCCCCTGTGCACGTAGTGCCCGCCTCGCGCCTCTCCAATGCGCTCACGCGCACTGCTGGACAGCGATAGAGCCCTCAAACCCGCTCACGCGCCTGGCTGGATAGCGCAAGAGGCGCGCTAGGCTTGGTCTCGTGCTCGCGCGACCGCTTGCGCTGCTCCGCAGTGATCGTCGTGTCCAGGCCGCCGCGGGGGTGGCGGTCCTCGCCGGCGCCGCGTTCGCCTGGTGGACGATCTCGCCGCTCTTCCTCACCACGACGGTCAGTGAGCAGACGCGCGAGGCCACCGTGACCATCGCGTCGCCCGCCGCTCGCGCAGCGCCGACCGCCGGCGGGCCCTCCCCCGGTGCCCCGGCGAGTCCGGCGGCACCGGCCGCCACCCTTCTGGGCCGCGGCGAGCTGCAGCGGATCGACGACCTGCACAAGGGCTCGGGTCCGGTCGTCCTCTTCGAGCTCGAAGGCAAGCACTTCGTGCGCTTCGAGGAGGTCGCCATCCAGAACGGGCCTGACCTCCATGTGTATCTGGCCCGCGGCATGGGCGGCGCGTACGACGGCGAGAAGGACCTCTACCTCGGCGCGCTCAAGGCGA
>MGON01000120.1:6908-9479 GCA_001795345.1 Chloroflexi bacterium RIFCSPLOWO2_02_FULL_71_16 | reverse complement strand
CGCCACGACCACGTCGCTGACCAGCCGCGGGCGAGCGCCGAACTGGGTCGCGGTCAGGATCGTGAACACCGCCGTGGGCATCGCGGCGCCCACGATCATCACGTCGCGCGCGACGCCGCCGATGCCGAGGGCCGCCGCGAGCGCCACGCCCACCAGCGTGCCGACGACCAGCCGCGTAACGACGGCGGCCGACACCAGGCGCGGCGCCTCGATGCGCGCGGTGCCGCTGATCTGCATCCCGAGCACGAGGAGCATCACCGGGATCGCCGCCTGCGCCGGGAGCGCGATGGCCGTCGCGATGGGCGCGGGAACGGGAACGTGCGTGAAGCCGAGCGCCAGGGCGGCCACGACGGCGTAGAGCGCCGGCTGGCGCGCGACCTCGCCCAGGGAGCGGCGCAGGGACGCGCTGCCGCTCGACGCGATGAACACCGCGAGCGTGAGGCCGAAGAGCATCTGCACCGCCAGGAGGATCGTTCCGTAGCGGACGCCCTCGGTCCCGTACGCGAGGAGGACGACCGAGAGCCCGTAGTTGCCGAGGTTCGGGAACGCGGCGGTGAGGACGAGCGCGCTCGTCGTGACGCGGTCGAGGCGCAGCAGGCCGGCGACGAGCAGCGCGACGCCGATCATGGCGACGGTCAGGAGGACCGCGAAGACGCCGATCCGCAGCGGCTCGTCGCTCCGGAAGTCCACCGGCAGGAGTGACGTGAAGATGAAGCACGGCATGAGGACGTAGAGGACCACCTGGTTCACGGGCACGACCGGCATGCGGAAGCGCCGCTCCAGGAGGAAGCCGAAGCCGGCCACGATGAACACGGGCAGGACGACGCTCGCGAAGATGCTCAGCACGCGGTCGCAGTCGTTCCGGTGTGGCTAGCTGACGCGCTCGAAGATCGCCGCGATCCCCTGGCCGCCCCCGATGCAGAGCGACGCGAGCCCGTACCGCTTCTCGCGCTTCCGCAGCTCGTAGATCACGGTCAGCGCGAGCCGGGCGCCCGACGCGCCGAGCGGGTGCCCGAGCGCGATGGCACCGCCGTTCACGTTGGTGCGCTCCCGGTCGAGCCCGAGGTCCTTCTCGACGGCCAGGTACTGCGTCGCGAACGCCTCGTTGATCTCGACCAGGTCCATGTCCTCGACCTTGAGGCCGGCCCGCCCGAGCGCCTGGCGGCTGGAGGGCGCCGGACCGATGCCCATGATGTCGGGGTCCACGCCGCAGACGCCGCCGGAGACGATGCGCGCGATGGGCTTGAGACCCGCCCGCTCCGCCGCCTCGGCCGACGCCACGACGACCGCCGCGGCCCCGTCGTTGATCCCGCTCGCGTTGCCGGGCGTCACGGTGCCGCCCTTCTCGAAGCGGGCCTCGAGCCTGGCGAGCTTCTCGAGCGTCGAGTCGGCGCGGATGTGCTCGTCCTTGTCCACCGTGAGGGTCGCCTTCTTGGTGCGCACCTCGACCGGGACGATCTCCTCGCCCAGGCGGCACGACTCCCGCGCCTTGGCGGCCAGCATGTGGCTCCGGTAGGCGACCTCGTCGGCCGCCTCGCGCGTGATCCCGTACTTGCGGCCGAGGTTCTCCGCGGTGTTGGCCATTCCCAGGCCGTTGTAGGAGTCGACGAGCGCGACCCATAGATAGTCCTCGAGCCGCTGGTCCCCGAGGGGCAGGCCCCACCGCGCCCCGCGCACCTGGTGCGGCGCCATGCTCATGTTCTCGCCGCCGCCGGCGAGGACGAACTCGGCCTGTCCGAGCTGGATCTCCTGCGCGCCCAGGAGGATCGCCTGGAGGCCCGACCCGCACAGCCGGTTCACGGTGAGCGCCGGCTTGTCGATCGGGATCCCTGACTTGAGGCCGACGTGGCGCGCGAAGTACACGGCGTCGCCCGAGGTCTGGAGGACGTTGCCGAAGATGACGTGGTCGATGCGGCCGGGCTCGACCTTGGAGCGCTCGAGCGCGCCCTTCGACGCGACGACCGCGAGGTCGGTGGCCGAGGTGTCGCGCAGCGCTCCGCCGTACGTGCCGAACGCGGTGCGCGCGCCGTCGATGATGACGATGTCTTTCACGCTGGTACCCCCTGACGGATGTAACGCGCTGCGCCGTCCGTCACTTCCATTGTCCGCCCATTCAGGCCGTGCCGAGCAGGCGGAGCGCCGCGAGGGCCATCACCTTCGTCGAGGCCACGAGCTCGTCCACGACGACGTGCTCGTCGGCCATGTGCGCCGTCACCAGGCGACCGGGGCCGTAGGCGATGCAGTCCGTAATGCCCCCGAGACGAACGACGTGCTTCTGGTCATACGTGCCGGGGCTCGCGATGAAGGCCGGCTCCCTGCCGAGAACGTCGCGGACCGCGGCCGCGAAGGCCGCGGCCACCGGTGAGGTCGCCTCCGTCAGGACCGGCTCGACGACCATCCGCTCGCGCACCGTCCACACGATGCCGTCCGAGCGCTGGCGCTCGAGGTCGATGAGCGCCGGGAGCTCCGCACGAACGTCGGCCAGCCGCTCCTCGACGAGGAACCGCCGGTCGAAGATCGCCGTCGCGACGTCCACGACCACGGGCGTCTGTTCGGCCTCGACCGGCTGCC
>MGON01000120.1:5861-6856 GCA_001795345.1 Chloroflexi bacterium RIFCSPLOWO2_02_FULL_71_16 | reverse complement strand
CATCGACCCGCGCGACCAGCCGCGCGATCGCGTCAGCGGCGCTGCGGCCGAGGCTGGGCATGCTGCCGTGCGCCGCGACGCCGCGCGCCGTCACCTCGGTCCAGAGCACGCCTCGGTGGCCCAGGCACACGCGGTCGACGTCGAGGGGCTCGGTGATGACGACGTGGTCGACCGTCTCGGACGTGCAGATGCCCTGCCGGCAGAGCTCCGCCAGGCCCGCGAAGCCGCCGCTCTCCTCGTCCACGGTCGCGCTCTGCTCGACGCTGCCCAGAAGGCGCACGCCGGCGCGGCGGATCGCCTCCACCGCGTAGATCGACGCGGCGATCCCCGCCTTCTGGTCCGCGCTGCCGCGGCCGTACAGGCGGCCGCCCGCGACCTCGCCCCCGAACGGGTCGCGCGTCCACGCGGCCGGGTCGTTGGCCGGCACGACGTCGAAGTGCCCGTTGAAGTGAAGGGTCGGGCGGGGCCGCGCGCCCTCGAGCCGGCCGAACACGTTCACGCGCGGGTGCCGGGGATCCCCGTCCTCGCGCGGGCGCACCTCGCGGACCTGGTAGCCGAAGCGCTCGAGCCTCGAGCCGATCAGCGCCGCGCACTCGGCGTACCGCTCTCCGGGCGGGTTGACCGTGGGTATCCGCACGAGGTCCTGCGTGAACGCGACGAGCTCGTCGCGGAGGTCGTCGACAGCTTGCAGTACCGGCGCGCCGAGGGCCGCGTCATCCACGGCGCGCCTCCCTGTCCGCCTGAACCCCTCGAACGATCGCTCGGGCCACGGCGTCCGCGGCCGCGGTCTGCACGAGCACGGTCGGAACGTCGAAGCGCGCGTCGCCGCCGGCCGACACGCAGAAGACCGTGTCGCCGTCGAGGTCGGTGTGCGCCGGCCGCACCGCGCGGGCGATCCCGTCGTGCGCCACGCCGGCGACGCGGAAGGCCTGTGACTTGTCGAGGCGCGCGTCGGTCACGACGCAGGCGATCGTGGTGTTGGCGCCCGGCGGCGG
>MGON01000120.1:5640-5845 GCA_001795345.1 Chloroflexi bacterium RIFCSPLOWO2_02_FULL_71_16 | reverse complement strand
GGCGATCACCGTCACCGTCGCCTCGCCGGCCCGCACCGTCGCGATGCCGAGCCCGCCGCGGCGCGTGCGGTCGCCGGTGAGCTTCGCCACCGTGGCGCCGGTGCCCGCGCCGACGCGGCCCTCCTCCGGCTCACGCGTGGCGGCCTCGCACGCCGCGTAGCCGGACTCGGCGGTCGGCCGTGCCCCGGGGTCGCCCGTGAGGAGG
>MGON01000120.1:2927-5627 GCA_001795345.1 Chloroflexi bacterium RIFCSPLOWO2_02_FULL_71_16 | reverse complement strand
CGCCGGGAACGAGCGGCACGCGGACGGTGCCGATCAGGATGCCCGCGCCCCGCTCGTCGAGCCAGCGGCGGATGCCGTCCGCGGCGGCGAGGCCGAACACGCTCCCTCCGGTCAGGAGCACCGCGTCGATCCGCTGGACCGTCCGCCAGGGATCGAGGAGCGCCGTGTCCGTCGATCCCGGCGCGCCGCCGCGCACGTCGCCCGAGGCCATGGCCGGCTCGTCGAAGAGCAGCACCGTGCAGCCGGTCAGGCCGACCGGGTCGGTCCAGTGCCCGACGCGCAGGCCGCGCACGAGCGACGGATGTATTGGCGTAGCCACTACAGCGGCCATGGCACGTTCCAGACGGCCAGGGTGAAGACGGCGGCGGACGCGATGGCCGTCCAGTCGCGCCGCCCCAGCGCGGGTAGCGTGATCGGGGTGCGGCCCTTGCCGCCGATGTAGCAGCGCGACTCCATGGCCATGATCAGACGCTCGGCCCGGCGGAACGCGCCGACGAAGAGTGGCACGGTGATGGGGATCATCTGGCGCGCGCGCTTCACGAAGCGCAGCCGGCCCGGCCGCCCGAAGTCGGCGCCCCGCGAGGCCTGCGCCTTCATGAGCCGCTCGAGCTCGTCCGCAACGGTCGGGACGAAGCGATAGGCGATGGCGATGACCATGGCGGCCTCGTGTCCCGGCACCTTCACGCGGCGGAAGGGGGCAAGGAGCGTCTCGATGCCCTTGGCCAGGCCGGTGATCGTCGTCGTGAGCGTGAGCGTGCTCGTCAGCACGATGAGCGCGATGATCCGGACCACGCCCTGAACGGTCTGCTTCATCGAGCTCTCGGTCACGGTGAAGTTGAACTCGTAGGGGCCGAGCGCGACCTGCTGCCGCCACAGCACGGCCGATCCGGTCGGGTCGTAGTTCCCGAGGAACAGGAAGTTGAAGACGGTGAACACGACGAGGATCGGCACGATCGGCCGCACGCCCGAGAGCACGTAGCCGACCGGGATGCCGGCCAGCGCCACCAGCCCCAGCGCCGCGGACAGTCCGACCACGTTCCCGATGTACGAGTCCGAGGTGATGATCGCGGCGAGCACGATCACGAACGCGGCCAGCTTGGCCCGCGGGTCGAGCCGGTGGAGGACGGAAGTGCCGGGCACGTACTGCCCGACGGTCACGCTGCGGGCGAAGTCGAATTCGTCCATAGCGCCTCCGCCAGCTCGTCGGCCGTGAGCACGTCCGCGCGCACGTCGCGTCCCGCCCGGCGGAGCTCGTAGGCGAGCTCGCTCACCTGGGGGATCCCCAAGCCGAGCTCCCGCAGCTCCTCGACCCGGGCGAAGATCTCGCGGACGCTCCCGCGCATGACGGTGCGGCCGCCCGCGAGCACCCAAACGCGGCGGGCGAGCTCCGCGACGACGTCCATGTCGTGCGAGACGATCACGACCGCCATCTCGCCCTCGGCGTGGATGGTGCGCAGCGACTCGAGGAGCTGCCGGCGGCCGCGCGGGTCGAGGCCCGCGGTCGGCTCGTCGAGAACGAGGAGGCGCGGCTCGAGCGCCAGCACGCCCGCAAGCGCGACGCGGCGCATCTCGCCGCCCGAGAGCCCAAAGGTGTAGCGGTCCTTGAAGCCCTCGAAGGACAGCCCCACGCGCTCCATCGCGGTTCGCACCCGGCGGCGGACCTCCTCGGGCGTGCCGCCGAGCTGGCGCGGGCCGAACGCGACGTCGTCGCCGACCGTGGGATCGAAGAGCTGCATCTCGGGCTGCTGGAAGACGAGGCCGACCATCCGCCGCAGCGGCCGAACATCGAGCTTGGGGTCGGCCAGATCGTTCCCGAAGACCCGCACCGTGCCGCGGTGCGGACGAAGGATCCCGTTCAAGTGCTGGATGAGGCTCGATTTCCCCGAGCCGGTGTGGCCCATGATCGCCGCGAGGTCGTCGCTCTGGATCTCGAGCTCCGCTCCTTGCAGCGCGACCGTCTGGAGCGGCGTGCCGCGGAGGTACCAGTGCCAGAGATCCTGGATCTCGACGACGTTTTCGCTCACGGCAGCGCCGACACGAACTCGTCGACCGTCAGCGGGAGGCCGCGAATGGCTACGCCGGCGGCGCGCCCACGCAGGGCGACGGCCGCGACCGGCGGGACGTCGAGGTCGAGCTCGCGCAGGCGCTCGCGCTCGGCGAAGACCTCGCGCGGCGAGCCGTCCAGCGCGACCTTGCCCTCGGCGAGCACGACGACCCGCTCGGCGAGGACCGCTTCCGACATGAAGTGGGTGACGAGGACGACCGTGGTGCCCGCCGCGTGGAGCCGCCGCGTCACGCCGAGGACCTCGCGTCGGCCCTCGGGGTCGAGCATCGCCGTCGACTCGTCGAGCACGATGCAGCGAGGCCGCATCGCCAGGACCCCCGCGATGGCGACGCGCTGCTTCTGGCCTCCCGAGAGCTGGTGCGGCGGGCGCAGCCGGAGCTCGCCGACCTCGACCGCCTCGATCGACGCCTCGACGCGTCGGCGGACCTCCTCGCGCGGCAGGCCGAGGTTCTCGGGCCCGAACGCGATGTCCTCCTCGACGAGCGTCGCGACGATCTGGTCCTCCGGGTCCTGGAACACCACGCCCACCACCTGCCGGATCTCACGGTGAAGCGACAGGTCACGCGTCGACATCCCGGCCACGATCACCTCGCCGCGCCCCGGGATCAGCAGGCCGTTGAAGAGCTTCGCGAGCG
>MGON01000120.1:1567-2884 GCA_001795345.1 Chloroflexi bacterium RIFCSPLOWO2_02_FULL_71_16 | reverse complement strand
GCCCTCGCGGACCGTGAGCGAGACGTCTGAGAGGGCGATCGTGCGGCCGCCGCCGGGCAGGGGATACGCGAACGTGACCCCGCGGACCTCGACCAGGGGATCCGGCATCAGAGGGGTGGGTCGAAGCGTCCGTCGACCGCGGTCCACCCGCCGTCGACGAACAGGCACGCTCCCGTGACGAAGCTCGCCGCGTCCGAGGCGAGGTACACGACCGCGCCCGCGATCTCCCGCGGCTGCCCCCAGCGGCGCAGCGCGCTTCGCTGGGCGTACGCGTCGTACCACGCGGGATGCGACTTGATCTGCGCGGTGAGCGGCGTCTCGACGACGCCCGGCGCGATGGCGTTCGCGCGCACGCCGTGCGGTCCGTGCTCGGCCGCGATGGCCCGCAGCAGCTGGACGATGCCCGCCTTGGTAGAGGCGTAGACGCCCTGGCCGGGCTCGACGACCTGCGCGCGGATGCTGGCGAAGGCGATGATGCTGCCGCCGCCGCTCTCGGCCATGCGCCGCGCGGCCGACCGCGCGACCCGGAAGGTCCCCTTGAGGTTCGTGTCGATGACGCGGTCGAACTCCTCGTCGGTGACCTCGCCGATCCTCTTGCGGACGTTCACGCCGGGCGTCGACACCACGATGCCGGCGCGCGCCAGGTCCAGCGCGGCCTCGACGCTCGCGGTGTCGCGCACGTCGACCTTCACGGCCTCGGCGCTGCCGCCCGCGTCGCGGATCCGCATGGCGACCGCCTCCGCCTTCGCGCCGTCCAGGTCGCCGCACACGACATGCGCGCCGTGGGCGGCCAGGGCCTCCGCGCTCGCCTCGCCGATGCCGCTGCCGGCGCCGACGACGATGGCGCGGCGGCCGTCGAGCCGGAATAGCGCCCGGTACGCCTCGAGCACTACTGAGTTATGAGGGCTGGCGCCCGAAGGCGCCAGCCTCTAGTAGCCCAGATGGCTAGACCGTTGAGCGGCGCGCGCGTCCGGCGCCGCGGATGGCGAGACCCACGGCCACGGTGATGATCGTTGCCACGAGCACCTCGGCCGGCGCGTTGGTGAGCGCGACGGTCCAGGCGAGCTCGGGCGCGAGGTACGGAGTGCCCGCGGGGCTCGGGAGCAGGACGGCGAGCGAGAGGACGAGCACGGTGTTCGTCAGGGTGCCGAGGGCACCCGCGAGAGCGAGCGCCAGCACCTCGTTGATCGGCTTGACGGCGCGGTAGACGATGAAGGCGACGAAGCCGATGAGCAGGCGCGGCCCGAATGCGATGACCGGGTTCTGGAAGAGCGGGGTGGTCGCCCGGAGGAAGCTGAAGAGGCCGAAGATACCGCC
>MGON01000120.1:1323-1526 GCA_001795345.1 Chloroflexi bacterium RIFCSPLOWO2_02_FULL_71_16 | reverse complement strand
GGATGGCCGGGATATGCAGGATCGTGGCGTTGACGCCCGTCGGCAGCGGGATGAAGCCGAGGCCCGTGAGTCCGAGGACGATCTGGATCGCCGCGAGCACGCCGGATACGACGATGGTGCGGACCGCCTTGTTCTGAGGCATGAGGCCGATGTCATCGGACATCGTCCCCGCTTGCATCGCCATAACACCCTCCCGCGGCACA
>MGON01000120.1:487-1276 GCA_001795345.1 Chloroflexi bacterium RIFCSPLOWO2_02_FULL_71_16 | reverse complement strand
CGCGGACCCGTGGATCGGCTCGAAGACCGAGACGCGACCCGGATGGATGTTCCCGGAGGCGCCGCTGCCGAGGCCGCCGCAGAGGGCCGCGCCGAGGTCGCTGATGATGTCGCCGAAGAGGTTCGTCGTCACGATCACGTCGAACCGCTCCGGCCGCAGGACCATCCACATGGACGCCGCATCCACGTACATGGCGTCGCGCTCGACGTCGGGGAACTCCTGGCCGACCTCCTCGAAGACCCGGCGGTGCAGGTCCTGGATCCGGATCGCGTTCGCCTTGTCGACGAGGGTCAGCCGTTTGCGCGGCCGGGTGCGGGCGAGCTCGAACGCGTAGCGCACGATCCGCTCGGTGCCGCGGCGGGTGAAGCGCATCTCCGTGGCGACGGCCTCATCCGGCGTGCCCGCGTTCTCGGTCCGTCCCGGCACGCCGTACACGTCCTCCGTGTTCTCGCGGACCACGATCATGTCCACGTCCGCCGCGGTCTTCCCCTTCAGGGGACAGAGCCGCTCGTCGTAGAGGGCGAGCGGGCGCAGGTTCACGAACAGGTCGAGCCCGCGGCGCAGCCCGAAGACGATGTCCATCTCCGGCAGCCCGCGGGGGGCGTCGGGGTGGCCGATGGCCCCGAGAAGGACCGCGTCGTAGCTCCGGAGCGGGGCGATCATCTCCGCCGTCACGCGCTCGCCGGTCACGTACCGCTGCGCGGACCACGGGATGTCGGTACGTTCGGTGGAGAAGCCGAAGCGGGCCTCGGCCGCGTCGAGCACGGATAGCGCCGCGTCGGTGACCTC
>MGON01000120.1:0-421 GCA_001795345.1 Chloroflexi bacterium RIFCSPLOWO2_02_FULL_71_16 | reverse complement strand
GCGCGGCGACCGAGGCCATACTCTGGCGGCATGGGGGAAGGAAGGGCGCAGCCGGCGGCTGATGTCGCCGCGCTGCGCACGGAGCTGCGCGAGACGCGCGAGCACCTGCACGCGATCGGCGAGGTGCTTGAGGCGATGAGCCGCGCTCCGTCGGACCTCGACGCGGTCCTCCAAGCCGTGTGCGACCACGCACGCCGCCTCTGCGGCACGCGCTGGGCGACGATCTGGCGCGGCGACGCGGAGCAGGGATACAGGATCGCCGCGGAGAGCCGGCCGGTCGAGGACGCGCCGAATCTCGCAATGCAGGCGCGGCTGCGTACGACCGTCGAGCGGCCCGGTCGCGATTCGCTCGTCGGCCGGACCGCCCTCGAGCGCGCAGTCGTGATGGTCCCGGACGTCCTCGAGGATCCCGAGTACGACC
>MGON01000119.1:2461-15899 GCA_001795345.1 Chloroflexi bacterium RIFCSPLOWO2_02_FULL_71_16 | reverse complement strand
CCTTCTTCCTGGCCGACCTCCTGCTGGACCGCCTTGCGGCCCGGAGCTTGGTAGAGACCCGGGCAGAGAGGCGACCCGTTGGACGACGTTCTGCTCGAGTGGAGCGCACTCCTGTTCCTGGCGAACCAGGCGTTCTTCGTGCTGACCTTCGTGCTGGTCGCGGCGCAGGCGCTCCGCGAGCGGCGCCGGCCGAACCTCGACATCGCCCTCCTTTTCGGCGTGATGGCCGTGCTTCTCGTGCTCCCGCGGATCGCCGCCGAGCTCGGCGTCACGGCCGAGCAGCGCGTGGTGATGGTCACGCCGCTCATCCTCGCGGTCCCGTACCTCATGCTCCGCCTGGTCGCCGACTTCGCGGCCGTGCCGTGGTGGGCGCTGCGCCTGGCCGAGGCGGCGCTGGTCGGCCAGATCGCCGCCTTCATCTTCGAAGGCGCCATCCCCTTCGCGGCGATCGCGATCTACGCAGCGGTCCCGATCGCCTGGTCCGCGACGGCCTTCGGGCGTGAGGCGCGGCGAGCCCGCGGGGTCACCGGCCGCCGATATGCGGCCGCCGCGTTCGGCACCATGGCCGCGGTCGCCAGCCTCGCCGTCACTGCGGCGGCGATCCTCCCGCCCCTCGCGGCGATGCCCGTTACGCCCGTCGTGCTGCAGCTCTGCGTGATGGCCGCCGGCCTCGCCTTCTTCGTCGCATTCGCCACGCCCCGCTGGCTCCGGAGCGTCTGGCGCGCCTCCGACCTGCGCTCGTTCCTGACGCGGGCGCCCGACCTGATCGCCATGGCCGACGGCGAGGCCGTGCTCGCGGAGCTGGCGTCCGGCGCCCGCGACGCGCTGGGCTTCGACGGTGCGCTCATCGGCCTGCCGGCCGGACCCGGGCGGCTGCGGTTCCGGGGGACCGGCGCCGAGTACGAGGCTCCCATCGACGAGACCTTCGGCGGTCGCGCGGTGCTCGCCGGACGCGCGCTCGTCTCGCTCGACCCTATCCGCGACGTGCCCGCGCGGGCTCAGATGTATCGCGAGCGGGACGTGAAGATGATGGTCGCCGCACCGATGCGGATCGGCGACGAGACGATCGGCGCGTTGACCGCGCGCAGCTCCCACCCGTCGCTGTTCGCGAGCGACGACCTCGAGATGTGCCAGCTGCTGGCCGACCAGGCGGCATTCGTGCTTCAGAACCGCGCGCTCATCGAGGAGCGCGAGCGTCAGGCGGAGCATGACGTGCTCACAGGTCTGCCGAACGCGGGTGTCCTCCGCCGACGGCTCGAGACCGTCCTCGGACGGAAGGTGCGGGCCGCGCTCGCGCTACTGCTCATCGACCTCGACTCCTTCGCCGAGGTCAACCAGACGTTCGGCCATGACGTGGGCGACCGGCTCCTCGTCGAGATCGCGGGGCGCCTGGCCGCGTCCGTCCCCGAGGCCAGCTCCCTGGCGCGCTGGGGCGGCGACCAGTTCGCGGTCCTTCTGGCCAACGAAGGCCTCGCCGGGGCGGAGCGTGTTGCGGAGGGGCTGCTCTCGGCGTTCGAGCGGCCGTTCTCCGTCGGCGCGGATGAGATCGAGTGTGGTATCAGCATCGGCATCGCGGTCCATCCCGATCACGCGTCGGATGGGCGCGGTCTGGTCGCCGCGGCCGACGTGGCGCTCACGATGGCGAAGCAGGCGGCCAGCACGTATGCGGTCTATCCCCTGGAGACGCAGCCGCAGCGCACGCACCGTCTCGCGATGCGGGCGGACCTCCGTCGCGCGATCGCCGACGGAGCCGTTCGCGTCGTGTACCAGCCGCTCGTGTCGATGCGCTCGGGCGGCCTCCTGCGGCTGGAGGCTCTCGCGCGCTGGGATCACCCACAGCACGGAGCCGTTTCGCCGTCCGAGTTCGTGGAGCTTTCGGAGCGGACGGGCCTGATCCGGCCTCTGACCGAGAGCATCCTCGACCAGGCTCTCGCCGACGCTCGCGAGTGGCGGCGCTGGCTCGCGCACCTGCGCGTCGCCGTGAACGTATCGGCCCGGATCTTCGCCGACGCCGGCCTCGTCGACCTCATCACCGCCGCGTCCGCACGCGCGGGCTGTGAGCTCGAAGGTCTATCGCTGGAGGTGACCGAGGGCGTACTCATGACCGAGCCGGAGCGTGCGCGTCACACGATCGCACGACTCCGCGAGCTCGGCGTCACGACCGAGATCGACGATTTCGGAACGGGATACAGCTCCCTCGCGTACCTCCAGCAGCTACCAGTGACCGGCATCAAGATCGACCGCCAGTTCGTCGTCGCCATGGTCCGCGACGAGCGGAGCGATGCCATCGTCCGGGCGACGATCCGGCTCTCACACGAGCTCGGGTTCGAGGTCGTCGCCGAGGGCATCGAGGATCGCGAGATGTGGGATGTCCTTGCCGCCAGCGGCTGCGACGTCGGCCAGGGCTACTACGTGGGTCGGCCGATGCCGGCGGACCGGGTCCGCGACTGGCTCCGGTCGTGGATGGCCCGCGCGCCGGCGCTGCCCACGCCGCCCGTGCCCCCGAGCGCGGCGGGGCCGGGTCGCGGGTCGGTGCTCGTCGTCGACGACGACCCGGCGGTCGTGCGGGTCGTGCGAGACGTGTTGGAGGAGCACGGCTACGCGGTCGCGACCGCATCTCAGGGTGAGGAGGCACTGAGCCTCGTCGCCAAGCGTGTGCCCGACGTGGTCCTGCTCGACATGCACATGCCTCTCTGTGATGGCGTCGCGTTCGCGGAGGCTGCGCGCGAACGCGGTATCGCCGTTCCGATCATCGTGACCACCGCCGGCCCGAACGCGCAGCGCTGGGCTGAGCGGATCGGCGCCAGCGGCTACCTGGCCAAGCCCTTCGCCATCGACGAGCTCCTGTCGGTCACCGACCGAGTGATAGCGGGGGGCTCGCCGGCGCGTTAGCGGCCGCCGATCACGCCCGGGCCTGCAGGGCGGCCCGCTCGAGCGCCGCCGGTAGCTCCGCCGCGATGCGCTCGGCGGTCGCCGACCCGATCCGCAGCGCCTCGGCCGCCTGCGCCGCCGTCTCCTTGATGTCCCCGGCGCGGTTCGCTTCGAGGAACGCGAGCGCCTCCGGAGCGAGCTCTCGCGGCGTGAGCTGGCCGATGCCCCGGACGATGCGGTGCTTGCCGCCCGGATCCATCGGCACGATGCGGGCGGCCCAGTGCTCGCGGACCACGCGCCACGCATCGTGGCGCGCGCGCCGCATCCCCAGCATCCGCTGGAGCATGAGCGAGCGATCCTGGTCCCGGATGAGGTCCGTGAAGATCGAGTCGGCCGTGCGCGCGGCCAGGGTCGGATCCGCGAAGTCGGCGAGGGCGCCGCGGAACCGGGCCTCCTCCTGCGCGTCGGTGATCTCCGTCTCCTTCATTCGCGCGACGTACCGTTCGTACAGCGGCGCGTCGCCCTCGATGGCCGCGACCATCGCCAGCACCCCGGCGAGGTCCGGCGGGATGCGCGACGTGCCCGCGAGATGCGCGTCGACGCGCCGGCGCGCCTCGGCGCGCACGTCCGCGGCCGCGGCCCGCGCGCCGAGCACGGCGATGACCAGGGCGCGCTTCTCGCGCTCGTCGTCGCTGTCGTCCTCGCGCGGCTCCCAGCCCAGGCGATCCAGCTCCGGGCGGTAGAGCGACTCGACGAGCGCCTCGAACGCGGGACGGCTGTCGTCGCGCACGGCGTGCTCGCTCAGCCAGCCGAGGACGTCGGCGAGCGTCTGGAGGACGGCCCGGTCCCGCTCGCCACGCAGCCCCGCGAGGAGCTCGACCAGCTGCGCGACGGGTGCCCGGCGCGACCGGACCAGCGCCCACAGGTCGCTCACGAGGTCGAGCCGCTCCTCCGGACGCAGCCCCGAGACCGCCCCGGCGAGCAGGGCGACACCGCGGTCGTCGAAGGCGTAGCGGTAGAAGCCCGACGCCCCGCCGTTCGGCAGGTACCACCGCGCCCCGGGCAGCGTGACGGTCGCCTCGCGCTCGCCGAGCAGCACGCGCTCCTGCCGGACCTCGCCGCCCGTCCCGTACGCGATCACCATCGGGACCGGCCAGACCTGCCCGGTCGGCTGCGCGTCCGGATCCGCGAAGAAGCGCTCCTGCCTCAGGCCCAGCTCGAGCCCGCCCGCGACCTCGCGGACGGAGCAGTGGACGATCGGGTGCCCGGGCTCGCGGATCCAAGCGTGCGCCAGGCCGGTGACGTCGCGGCCGGACGCCTCGTCGAGCGCGCGCCAGAAGTCGTCGGCGGTCGCGTTGGCCTCACGGTGGCGGCGGAGGTAGATGCGTACGCCGTCGCGGAAGGCGTTCTCGCCGAGGAATCCTTCGATCATCCGCAGGACGGCCTGACCCTTGTTGTACGTGACCGCGTCGAACCGCTCGGACGCCTCGTCGGCGTTCCTCACCTCCATGGAGATCGCGTGCGTCGTACGAAGGGAGTCGAGGGCGAACGCCGGCCCGGCCTCCTGGACGATGTCCCGCCCGTACTCCCACTGCGGGTTGAGCGCCGCGGTCGCCTTGTCGCCGACGAAGCTGGCGAAGGACTCGTTGAGCCAGATGTCGTCCCACCACTTCATCGTCACGAGGTCGCCCCACCACATGTGGGTCAGCTCGTGCGCCGCCACGGAGAAGACGGCCTTGAGGACCGCGACCGACGCGGTGCCCCGGTCGGCCGCGAGGTACCGGGTGCGGTACGTGATCGCGCCGGGGTTCTCCATGGCACCCGCCTCGAAGTCGGGGAGGCCGATCGCGTCGACCTTCGTATAGGCGTACGGGATGTCCGTGTAGGCCTCCAGCCACTCGATCGAGCGGACGTGGGCCTCCAGCGCGAAGAGGCCCTGCTCGGCGAGCGTCGGCGGCAGGCAGACCCGGACGGGGACGCCGGTCGCCGTGTGCCGGGTCGGCGTGAACTCGTACGGCCCGACGGTGAAAGCGACGAGGTAGGTCGAGATCTTGGGCATCTCCGCGAAGCGCGTGAGCGTACGGCCACCGCCCCGATCCTCGACGTTCTCGATCGGCGCGTTCGCGATCGCCGCGACACCCGTCTGGTGGATCAGCTCGACGCGGAAGCGCGCCTTGAACTCCGGCTCGTCGAAGCAGGGGAACGCGCGACGCGCGTCGGCTGCCTCGAACTGCGTGGCGGCGTAGCGCTCGCCCGGACGCGTCGAGCGGTAGAGCCCGCGCAGCGCCTCTCTGATCTCCCCCTGCCACTCGAGGTGGAGCACGTGCTCGCCCGCGGCGAGCTCCGAGGCGAACTCCAGAGTGGCGGTCTGGGCGTCCTCGTCGTACGAGACCCGGAGGGCCGGCTCGCCGTCCGCGCGCGCGACCGAGATGTCGAGGTCGCACGCGTGCAGCGTGACCTCGCGGGCGGGCCGGCCGAGCGAGAGAGTGATGCGTGCGGTGCCGGACGAGCGCCACTGCTCGAGGTCGAGGTCGAACCGCAGCTCGTAGTGGCTCGGGCGCACGTCGGTCGCGAGACGGAAGTCGTTCATGCGGCCGGACGATCGTATCCGCTCGCGGCTGCTAGCGTCATTCGCGGATGCCGCCGTTCATCTACACGATGCGCGACCTCGGCAAGGTCGTGCACAGCCCCACCCAGCGTGAGATCCTGCGAGGGATCTCGCTGTCCTTCTATCACGGCGCGAAGATCGGGGTGCTCGGTCCGAACGGGGCGGGGAAGAGCACGCTCCTGCGGATCATGGCGGGCGAGGACACGGAGTTCGTGGGCGAGGCGCGCCTCTCCGCGGGCTACACGGTCGGCCTGCTCGCCCAGGAGCCGCGCCTCGATCCCACGAAGGACGTGCGCGGGAACGTGGAGGAAGGCGTCGCCTCGTCGCGCACGGTCCTCGACCGCTATCAGGAGCTCTCCGCGCGCTTCGCGGAGGACCTCTCGCCCGAGGAGATGGAGAAGCTCTCCGTCGAGTTCCAGCGCGCGCAGGACGAGATCGAGGCGAAGGGCCTGTGGGACCTCGACGCCAAGGTCGACGTCGCGATGGACGCGCTGCGCCTGCCGCCGGGGGATCAGGACGTCACGACGCTGTCGGGCGGGGAGCGCCGGCGCGTCGCGCTCTGCCGGCTGCTCCTTGGCGCCCCCGACCTGCTCCTGCTCGACGAGCCGACGAACCACCTCGACGCGGGCTCGGTCGCGTGGCTCGAGCGCACGCGCGCCGAGTACCGCGGCACCGTGGTCGCGGTCACCCACGACCGCTACTTCCTCGACAACGTCGCCGGATGGATCCTCGAGCTGGACCGCGGGTACGGCATCCCGTGGGAGGGCAACTACAGCTCGTGGCTCGAGCAGAAGAGGGACCGGCTCGCGAAGGAGGAGAAGGCCGAGTCCGCGCGCCAGAGGACGCTCGAGCGGGAGCTCGAGTGGGTCCGCATGTCGCCGCGGGCGCGGGTCGCCAAGAACAAGGCTCGCCTCGCCGCCTACGAGCAGCTCCTCGCCGAGACCGCCGAGGAGCGCGAGCGTGAGCTAGAGATCTGGGTACCGCCCGGGCCGCGCCTGGGCGACGTCGTGATCGAGGCGAAGGATCTGCGAAAGGGCTACGGCGACAAGCTCCTCTTCGACGGCCTCTCGTTCAGCATCCCGCGCGCGGGGATCGTCGGGATCGTCGGTCCCAACGGCGCGGGTAAGACCACGCTGTTCCGCCTCATCACCGGCGAAGAGCGGCCCGATGGAGGGAGCCTACGCATCGGCGAGACCGTGAAGCTCGCGTACGTCTCGCAGTCGCGCGACTCGCTCGACCCGGCCAAGGCGGTGTGGGAGGAGATCGGCGGCGGCGAGGAGACGATCGAGCTGGGCGGCCGCGCGCGCTCGGTGCGCGCGTACGCCGCCGCGTTCGCCTTCCGCGGGTCGGACCAGCAGAAGCGCGTCGGAGACCTCTCGGGCGGGGAGCGCAACCGCGTGCATCTCGCGAAAGTGCTCAGCTCGGGCGGCAACGTGCTGCTGCTCGACGAGCCGACGAACGATCTCGACGTCGACACGCTGCGCGCCCTCGAGGACGCGCTCCTCGACTTCGCGGGCTGCGTGCTCCTGATCAGCCACGACCGCTGGTTCATCGACCGGACGGTGACCCACATCCTCGCCTTCGAGGGCGACAGCGTGGTCCGCTGGGCCGAGGGCAACTGGTCCGACTACGAGGAGTGGCGGAGGCGCGAGCTGGGCGATGAGGCGGCGCGGCCCCACCGCATCCGCTACCGCCCACTTACCCGCGCCTAGGCCTCCATCCGGAGCTCCTCGAGGTCGAGATCGCGCTCGAGGCGGCGCAGGACCTCGTCGCTGATGGCGCCGCGGTCCCGCAGCTCGTGGGCCGCGGCGCGCTCGGTCTCGATGAGCTCGAGCCGGATCTTCCGATGCTCGATGTGCTCGTCCTCGGCCGCGGCGGGCTCCACGTGGTGCGCGTCGTCGTGGCGCGTGCGGTGCTCGTACGTCGCCTTCAGCGTCTCTAGCAACTCGTGGTGGGTCGGCCAGATCTCGTAGAGCTGCTCGAGGCGCGCCAGCGCTGAGGCGGTGGTGGCGATCCGCGCATGGGCCTCGTCGTGCCTGTCCCCTTCGTCGCGCGCGACGCCGAGCGCGCTGATGACCCAGGGCAGCGTGAGCCCCTGGCCGACGAGCGTCACGAGGATGACCGCGAAGGTCACGAAGATGAGGAGCTCGCGCGTGCCGGCGGGTCCCGGTAGCGCGAGAGGCAGGGAGAGCGCCGCGGCGAGCGAGACGGCGCCGCGCATGCCCGACCAGCCGAGGACGAACGCCGCGCGCGGATCGGTGGTCCGGGCGGCCCCGGGGCGCCGGAGCCGGGCGACGAGCGCCGTTGCGTACATCCACACGAAGCGCGACGCGATGACCGCCGCCACGACCGCCGCCGCCACCAGGAGCGACTGCGCCATGGAGCGCTCCGTGCCCTGGACGATGGCCGGCAGCTGCGACCCCAGTGCGACGAACACCAGACCGGTCAGGAGGAAGACGACCATCTGCCAGACGGCCGCGCCCGCGACGCGCGTCTCCGAGGACATCATCCGCGAAGCGCGCCGCCCCACGTAGAGGCCGGTCGTGACCGCCGCGAGCACTCCCGAGACGTGGAGCGCCTCCGCCGGCAGGTAAGCCGCGTACGGCGTCAGGAGGGAGAGCGTGAGCGAGACCGGCGTATCGGGCGCGCGCGTCCGCAGCCACACGGAGGCGACGCCGACCGCCAGGCCGATGGCGATACCGCCTGCCGCGGCCACCGCGAAGTCGAGGCCGGCCTGCAGGGGCGAGAATGCGCCGCCGAGCGCGGCCGCGACCGCGATGCGGAACGAGACGAGCGCGGTCGCGTCGTTCAGGAGGCTCTCGCCCTCGAGGATGGACACGAGCCGGCGCGGGACGCCGAGCCGCTGCAGCACGGCGGTCGCCGCGATCGCGTCCGGCGGGGCCACGATGGCGCCCAGCCCGAACGCGAGCGGCCAGCCGATCTCCGGGACGAGGGTATGGGCCACGACGGCCACGGTGGTGACGGTGAAGAGGACGAGCCCGATGGCCAGTGACACGATCGGCAGGGCGTTCGCGCGGAAGTCCCGGACGGAGGTGAAGAACGCCGCGACGTAGAGGAGCGGCGGGAGCACCAGCAGGAACACGAGATCCGGCTCGAGCTCGATCCTGGGCACGCCGGGGATGAGGCCGATGGCCCCGCCGCCCAGGACCATGAGGATCGGGTAGGGCACGCCCAGCCGGCGGGCGAGGGTCGCGAACACGGCCACGACCGCGAGCAGCGCGACGAGGAGGGCGCTCTCGCTCACGCGCGCGCGGCGGCGCGCGGGAAGAGGCGCGCGCCCACCGTGGAGAGGACGATCGTGATCGTCGCCGTCGCGAGGACGGCGCTGAACTGCGCGCTGTCGACCACGCCCGCGGCCAGGCCGAGCGCCGCGACGATGAAGCTGAACTCCCCGACCTGCCCGAGGCCGACCGCGATCTGGGCGGGACGGCCGGGGATGCGCATCGCCGCGGCGAGGCCCCAGACCAGCAGCGAGCGCAGCGCGACGAGGCCGACGAATGCGACCGGCCAGACGGCGTTGGCGACCAGGGCCTGCGGATCGACGAGCGAGCCGATGGCGACGAAGAAGAGCACGGCGAACACGTCACGGAATGGCAGGATCTCCCGGCGCGCCTCGCGTGCCTCCGGATCGAGGCTGAGCCCGAGCCCCGCCACGAACGCCGCGAGCGCGAGCGGAACTCCGAAGAAGAAGCTCCCGATCCCCGCGGTCGCCAGCGCGATGGAGACGGCGACGATGATGAAGCTGTCCTGCTCGCGCCGGATCCAGCGCAAGAGGCGCGGGACGACGAGCGCGTTCACGCCCACGGCCAGGATGAAGAACGCGATCATGCCGAGGATGGCCGCGTAGGGTGCGCCAGCCCTATCGGGGAAGAGCAGCACGGTGAGCGCCGCCACGGCGACGAGCGTGGTCACGTCCTGGAGGATCGCCCAGACGAGCATGGTCCGCTCGGTCTCCGGGTCGGTCGTGCGCTTCCGGCTTCGCGTGATGTTGACGACGACGACCGACGAGGAGAGGGCGAGGGCGAGTCCGAGCGTGATGCCGCCCCGCGCCTCCACGCCGATGGCCCCGAGGAGCAGCGCCGCGAGCGCGATCGTGAGCGCGACCTGGAGCGGAGCCGCCACCATGAGCGCTCGCGGCTCGCGCCGCAGCGCGCGCAGGTCGAGCTCGATGCCCACCTCGAACAGCAGCAGGACCACGCCTACGTTCGCCAGGGTCTCCAGCTGCTCGCGGTCGGCCACGTATCCCGGCGTGAAGGGGCCCACCGTCAGGCCGACGAGGAGATACCCGACGACCGCGGGGAGCCCCAGGCGGCGCGCGACGACGCCGGCGAGCGCCGCGCCGAGGAGCACGAGACCGATCTCGAGGACCGGCACGGCGTTCTCCATCGCGGGGAACGCTAGCGCGCGTGGAGGCTAGCGGCCGATCGCTCCGTAGACGAGGTCCGGCAGCCACAGGGCCATCGCGGGGAAGAGGTAGAGGAGCACCATGGCCGCGACCTGTAGGCCGATGTAGGGGTACATGCCCTTGAAGATGTCATTGAGGAGGACGCCCTTCGGCGCGACGTTCATGAGGTAGTAGGCCGACATCGCGACGGGCGGCGAGAGGAAGGCGGTCTGCATGTTCAGGGCGGCGAGCACGCCGAACCAGACGAGGTCGACCTCGTACGCCACGAGGAACGGCAGGAACAGGGGCAGGAAGATGATCGTGATCTCGGTCCATTCGAGCGGCCAGCCGAGCAGGAAGATGATGACCTGCACGAGGATGACGAACTGGATCTTCTCGAGCCCCAGTCCGTTGAGGATCTCGCCGAGGAGCGACGCGCCGCCAAGACGCGCGAACACCGCCGCGAAGATGGACGAACCCACGAGGAGCCAGCCGACCATCGCCGCCGCGCGCACCGTGAGGAACACCGACTCCCGGACCATCGAGAACGAGAGCTTTCGGTGGCCGGCCGCCAGGAGGAGGCCGCCGAGCGATCCGAGCGCCGCGGCTTCGGAGGGCGTCGCGAACCCGAAGAAGATGGACCCGAGGACGAAGAGGATGAGCGTGAGGATCGGGAGGAGGCCCGTGGCGAGCATGGCAATGATCTGAGGCAACGGGACGATGCGCTCTTCCACCGGCATCGGCGGGGCGCTGGCCGGGTCCCGGACGGCCCGGACCATCAGGTAGAGGAGGTAGAAGCCGGCGAGCATGAGACCCGGGATGAGCGCGGCCGCGTAGAGCCGCGGGACCGATACCCCCGCGATGAAGCCGTACAGGATGAGGAGGACGCTCGGCGGGAGGAGGATGCCGAGCGTACCGGCCGCCACGATGATGCCGCCCGAGTACGTCACGTGGTAGCCCCGCCGCATCATCGCCGGCATCGCCAGGAGCCCGAGGAGCGTGACCGAAGCGCCGACGATGCCGGTCGCGGTCGCGAACAGCGCGCCGGTGATGAGCGTCGCGACCCCGATCGCGCCCGGCACCCCGCCCATGAGCAGCTGCACGCTCTTGAAGAGCTTGTCCACGATCCCCGCTCGCTCGACGAGGTAGCCCATGAACAGGAACAGCGGGATGGCGACGAGGACGTCGTTCTGCATGACGAAGAACGTCCGCTGGACGACGAGGTCGAAGACGAGGAACCCCATGCCGAGGAAGCCGAAGGTCACGCCGAGCGACATGAGCGTGAACGCCGTCGGGAAGCCCACGAGGATCGCGACGACCATGAGCGCGAGCATGGTCATGCCGAGGGCTTCGCCGCTCACAGCTCGGCCTGCTTCGCGAGGACCGTCTCCACCTCTTCGACGTCCGAGAGCCGCGGCGGCCACACGCCGGTGCGGAGGGCCTGGAAGGCTCTGATGGTCTCGGCCACGCCCTGGACGGCCATGAGCGTTCCCGCGATCGGGATGACCATCTTCAGCGGCCAGATCACCGGGGCGACCGCCGACGTGAACGAGCGCTCCCCGATCGCGTAGGACGCGAGGGCCCACTGCAGGCCCACCGAGACGAGGGCGAGGATCCCGGGGAAGAACGCGACGATGTACAGGGACAGGTCGATCGAGGCCTGTACCTTGACCGGCCAGAGCCGGTAGAAGACGTCGCCGCGCACGTGCTGGCCTCTCGACAGCGCGTACGCGCCGCCCAGCATGAAGAAGATCGCGTACAGGTAATACGACATGTCGTACGAGTAGTCGTAGGTGAACCAGATCGCCCTGATCGGTGCTCCGAGCGGCTTGCTGAGGTATCTCATGCTGACGTCGAAGGTAACGAGGAAGGTCATGATGAGGATGAGCCAAGCGGTGATCTTCCCGCTCCACATGCTCAGGCTGTCGATCATGAAGAGGTAGCGCTGCACTTCGATGTTCCCCCCGACCCCTACGTGCGGGGCCCCCGGTCGCCCGGGGGCCCCGTCAGGATATAGATCCGCGCCTGGTCGTGCAGGCTACCGGGGGAAGAAGTGGTTGTACGACACCGGGTCGGGCATCGGGATGTTGATCGCGTCGGCCCACGGGAAGACCTTCTGCGCCCAGGCCTTCTGCGATTCGATGATCTTCGCGAACTCCGGGTTGTTCGCGGACTCCGTCGTGACGATGGTGTCCCAGGCCTTCAGCTGCGCGTCGAGCACCGACTGCGGGGTCTTGATGATCTTGACGCCGCGGTCGAGGAGCTTCTTGTAGTCGGTGCTGTTCTTCTCGAACCAGAGCCATTCACCGTCCGCCGACTCGGCGTAGGCGGCGTACTTCATGATCGCCTGCAGGTCCTTCGGCATCGCGTCGTACTTCGTCTTGTTCAGCGTTATCTCGAGGATCTCGGATGCCTGGTGGTAGGACCGTGCCATGAGGATCTTGCGGGCGTCCGGCAGGCCGTACACGGTGTCCGAGGTCGTGTTGTTGAACTCGGCCGCGTCGATGACGCCCCGGTCGAGGGACGAGGCGACCTCCGCGCCGGCGACCGAGATGACGCTCGCGCCCAGCGCCCCGTAGATGCCGGTGGCGAGGCCGACGGTCCGGAACTTCATGCCCTGGAAGTCGGAGGGGCCCTTGATCTCCTCGCGGAACCACCCTAGCGGCTGGTTCTGCATCGGCATGTGGAACAGCGAGACGACGTTGAGCTTGAGCTTCCGCTGCACGAGGTCCTCGAACAGCTTCTGCCCGCCGCCGTAGTAGTACCAGCCGAGCAGCATCTGGCCGCTGATCCCGTAGGTCGGTCCGGTGCCCATGAGGCTCACCGCGTGGTCCTTGCCGTAGTAGTACGCCGGCACGTGGTGGGCGCCATCGAGCGTGCCGGAGTGGACCGCGTCGATCGCGGTGCCGATGTTCGTGACCGCGTTCACCGGGAGCGCGTCGATCTTCAGGCGTCCGCCGGACATCTCCTCGACCTTGGCCTTCCAGCGGAGGAAGTTCTCCTGGAAGATGTCGTTGCCGGCCCAGCCGGACTGGACCTTCCAGGTCACCGATTCTTGCTGCGTGATCGGGGTCGTCGGTGCGGGTGCGCCTACACCCGGTGTCCCGGCCGCCGTAGCGACCGGCGCGGGAGCGTTCTGGGAAAGGCACGCGGTCGCGAGCGACGCGAGTCCGGAAACGGATGCGTACTTGAGCAGGCTCCGTCGATCCAAGCGGGGGAACCCCACGTCCACTACCTCCTTGGTCGCCACGCGACCGGCCAACATGAGAGACCGCGGCGTTGCGCCTGTCAAGGGACGCTTCTCACTAGGTGGGATCAGGCGAGCGAGTCCGCAGGCAGCGGAGCGTGCGGCCCGGCACGGCGGTGCGAAGCGAGCCGTGTCGAGGCTGCGAAGATCAGGCGTAGCGGGGGTCGATGCGGTCGGGGTCGATCCCATGCTCGCGGATGGCCCGGGCGACCTCCGCGGGCGAGAACTGCTCGGCCATGGCGAGCCCGTGCAGGGCTCCGACGACCACGTGAGCCGTGTCGACCTCGAAGTGGCGGCGCAGCGCCTC
>MGON01000119.1:1356-2437 GCA_001795345.1 Chloroflexi bacterium RIFCSPLOWO2_02_FULL_71_16 | reverse complement strand
CCCAGCGCGCGATCTGGTCGGGCACAGCCTTCATGTGGTCGCTCGCGGCCACGACGGGCCCGCGCCCGCCGATGCGCTCGGCCACGAAGGGTCTCCGTGGCTGCGCTTCGGGATGTAGCCGGCTCCAGCGCTCCGCCTCGAGAGCATCATTCCGAAGAAGCTGATAAGAAGTGACGCTCCACACGTCGGCCGCGACCTCGTAGCGGTCCTGGAGCGTCTCCTGCGCGCGAAGCATCTCCACCAGGATCGGCCCCGAGCCGAGGAGCGTCACGCGCCGGCGGCCCTCGTGGCCCTTCCGGAACAGGTAAAGGCCCCGGACGATCCCGTCCTCGACCTCGTCATCGCTGGGCAACGGGGGCATCGGGTAGTTCTCGTTGTAGAGGGTGATGTAGTAGAAGACGTCCTCGCCGCCCTCGAGCATCCGCCGCAGGCCATCGCGCACGATCACCGCCGTCTCGTAGGCGAACGCCGGATCGTAGGCGCGTATGTTCGGGATCGCGGAGGCCAGGAGATGGCTGTGCCCGTCCTGGTGCTGCAGCCCCTCGCCGTTCAGCGTCGTGCGGCCAGCGGTCGCGCCCATCATGAAGCCGCGCCCGCGTGCGTCGCCGAACGCCCAGATCTGGTCCATGGTCCGTTGGAAGCCGAACATCGAGTAGAAGACGTAGAACGGGATCGTCGGCTCGCCGTGAGTGGCGTAGGACGTCCCGGCGGCCGTGAACGTCGCCATCGAGCCCGCCTCGGTGATGCCTTCCTCGATCATCTGGCCCTCGACCGCCTCGCGGTAGGGCAGCAGTGTCTCGGCATCGACCGGCGTGTAGCGCTGGCCGAGCGGGGAGTAGATGCCCAGCTCTTTGAAGAGGGGGTCCATGCCGAACGTGCGGGCCTCGTCCGGGATGATCGGCACGACGCGCTTCCCGATCGTCTTGTCGCGCGTGAGGTTCCGCAGCAGGCGCGTGAAGGCCATCGTCGTCGACGCCGCGGCCGACCCGCTGCCCTTCGGGAACTCCGCGAACGCCGACGCGTCCGGTACGGAGACGCTGTGGCCGCGTACGACACGCTTCGGCACCGGGCCGCCCAGCGC
>MGON01000119.1:0-1321 GCA_001795345.1 Chloroflexi bacterium RIFCSPLOWO2_02_FULL_71_16 | reverse complement strand
CGGATCCTCGAGCTGGCCGTCCGGGATGGGCAGCTCGAGGCGGTCGCGGAAGATCCGGAGCTCGTCGATGGACATCTTCTTGGCCTGGTGGGTCACGTTCCGGGCCTCGACGCTCGGTCCGAGCGCCCAGCCCTTGACCGTCTGGGCGAGGACCGCCGTCGGCGCCCCCTTGTGCCGCGCCGCGTACGAGTACGCCGCGTACACCTTCCGGTAGTCGTGGCCGCCGCGGCGCAGCCGCTGGATCTCGTCGTCGGAGAGGTGTTCCACCAGCTTCAGCAGACGATGGTCGGATCCGAAGAACTCGCGGCGGATGGTCGCGCCGTCGGCGATGGCCATGCGCTGGGAGTCCCCGTCGAGCCATTCGTTCATCTTGGTGACGAGCACGCCGTCGACGTCGCGCGCGAGGAGGTCGTCCCACTCGCGGCCCCAGAGGACCTTTATGACGTTCCAGCCTGCCCCGCGGTAGAGCGCCTCGAGCTCCTGCACGATCTTGCCGTTCCCCCGCACAGGCCCGTCGAGGCGCTGAAGGTTGCAGTTCACGACGAAGACGAGGTTGTCGAGCCCCTCGCGGCCGGCCAGGCGCAGGCCGCCCTGCGACTCGGGCTCGTCCATCTCGCCGTCCCCGACGAAGCACCAGACGCGCGAGCCGCTGGTGTCCGCGAGGCTGCGGTGATGGAGGTAGCGGTTGAAGCGGGCCTGGTAGATGGCCGCGAGAGGGCCGAGGCCCATCGAGACCGTCGGGAACTCCCAGAACTCGCGCATGAGGCGTGGATGCGGATAGCTCGAGAGACCGCTCTCGAGCGCCTCGCGCCGGAAGTGGTCGAGCTGGTCGACCGTCACGCGGCCCTCGAGGAACGCGCGGGCGTAGATGCCGGGCGCGGCGTGCCCCTGGTAGAAGATCTGGTCCCCGGCGCGGCCGTCGTCCTTGCCGCGGAAGAACCAGTTGAACCCGACCTCGTAGAGCGAGGCGGCCGAGGCGTACGTCGCGAGATGCCCGCCGATGCCTGGGTAGTGGTGGTTCGCCCGGAGGACCATCGCGACCGCGTTCCAGCGGATCATCCGGCGGATCCGGCGCTCCATGTCCTCGTCCCCGGGGAAGTCGGGCTCCTGCTCGGGAGAGATGGTGTTGATGTACCGGGTCTGGGTCAGCGCCGGGAGACCGACCTGGAGCTGGCGCGCCCGCTTCAGCAGCTTGTAGAGGACGAAACGGGCCCGCTCGACGCCGCCGGCGCGCACGAGCGCGTCGAGGGAATCGAGCCATTCCTGCGTCTCATCCGGGTCGATGTCCGGGAGCTGACGCTTGAATTCGTCGAAGATCTCG
>MGON01000118.1:1609-7865 GCA_001795345.1 Chloroflexi bacterium RIFCSPLOWO2_02_FULL_71_16 | reverse complement strand
CCCGGATCGCCGAGGTCGCGACCACCGCGCTCCTCAGCGTCGGGCTGGTCTTCCTCTACGGCGCGGACCGCGAGGACATCGACCGGATGAGGGAAGAGGCCCAGCACGACCATCTGACGAGCCTGTTCAACCTGCGGGCGTTCAACGCCCTCGCCGCCGATCGGCTGGAGCGCACGGTCGAGAACGGGGGCCACTGCGCGGTCGCGATCCTCGACCTGGACGGCTTCAAGGAGGTCAACGACAGCCTCGGGCATCAGGCCGGCGATCGCATGCTGCAGATCGTCGCGAGCGCGATCCGAGCGAACCTGCGTCCCCACGATCTGGCCGCACGGTACGGCGGCGACGAGTTCGTGCTGCTCCTCGACCGCTGCGAGAGCGATGAGGCGGAGCGGGTCTGCCGGCGGATCCTGCGCTCCGTCGTGATGCTGTCCCTCGCCGCCGGCCGGCAGCTGACCCTGTCCTGCGGCGTGGCCGTCGCTCCCCCGAACGGCGTCGACCTGCGAGACCTCATCCACCACGCCGACAAGCGGCTGATCACGGTGAAGCGCAGCGGGAAGAACGCGGTCAGCGCCGCGGTCGCTTCGTAGGGCATAGGGCCGATGGACCTCCCGCAGATGCGGGGTACGTACCCCATGGAGTTGCGAGTGTCCGTGAGCAGGGCTCGGCCATACGGTCCCATCGGTGGGTGAGGGAGCGGCTGTTGCCGCTATGGCGCTGTCCGATCGTCACGTGGAAGACGCGGTCGAGCGCTACCTGGCGGCCGGCGACGAGACCCGCGCCGCCAGGGTCGTCGCGCTCGAGGCCGAGGGCGCCGTCGAACGCGGCGAGCTCGATCGACTGCGGTCATGGATCATGCGCTTCCCGGCCGCCGTGTCGCTGCCGGCGCTCGACCTGGCCCGCGGTCTCCTGCTGGCCACCCAGGACCACGCGCGCGCAATAGATCTCTGCCGCTCGGCTGCCGAGCGTGCGCGCGAGGGCGGTGACCTCGAGCTTGCCGCGGCGGCGCGGATCGCGGCCGCCGGAGCGCTCCACCGGATCGGCCGGACCGCGGGTGCGATCGAGCTGCTGACCCAGACGCTCGCCGAGCTCGAGGACGGCGCCTCACACGCGCGTGGTCGCGCGCTGCGCCTGCTCGGGCTCGCGAGGCGCGACGCGGGCGACATCGAGGCCGCCGTCGATGCGCACACCAAGGCCGAGTACGTGTTCGCGGTGCTCGGTGACCCCAGGGCCCAGGCCCGTGAGCGGTGTTCGCTCGGGCGGATCCACCTGGATCAGGGCCGCCTGTCGGAGGCGCAGCGCGCCTTCGTCGAGGTCCTCGATGCGCGCGGCGCGGGGGCCGAGCTCGGCCAGATCCTCGAAGCGCAGGCGGGCCTCGTGGAGCTACGCGCCCGCAGGGGTGACACGGACGAGGCCGTCGACACGCTCAGCGGCGGGCTCGCGCTCGCCCGGGAGGCGGGGCTCCGCGACGCCGAGGCGGCGAGCCTCCGAGCGCTGGCGCTCATCGAGGGCCTCCTGGGGAACACGGCGAAGAGCGAT
This sequence comes from Chloroflexi bacterium RIFCSPLOWO2_02_FULL_71_16, assembly GCA_001795345.1. Lineage (GTDB taxonomy): Bacteria > Chloroflexota > Limnocylindria > P2-11E > P2-11E > GWC2-70-10. Next base: position 6,329 of record MGON01000118.1, on the reverse strand, counting down.
GAGGCGTATGAGAGCGCGGTCCAGCTCATGCGCTCCCGCTGCGAGCACCACGCGACGGCGGCGCTGCATGCCGCCGTGGCCGAGAGGCGCGCGGCACGCGGCGACACCTCACGGGCACGGGAGGCCCTGCGCGCGGCCGAGGCCGTGCTCGGAGCCGGCCGCGACGCCCACATCGTCGCGTCGATCGCGCTGGCGCGCGGGTCGGTCCTGGAAGCCGCCGGCGACCTGACGGGCGCGCTGGCGGCGTACTGGGACGCGGCCGAGGCCGGGCGACGCGTCGGCGCGGCGGCCATCGAGAACGCCGCCTGCGTCCTCTCCGCGCAGCTCGATCCCGATCAGGCCGGTGCCGCGGCGTACCTGCGGCGAGCGGTGCTCGCGCTCGCGGCCGAGGGTGACCGGGGCGTCTTCACGATGCGGCCGGCGCTGGCGAGCTGGCTGCGCGATCGGATCGGCGCGCTGGGGATCCCGGAGCACGAGGTCCCGACCGTCCGTGACCTGTTGACCCAGCCCGCCGCCCTGGAGCAGGTCGCGCCCGTGCGCGCCGGGCTGCAGGTGTCGCTGCTGGGGGCGCTCGACGTCCGCATCGGCGGCCAGCGGATCAGCGACCGCGCCTGGCGCACCTCCAAGGCGAAGGAGCTCTTCAGCCTGCTCCTCATGCATCGCGAGCGCTCGCTCGCGCGGGACGAGATCATCGAGCTGCTCTGGCCGGAGACGGAGCCGGGGAGCGGGATCAGCAACTTCCACTTCACGGTCCACTCCCTCCGCAAGGCCCTCGCTTCGACGAAGGCCGAGACCGCGCCGACCGTGCGGACGGAGGGCGGATACCAGCTCGTCACGAGCGACAGGTCGCCCATCGACATCGACGTGTTCGCCCTGCTCCTACACGAGGCGAACCGGTTCCGCCGCGCGGGTCGCGGCGATGACGCCGTTCGCCTGTTCCGGGCGGGCACGGCGCTCTACCGCGCTGACCTGCTAACCGACCTGGACGCCGAGTGGGTCGCCGAACGCCGTGAGGACCTGGTCCGGCAGCACCTGTCGGCGCTTCGTCAGCTCGCGGAGCTCGAGCTCGAGCGCGAGGACGGCGCCGCGGCCGCGACGGCCTGCCGCAGGTTCCTCGAGCGCGAGCCCTACGACGAACATGTCCACCGCCTGCTGATGCGCGCCTATCGCGCCAGCGGGGACACCGCCCTCATCGAGCGCCACTACCGCTCCCTGGTGCACCTCCTCCGGAGCGAGCTCGGCGCGCAGCCGGAGCGGGACACCACGCAGCTCTACGAGAAGCTCCGCGGCAAGGACGCGCCGATCGGCGGTCGGATCGCGCCGGTCCGCGTGATCGCTCGGTGATCCCGGTCCGATACGGCCCACGGTCGGGAATAGCCCTCTCCCAATAGGTCGCTAATAGGCCCCGGCGAGGATGGCTCCCATGTGGAAGAGATGGCTGTCCCTCACGCTCATCCTCGCGATCACGCTCTCGGGGGTCGGCGGGCGTGTGGAGGCACGTTCGTACGACGAAAGCAAGGTCGATCCTGGGCTGCTGAGGCAGGCCCTCGCGGACCCGGAGGCCGACTACGACGTCATCGTGCGGTCGGTCCCCGACCAGAAGAAGACGAAGGCACAGCGCGACGACCGAGGTCGGCGCGCGGGCGACGAGGTCCAGAAGGCCGGCGGCAAGCCGAAGCACGTTCTCGGGATCGTCGGCGGTGCGTCGGCGACCCTGAGCGGAAAGGCCCTGCTCGACCTCAGCAACAGCAGCGCGGTCGACTACGTGTTCGCGGACGTGAAGTTCACGGCCCAGTGGGATCCGGTGGCGGACGCGGCGAACGCGACGTCCCCCGGGCTCCTGAGCATCAACGCGCCGCAGGCCTGGACGCAGTACAACGTCACCGGCCGCGGCATCGGCGTCGCCGTCGTCGACAGCGGCGTGGCGGCGCATCCCGACCTCGGCGACCGCATCGTCGCCGCGATCGACTTCACACAGGCGGCACCGACGGTCTCGGCGAGCCCCCTCGGCGACCCGGGCGGTCACGGCACGCACGTCGCCGGCCTCGTCGCGGGCGACGGCACGAGCTCCGGGGGCGCTATCACCGGCGTGGCGCCGGGCGCCAACATCATCGACGTCAGGGTCATCGACGCGAACGGCAGCTCGAACACGTCGGTCGTCCTGCGCGGTCTCCAGTGGATCCTCCGCAACAAGTCGACCTACAACGTGAAGGTCGTCAACCTCTCGCTCGGCGCGCCGGTGACGAAGAGCTACAAGCTCGACCCGCTGGCCACCGCGGTCGAGGTCCTCACGTTCGCCGGGGTCACGATCCTCGTATCGGCCGGCAACTCGGGATCGGCAGGCGGCACGATCACGTCGCCGGCGAACGACCCGTTCGTCATCAGCGTCGGCGCGATCGACGACGCCCAGACCGCGGCGACGCTCGACGACACGATCGCGAGCTTCAGCTCCCGCGGGCGTACCGCGTACGACAGCCTGACCAAGCCGGACGTCTCGGCGCCTGGCCGCCGGATGGTCAGCCTGCGCTCGCCGGGCAGCACCCTCGACACGCAGTACCCAGAGCGCCGGGTGGACGGGACCGACGGAGGCCCCGGCTACTTCACCCTCTCCGGGACCTCGATGGCCGCACCGGTCGTCGCCGGCACGGTCGCTCTCATGCTCGAGCGGAACCCGACGCTCGCACCGAACCAGATCAAGAAGCGTCTCAAGAGCGGCGCGAGCGACGTCTCGGGCTTCTCCCTCCAGGCCCAGGGAGCCGGACGCGTCGACGTCGCGGCGACCGTCGGATCGATCGGCACCGACCGCGAGTACGGCGCGGGCCGCGTGAGCGACTCCTTCGCCAAGGACATGCGCCGCTTCATCGAGGGCCAGCCCCTCGTGTGGAAGGACCTCGGATACAACGGCGGCGTCGACAGCCACAACGTCACCTGGGAGGGCATCACCTGGGAGAACATCACCTGGGACAACGTCACCTGGGAGAACATCAGCTGGGAGAACCTCACCTGGGAGGGCATCACCTGGGAGAACATCACCTGGGAAGGCATCACCTGGGAAAGCGTTGACGACCTGAATATCGGAGCCCTGTCTGGGACGAGTAGCTGGGCCAAGCTGGACTAAGGTGAGAGCGGTGCAGGAGCGGACGCTCGACATGCCCAAGACCGACCTCCGTACCGCGTACATCGGCGGTGTCGCCGGCGTCGGTGCCCTGGTGATCGCGTGGAGCACCCTGAACCTCGGGACCGCCATCGCGGACCCGATCACGGTCCTGCTCCTCGGGATCCTGGCGGCCGGCGCGCAGCGGCTGCCGGTCTTCCTCTTCCGCAGCAGCGCGGTATCGGTCGCGTTCGCGGCGACGATCGCCGCCTACGTCCTGTACGGGACGCCCATCGCCATCCTCGTGAACCTCGCGGCCGCCGCGGTGAACGCGGTCACGCCCAAGCGCAAGCCCTTCGAGAAGATCGCGTTCAACACCGGGTCGCTGACGATCTCCGCGTTCCTGGCGTCCACGACCTACCAGCTCGTCGGCGGTCAGGTGCCGCCCGGCGAGATCGTCCCGACCCTCCTCGCCGTCGCCGTATCCAGCCTCGTGTACTTCGCCGTGAACAGCGGCCTCGTCACCATGGTCATCTCGTTCAGCACCGGCCACCGCTTCGTCGAGATCTACCGCGAGAACTACTCGTGGATGATCGTGAACTGGCTCGCGACCGGCGTGAACGGCGCCGCGCTCGCGCTGGCCTACCAGTCGCTGCAGCTCTTCGGTGCTATCGCGTTCATCATGCCGCTCGGCGTCGCCTGGTACTCGTTCAAGCTCTACATGGCGAAGTCGAAGGAGCTGCGCAAGCGCAACAACGAGCTGGAGACCCTCAACCGGACGCTCGAGACCACGAACGTGCGTCTCGAGGAGTCGCACCTATCGGTCATCGGGGCGCTCGTGGGCGCGCTGGAAGCCAAGGACAAGTACACCCAGGGGCACTCGACGGCCACCATGTTCCACGCGGTCGGCCTCGCCCGGCGCTTCGGCCTCCCGGAGGAGGACGTCGCCTCGGTACAGCTGGCGGCGCTCTTCCACGACATCGGCAAGATCGGCATCCCCGAGCAGATCCTCGGGAAGACGGGCCAGCTCACGCCGGGCGAGTGGGAGGAGATGAAAGAGCACACCACGATCGGTGCGAACCTGCTCGCCCACGTCCCGACGCTCGAGCGCGTCCGACCGATCGTCGAGGCGCATCACGAGCGCTACGACGGGAAGGGCTACCCCCACGGGCTCCGCGGCGACCAGATCCCCTTCGCCGCTCAGATCATCACGGTGGCGGACAGCTTCCACGCCATGACCTCGAACCGCGCGTACCGACCGGCGATGTCCCGGGCTGCGGCCCTCGCTGAGCTGAGGCGCTGCGCCGGCACGCAGTTCAACCAGGTCATCGTCGACGCGTTCGTCGAGCTCATGGAGGACGAGGCGCGCGGCGTGCGCGACCCGAAGCGCGGCCAGGGGCACGTGCTCGAGCGCGTCGCCGAGGCGTCCATCGCGCAGCAGCGGGTCAACTAGCCTCCTCATCTCCCACGAAAGAGCGAGCCGCCGCCCGGCGGCTCGCTCTTTGCTCACCGATCGCTAATAGGTCCACCGCGAACATCGGCGTATGTGCGCCGCGGCTGTCCCCCTTGGTACGCCCTTGCCATCGGATCGACGCAAGCGCCAAGGGGTCTCCCATCCCGAGGACA
>MGON01000118.1:845-1567 GCA_001795345.1 Chloroflexi bacterium RIFCSPLOWO2_02_FULL_71_16 | reverse complement strand
GCTGCGCGAGCTCTCGCCGGTCTGGACCCGCGCGGCACGCGCTCTCGTCTTGTCGGAAGCTATCTCCGCGAACGACCTCGACGCCGCGATAGCCGAGCGCGAGGAGGGCGAGCACCTCGCGCAATGCCTCCTCCGACGGACGCGTGTGCCTGAGGACGTCGTGGCCGACGCGCTGGCGCGCGCGTCCTCCGCGCCGCTCATCCGGCTCACGACCTACCCGGTCGACGGGGAGCCATTCAGATCCGCGGAGGAGGCGGTCGCCGGGACCGCGCATCCCGTGCTCATCGACGACGTCGCCGCGCGCGCGATCCCGCGAGAGATCCAGGAGCGCCACGACCTCATGCTCATCGCGGCGTGGGAGCACGAAGGCGTGCTCGCGATGGTCGACCCCGGCGACGAGGCGGGGGCCTGGGAGGCGCAGGAGGCCACCGGCCTCCGGCTCACCCGCTTCACCGTTCTGGCGTCGGAGCTCCGCTTCGCGGTCGAGCGCTGCTGGCAGCCGCGGGCGGACGTCAACGTGCCGCCGATCGGCGCACCGAAGGAGGCGCTCCCGTTCGCGACCGCGGTGGGGGTGCCCGCGCTCTTCCTGCTCGGCGCCTTCATGTGGTGGTTCCGCGACGCGCTCGACCTGAAGCACTTCTTCGCGATCGCCGCGCTCCTGTGCGGCTTCTTCTTCTTCACGTACGCCCTGCGCTACTACATCACTACGGCCGCGGTGCTGG
>MGON01000118.1:339-742 GCA_001795345.1 Chloroflexi bacterium RIFCSPLOWO2_02_FULL_71_16 | reverse complement strand
ATGTACAACGAGCGGCGCGTCGTCGACCGGCTGCTCACGGCGTGCACCAGCTTCGACTACGAGAACTACGAGGTGATCGTCGCCGACGATTCCACCGACCCGGAGGCCGTCGAGATCCTCGCCCGCTGGAAGGATCACCCGCGCGTCCGCATCCTCCACCGGCCCACCCGGAAGGGCTTCAAGGGCGGCGCGCTCCAGGAAGCGCTCAAGCGGATGGACGAGCGGACCGAGTACGTCATGATCTTCGACGCGGACTTCATCCCCCCGCCCGACGCCATCTGGCACTTCCTCGACTACTTCGGGCGGCTGCCGGGGCCGAGCGGCGAGAACGGCCACGGCTACCACCACGGCGACCTGCGCACGGTCGCGGCGGGCGTTCCCACGAACGGCGACCGGCTGGCGG
>MGON01000118.1:0-250 GCA_001795345.1 Chloroflexi bacterium RIFCSPLOWO2_02_FULL_71_16 | reverse complement strand
CTCGAGCGCGCCGCCCAGGAGCTCTTCGGCACGATGAAGATGATCAGTGGCTCGGTCTACATGATCCGCGCCGACGTGCTCCGGCGCCTCGGGTGGTCGACGTCGATCACGGAGGACTGGGAGCTCACGATCCGCCTCTATCTGGCCGGCTACAAGGTCCTCTACACGCCGTACATCCAGGCGCCCTCCGAGTGCGTGTCGCAGATCCGCCAGCTGATCCGCCAGCGCATGCGCTGGGCCCGTGGCCACA
>MGON01000117.1:5769-8863 GCA_001795345.1 Chloroflexi bacterium RIFCSPLOWO2_02_FULL_71_16 | reverse complement strand
ATCGCGGCCCTCGTGTACGTACTAGCCGCCTCCTCGTCCTGACGACCTGATCGAAGAGGCTGTCCTGCTCGTCGGCGCCGCGATCCACGTCCCTGGTGTCAGCCGGGTCGGCGCCAGCGAAGGTCCGGGAAGCGCGCGAAGTCACGGTCGAGCGAGACGACCTCCAGGTCCTGCTCATGGCGACGGCGGCGACATAGGCATCAGCGGCGAGGTCGCCGACCGCGTCGGCCGTGTGGCACAGCCGCTCGAAGATCTCGAGGTGTCGCTCGCCCGGCGTCATGGCGACGTGCTGCGGCTGACTGCGGACGGACCTCAGGAAGCCGAAGGTTTCGTCGAGCGGCGTCGGCACGCTGAAGATCCGGCGGTTCGTCGCGATCCGGATGAATGATGCCCACGTCGCATCCGCCACCGTGAACGGCTCGTCGCGCCGCAGCATTTCGTCGAACCACGGCCGGACAAGCGCGTGTTGGGGATGGTCCTCACGGTGCGCAGCCAGAAGGATGTTGGCGTCGAGCAGGATCACCGTAGCTGCTCGAGCGATCGCTCCTCATCGAGCGCTTCCAGCAGAGCGCGGTTCGACGTGACGTCGATCCCTGGCCGGACGCCGTTCCCACCCCGGAAGATCGGAACGCTCGGCGCGCGGCGCGGCTCCGAGCTCCGCGACGGCCCATCTCTACTCGCAGGCACACGGGCTACGCCGGCGCGACCGCCTCCGTGCCGCGCTCGATCTCTCGCGCGATGGTCGGGAGGGCATAGCGCTCGTAGTCCTCGAACCCCTTCTTTCCCATCGCCAGGACCTCCTCCGGCAGACCCTCGCCGAAGTGGTAGCGGCTCACGAGCTTCGTGCGGCCCTCCGGCAGGTCCTCGAGCGTCGTCGTGTTCCAGACGAGCATCCCTTCGACGTTGATGACGGCGGTCATCTGCGCGGGGCGCCTCGCCTCCATGATCCGGAAGACCGCTAGCTCATCCTGACCGTGGTGGCAGTGGTACTCGCTCCCGACCAGCGTGCGGCGCGCCCCGGGCAGGCGGTCGACCCGCCTCACGTCGGGCCCCATCCACCGCGCGCGTACCGCAGGATCGGTGAGGAGCGCCCAGAGACGCTCCGTGGGCGCGTTGAAGACGCGCTCGAAGCTCAGCTGGGCGCGGTCGGCATCGACGATCTTGACCTCTTCGTCCGCGCGCGGGTCCTTCCGCAGCGGTGCGAGGTCGAGCCAGCCGCACTCCACCGCACCGAGGTCGTACTCCTCGCGGTGCGGCGTGAACGTCGCGCGCATCTCGCGCGGGAAGTGGTCGAGGGTCTCCTTCGTCACGAGCAGGTACTCGCGCGATGGCACCTTGTTCTTGAGAAGCCGGTGCACCTGGTTCACCGCGTTCCCGACGAAGGTCTCCTTGCCCAGGAAGCTCTGCGGCAGGTACTCGCCGTAGTGGCAGATGAACTTCAGCGTGAGACTGCCAACGCTGACGCACGCCCTGCACGGGCACGTGGACACGCGCTTGATCGCGTTCAAGTGTCGGTGGAACCGGATGAATATCCCCTCGAGCCACGCGTTGGGGTCCTCGGGGATCGTCTCGCCCAGCGCGAAGATGGCGTCGCCCTCGATCTGCCCGATCCGCAGGTGCTCGGCGAGGCCGCGCACGAGCGTCTCGAGCAGCTCGTTGAGGATCTCGCGGGAGTGCTCCAGCTCGGTCTCGGCCACGAACGCCGTGTACCCGGAGATATCGGCCAGCACGAGGTGGCCCGTCTGGGTCGGCATCAGCTGCGCGACCCAATACGACCGCAGCGGGGCCGCCGGATCAGCCCTTCCATCCCTCGCCCAGAGATCCTACTCGACCCCGAGCTGCCGCAGCTGCTCCATGAGCTCGGGCAGATCGTGCTCCAGCACGTCGCCGAGGATGTCCGGGTCGACGTCGTCGTAGCCGTGGATCACACGGTCGCGCATGCCGATGATCTCGCGCCACGCGATCCGTTCGTGGTCGGCCCGCCGAGCCACGGGCATCCGCTTGGCGGCCTCACCGAGGTTCCCGATGCGGCGGAGGATCGCGTCGACCGTCTTCTCGTCGTCTCGCCAGCCCGCGCCCGCCTCGCGGTGGTACTGAAGCGCCTTCGCCGCGTTCTCGAACATGCCTTGGAGCGCCTGCTCGGCGCGCCCACCTTCCTCGTTCACGGGAGAAGCGGCACGCCACTGCGCTCGATCTCGCGCCGCAGCCGGGGCTTCACGCTGTCCTGAAGGACGATGTCGACGTCCCTGTCGAACGCATCCTCGAGCTCGCGCTCCAGATCGAGGAGGTCGCGGAGCTTCGGCGGGCCTGAGAAGCGGACGGCGACGTCGATGTCACTCGCCGGCCCCAGCTGACCCCTGGCCGCCGACCCGAACAGCGTGGCCGAGGCGAGCCCGTAGCGTGCCCTGAGCGCTGCCCGGCGACGCCGCGAGAGCTTCGGGAGCGCGTCCCGCAGGCGGCGCGATGGCCTTGCCCGGGACGCCCGGTCGCGCGTTCGCGGGAAGGCCGCGGCGGGGTCGCCGAGGATCGGTCGGAACCTCAGGTACTCACCGAGCCGGTGCTCGTCGTCGCGCAGGCTTCGACGCACGTCGTCGTGGGAACGGAAGACCGCTCGCCTGCCAGATCCACCCAGGACCTCCTGGAACCGCCGGGCGGCCCGACTCTCCTCGAGGGGGTCGGAACCGCGGCTGAACACGACCAGGACGTCGTCCCCATCGATGCCAACGAATTCGATCACGCCGGTCCCTGCGGCGGTCGACCTCAGGACCTCGTCGGCCGGAAGCGACGCGGTCGCGAAACCAGTGAGCTCCCGCGCAGCGGGGCCGACCAGCTCGTAGCGAGTGCCCGACCGGACGGCAAGGCCATCCGACAGCAGGATCCCGAGCGCCTTCTTCGTACCGCTGACAGACGCACCGATGGCGTGCGCGGCCTCGACCAGCGAAAGTCCGCGGCCGGCGGCGAGGGCGACCAACAGGCGCAGCGCGAGCGGCGAGGCGATGATCCGCACATCCCTACGGTACCACTCGATCGCTCTGGCGGAGCGATCAGCTGGGGGAGCTGAGTTGCCCTCCCGGTGCTTCTAGTCCGCGGGGCC
>MGON01000117.1:3505-5677 GCA_001795345.1 Chloroflexi bacterium RIFCSPLOWO2_02_FULL_71_16 | reverse complement strand
GCCAGCTCCTCGCGCCACTCGTCCGGATCGACGCGCAGCGCGGCCTCGACCGCGGCGGGGTCGCCCGGCAGCTCGCGCAGGTCGAGGTCGCTCGGACGCGGGGTCCAGCCGACCGCCGTCTCGCGCGCGCCGGCGCGGCCGTCGCTGCGGTCGAGGACCCACTTGAGCACGCGCATGTTCTCGCCGTAGCCGGGCCACAGGTACTTGCCCCGCTCGTCCTTGCGGAACCAGTTCACCAGGAACAGGCGCGGCGGATGCGCCATGCGCGCGCCCATCTCCAACCAGTGCTGGAAGTACGTGCCCATGTCGTAGCCGACGAAGGGGATGTTGGCCATGGGGTCGCGGCGCAGCACGCCGACGGTGCCCGTCTTCGCCGCGGTCGTCTCGGAGCCCATCGTGCCGGCGAGGTACACGCCGTGCGTCCAGTTGAAGGATTCGAGCACCAGGGGCACGGTCGTTGAGCGCCGGCCGCCGAAGAGCAGCGCGGAGACCGGGACGCCGTGCGGGTCGTTCACCGCAGGCGAGAGCATCGGGTTGTTCTCGAGCGGCACGGTGAACCTGGCGTTCGGATGCGCCGCCGGCTCGCGCGCGCCCCTGCGCCAGTCGCGGCCGCGCCAGTCGGTCAGCCGATCCGGCGCTCCGTCGATCCCCTCCCACCACACGTCCATGTCCGGCGTGAGCGCGACGTTCGTGAAGATGGCGTCGTGCTCCAGCATCCGCATGGCGGTCGGATTCGTCGCCTCGCTCGTGCCGGGGGCGACCCCGAAGAACCCGGCCTCCGGGTTGACGGCGTAGAGGCGCCCGTCGTCGCCGATGCGCAGCCACACGATGTCGTCGCCGAGGGTGCGGATGCGCCACCCATCGAACACCGGCGGCGGCAGGAGCATCGCCAGGTTCGTCTTGCCGCACGCGCTCGGGAAGCCCGCGGCGATGTAGCGCACCTCGCCCTCGGGGCTCGTGGCCTCGAGCAGCAGCATGTGCTCCGCCAGCCAGCCCTCGTTGCGGGCCTGGTAGCTAGCTATCCGCAGCGCGAGGCACTTCTTGTTGAGGAGCGCGTTGCCGCCGTAGCCCGAGCCGACGGACCAGATGGCGTTGTCCTGCGGGAAGTGCGCGATGTAGCGGCGCGCCGGGTCGCAGTCCGCGACCGAGTGGAGCCCGCGGTTGAAGTCGTCCGAGGATCCGAGCCGCTCGAGCGCCACGGCGCCCATGCGCGCCATGATCCGGATGTTGAGGGCCACGTACACCGAGTCGGTGATCTCGACGCCGACCTTGGCGAACGGCGAGTCCGGCTGACCCATGATGTAGGGGACGACGTACATCGTCCGTCCCTTCATCGAGCCGTCGAAGATCGCCGCGAGCTTCCGGTACATCTCGCGCGGCTCCAGCCAGTTGTTCGTGGGGCCGGCTTCCTCGCGCGTCGGCGTGCACACGAAGGTGAGCTCCTCGGTGCGGGCGACGTCGTTGGGGTTCGAGCGGTGGTAGTAGCTGCCCGGCCGCTTCGCCGGGTCGAGCGCCAGCAGCGTCCCCGCATCGAGGGCTTCCCGGAGGAGCCGGTCGCGCTCGGCCTCGGATCCGTCGCACCAGTGGATCCGGTCCGGCTTGCACATCCGCGCCATCTCGTCGACCCACTGCGCGAGATGCGCGTTGGCGGCGCGGTCCACGACGGTCGAGGTCACAGGGATCCCGAACGTAGCACAGGGATACCCGTGCCGCTCCGCGCGACGCGGGCGATCGCCACGGCGAGCATCGTGGTCACCGGGAGCGCGAGCGCGGCGGTCGCGAGATACGGCAGCGCGGCGTCCACCTCGTAGAGCGTTCCCGCGAGGACGCTGGCGGCGCTCGCGCCCAGGCCGAAGGCGAAGCCCAGCGCGGCGGCGCCGGCGGCGCGTCGCGCGACGGAGAGATGCGGCTCCACGGCCGCGGTCAGGACCGGGAGGAGCGCGAGGTTGGCGCCCACGAGCACGATCGCCAGCGCCACGGCGATCTCGCTGCCCGCCAGGAGGACGAGCGCCACCGCGCCGAGCGCGAGGATGGCGCCGTCCATGAGAACGGCAGCGGAGGTGCCGAACGCGTCGGCGACGCGACCGGAGACGAACGCGAAGATCGCGGTGCCGACGCCCATGAGCGCGACGTGCAGGCCGACGCGCTCGAGCGGGATGGCCGCGATGTCGC
>MGON01000117.1:0-3387 GCA_001795345.1 Chloroflexi bacterium RIFCSPLOWO2_02_FULL_71_16 | reverse complement strand
CCGGCGGCGAGCGCGCCTGCGAACGGCGACGCGACGGTGCTGCCGATGAACGAAGCCGCGAGCAGCGCGCCCATGGAGCGCGCCATCACGTCGCGTGAGGCTCCGGCCATCACCCGCGCGCTCATCACCGGCCCGAGGGTCGTCGACGTCCAGAGCAGCACCGACCCCGCGAACGCGCCCGGCCACGTGGTGAGCGGCAGCAGCGCGGCCAGGCCGGCACCGCCCGCCCCGGCGATGCCGACCATGACACGCCGGTCGCCAAAGCGGTCCGCTGCGAGGCCCAGTGGGATCGCGCCGATCCCCGCCGCGAGCAGGCCGACGCCGATGACCGTGCCCGTGTCCGCGGCGGACGCACCCAGCTCGCGGAGGTACAGCGGAAGGATGGGCGTCGCGAGGCCGAGACCGACGCCGGAGAGCGATCCCGCCGCGATGAGACGGCGGAGGTCGCGGCCTATGCCGACCCTCGGCCCTTCACGACGCCGTCATTGCGCCGCTTCTCGAACTCCTCGAGCGCCGCCTTCATCAGCGACGGCTCCGCGAGCAGATCGATCGCCGCCAGGGCCATCGCCTTCCCCGCGGCGAGCGCGTTCTCGAGCGCTTGCGGCGTGGCGGCCGCGTCGCGGAAGGCGGTCGAGTGCCCGGGCGTGCCCTCAGGTGCGATCGCGATGTAGGGGTGGATCGACGGAATGACCCGGCTGATGTTGCCCATGTCCGTCGAGCCCATGCGCTCGTCGGGCGACGTGGCCATCACCGGGACGCCGAGACCCGCCAGGTGCTTCGCCCACCGCTCCGAGATCGGCGTCGAGGGCACCATGTTCTCGTAGCTCGAGTTCTCGTGGACCGTCACCTTGACCGTCGTGCCGGTCGCGGTGGCCGCGCCCTCCGCACACGCGATGAACCGATTCAGGACCTCCTGCTGGTACGCGTGGTCGAGCGCGCGGACGCTCCATTTCGACGCCGCATAGTCCGGGATGATGTTGGCGGCGCTGCCGCCGCTCGTGATGATCCCGTGGACGCGCGCGTCCGACCGCAGCTGCTGGCGCATGGCGTTGACCGCGTTGAACGTCGTGATGATCCCGTCGAGCGCGTTGATGCCACGGTCCGGCTGCGCCGCGGCGTGTGCCGCCTTGCCCCGGAACTCGACGTCCACACGGCTCGAGGCGAGCGAACCGCGCATCGCGAGCGTGCGGCTCGAAGGGTGGATCATCATCGCCGCGTCCACGTCGTCGAAGCCGCCGGCCTTCAGGATCGCCACCTTCCCGCCGCCGCCCTCCTCGGCGGGAGTGCCGATCGCGGCGATCTTCCCAGGAAGCTGGCCCATGACCGCGCGCACGCCCACGGCCGCGGCGACGCCCATGATCGCGATGAGGTTGTGCCCGCAAGCGTGGCCGATGTCGGCGAGCGCGTCGTACTCGGAGAGCACCGCGACGGTCGGGCCGGGGCCCTTGCCGGCGGCATCGCCCCGATAGGCCGTCTCGACGCCCGCATAGGCGCGCTGGACCTCGAATCCGGCGCCCTCGAGGAACGTCGCCAGCCATTCCGCCGCCTGCCGCTCCTGGTAGCCGAGCTCCGGCGTGCGGTGGATCCGCAGCGAAAGCTCGATGAGGCCGTCGCGGTGCTCGTCGATCGCCGCGAGCGCGCGCGCATGCAGGCCGGAGGCGGGTGGCATGCGCGACAGCCTACGGCGTCGCGGTCAGCGGCGCCGCGCCGGGCTCCGGTGCCCCTCGACGAGCGCGACGATCACCCCGTCAAGCGCCTGATCCGCCTCTTCGAAGAGGGTCGTCGCCCGGTCGGCATCGAGCGCGCGACGCCGGGCGATCGTGGCGATCTCCGCCATGAAGCGCGCGCGGAAGAAGAGGAAGGCCTGCGTGGCCTCGCCGATCGACAGGCCGCGCTTGCCGGACTCGATCCCGTACTCGCGGCCGAGCGCCTCCGCCTGAGCGAGCATCTGGTCGCGCCCGGCGCGGCGCCCGGTGTCGAGCGAGCCGATCAGCAGCTCGCTCATGCGGCGTCCCCGCTCGCGGAACCACTGGATGGATCGCTCGTCGAGCCGCGCGTGCCATTCCTGCTCGTTCATCGCCGCGAGATCTGCGCGCACGCGCCGGCGAAGCTCGGCGGCCACGCGGTCCGGCGGCTCGCCCAGCGCGGTGAGGAGCGTGCGCCGCGCGCGGGGGCGGGGAAGCATCGCCTCGATCGCGGCGCGCGGGAAGCGGCGGTGACCGCCGGGCGTGGTGAAGACGTCGACCTTCCCGGCATCGGCCCAGCGCCGGAGCGTGTCGGGATCGACCCCGAGCAGACGGCTGGCCTCGCCGAGCGCGAGCCAGGCGGAGCCTCGCTCGCTCGTTCCTTTCCCCGGCATGTGCCAGAGCGTGGCACATCGACTGCTCGACACGTACTTCGTACAGGACCGTCGTCGGCCGCTGGCGTGAGCAAGCTCCCGCCGCCGGCCTCCTAGGCCCTGTAACAGGACGCGCGAAATACGGAGCGGAGGTATGTGCATGGCGACGCAGTGGGAAAAGAAGCCGGACGACACCGGCAAGCAGGGCGACGTTGGCAAGCAGGGCGGCGAGATCGGCAAGCAGGGCGGACAGCCCGGCAAGGGCACCGAGATGCCGAAGAAGGAAGGCGAGCTTCCGAAGGACCAGCCCCGCTAGCCCAAGCCGCCCAACGCTACGGTCAAGCGGTGCGCGCTGAGCGCACGAACGAGGGGAGCGCCGGCCCGGGGAGGCCGGCGCTCCGTCATGTGGAGGGAGTACTTCGTACAGCCCCGTCGTCGGCCGCACGCGTGAGCAAGCTCCCGTGGACGGCACTCCTAGGGTCTGTTGACGATCTAGGAGGCGGAGGGAAGGGACCTGATCAGGGCGGGGACGCCTCGCGCGCGGGCGCGGGCCTTCGTGACGTCGATCGCCGTCGCGACGATGCGCTCGACCCGTCCGCCGGCACCACGCACCGGCTCGTGTTTCACCGAGATGCGGCGCCGGCCGACCGCGATCTGCACGGTCACGGACCGGCCCGCCGCGGCCCGGCGCACCACCTCGGGAGAGACCAGACCGGACCGGACCTCGAGCATGGGGTCGCTTCCGCCGAGGCAGCTCCCGATCGCGCGGACGACGAAGCCGTCCGCGTCGTACTCGAACATCAGGAGTCCCGCGTCGGCGAGGAGGGGCCCGAGGTCATCGTTCAGGCGCTGCTTCATGGCGCATACGTTCGTGCCAGCGGCCGCTCGCCCGCATCGGCCGCACGCACGAGCCGCGCTCCGACGTTCGTCGTAGGCGCTCAGATGGACGTCGTACCGGCGCCGATGGCGCATCGTTCCTTCTATCTGACCCGTCTGCTGCCTTTCTGCCTTGCCGTGCTCGTCGCGGTACCTATCCTCGCCCTCGTCAT
>MGON01000116.1:8211-13084 GCA_001795345.1 Chloroflexi bacterium RIFCSPLOWO2_02_FULL_71_16 | reverse complement strand
AGCTCGCTCCCCTGGTAGAGGTCCGGCACGCCGGGCAGCGTCACGGTGAGCAGCCGCTGCGCCAGGGACACCCGCACGCCGAGGGCCGCGACCCTCTCGGCGAACACGGCGAGGCCGCGCCGCTCGACGTCGGTCTCGTCGGCATCGACGATGGCCCGCGCGAAAGCGACCAGCGCCGTCTCGTAGCCGTCGTTCGGACGGCGCCAGCTCGTCTCGCGCTTGGCCTCGCGCGCCGCCTTGACGGCGTACGCGGCGATCCGGTCGCCGAACGTGGGATCGGGGACGTTCGGCCAGGCACCGACGATCGTCTGGAACAGCAGGCGGGCCATGTCGGGGCCGATCCCGCGCGCCGCGGGACCGACGCGCTCCTCGCACCAGCGCCGCCACGAGGCTTCCCGCTCGGCGCTCTCTTCCTTCAGCTCCGACATGACGTCGATCCGGGCCCGGACATCCTCGCCGCGCTTGGTGTCGTGGGTCGAGCTGGCGGAGAGCGCGTGTGGCCAGCGCTCCGCGCGGGAGCGCAGCAGCTCGTGCAGCGCCGGTGCGTCGATGGGCGGAAGCGCCGGATCAGCCCCGACCTCGTTCCGCGACAGGACGCGCACGTGGCGGTAGAAGGCCGTGTCCTCCTGGCCTTTGGCCATCGCCGCGCTGGCGAGCTGCTGCCAGCGCATCACGAAGCGGATCCAGAGCGCGCGCTGGGCCGGCCCGGAGCGCGCCGGAAGGTCGAGAAGCAGCACGTGCCGCATGAAGGCGGTCGCGCGCACGTTGTCGGGGTCGCGGCGGATCGCCTCCGCGATGGCGACCTCGATGACCCGCCGGTCCGGCGCCTCGACGCGCGGATCGACGTACGTGCGGTAGACACCGAGGCAGGCCGTCACTCCGACCAGCGCGCGCCCGAGCTCGGTGAGGGTCAGGTCGCGGCCGTGACGGTGCTGCTCGGCGAGCCGGCCGAGGCGCTGCGCCAGGTTCCGCAGCTCGCCTCCGAACAGCTCGGTCACGACCAGGCGCTTCGCCGCGTAGAGCTCGTCGCGGAACCCGGCATCGCCGCCTACGGCACCCGCGTCCGGAGTGTCGGGATCGCCGGTGGCCGAGCGTTCGACGAACAGGTCGTTGACCGCGCTCAGGACCTCGTAGCCGGTCGTCCCCTGGATGGGCCACGGGCGCAGCTCTTCGCCCGGCGCCAGGATCTTCTCGACGACGATGTAGGTCTCCGGGCCGACGGCGCTCCGCAGCCGCTCCAGGAAGCGGGCCGGGTCGTGCAGGCCGTCCACGTGATCGATGCGCAGGCCGTCGACCAGGCCGCTCTGGACGAGGCGCACGATCGTGCCGAGGTAGTCGCTGAACACGCGGTCGTCCTCGACGCGCACCGCTACCAGGTCGTTCACGTCGAAGAACCGCCTGTAGTTGATCTCCTGGTCGGCTACGGGCCAGTATGCGACGCGGTAGGACTGGCCATCGAGGAGCCGGTCGAGAAGGTCGAAGCTGCGCGGGTCGCCGGGCCTGCCGTTCCAGCGGCGCAGCGTGCTCTCGACGTGGCGGCCGATCCGCGCGTCGCGCTCGACGAGCCGGAGCAGCCGCGCGATGGCGGATCGCGTGTCGTCGCTGACTCGGGGGCCGCCGCCTGCGAGACCGTCGACGATGGTGGCCAGCTCGAGGACGCCCGGATCGGCCGCGCCCGTCGCGCGCTGGAGCCGCCCGAGGCCCCAGCCCAGCACGCTCGCCTGCGAGCGGGGCGCAAGCGGCAGGCGCAGATCGCCATAGCTGACGGAGAGGCCGTCCTCCCCGATCACGACCGCCAGCTCGCCCCGCTCCAGCGTCTCCCCGTAGTGGGTGGTGAGGACGGGCAGCAGGACCTTCCCGGCCAGACCGGCCCGCGCCGGCTCCCAGTCGATGTCGAATGACGCCGCGTAGGGCGAAGCCGGTCCGGAGCGCAGCACGTCGAGCCACCAGGGGTTCTCGACGCTCGCGGCCATGTGGTTCGGCACGATGTCGAGGAGCACGCCCATGCCTCGACGATGGGCCTCCTCGGCGAGCCGCGCCAGCGCCACCTCGCCGCCCAGCTCGTCGCGCACGCGCGTGGGATCGGTGACGTCGTAGCCGTGCGCGCTGCCGGCGCGGGACTGCAGCACCGGCGAGAGATACGCATCGGTGATCCCCAGCGAGTCCAGGTACGGCAAGAGCTCGCGAGCCGCATCCAGTGGAAAGCCGGCATGGAGCTGCAGCCGGTAGGTCGCCGAGGGCAGCCTCATCTCCGGCGACCGGCGCTCACCGGTCCTCGCGTACCAGGAGCAGCGCGCTGTGTCCGCGCAGCTCGAGCAGCGCGCCCGCCGGGATCACCGCCTCGCGCAGGGTCGGACCGCGCCCGTCCCACTGCGGATCGTCCGCGTCGAGCGCGACGTGCCAGGGGCCGCCCGGGACGGCGACGCTGGTGCTCTGGGCGCCGGTGGCCAGAAGGAGACAGTGCCTGCCCTGCGCCTCGACCGTGATCACGGTCGTGCCGATCGCGACGGCCCGCGGTCGCCGGCGCTCCGTCCCGTACAAGACCTTCCGAAGGCGGAGGCACTCCCGGTAGAAGGCGCGCATGGCCGCCTGGTGCGGCCGCGGCGCCCGGTCGTGGTCGAGCGTCGAGCGGCGGAAGGTCTCCGGGTCCTGCGGATCGGGGGGTGCCGCCAGCCAGGCGAACGCCGCGAACTCCGCGCGCCGGCCCTCGCGCACGGAGGTGGCGAGGCCCGGATCGGCGTGATCGGTGAAGTAGAGGAACGGGGCCGTCTCGGCGTACTCCTCTCCCATGAAGAGGAGCGGCGTGTACGGAGAGAGCAGGGTCGCGGCCGCCGCGAGACGCAGGGCCGGCGGCGCTACCAGCGCCGTCAGACGCTCGCCGTGGGCCCGGTTCCCGACCTGATCGTGGTCCTGCGCCGCGACGACGAGCTGCTCCGGCGGGCGGTCGTCCGCCGGAGCCCCGTGGCTGCGCCGCCGGAAGCGGGAGTACCGGCCCGCGTAGACGAAGCCGCTGCTCTCTGCCGTGGCGAGATCCGGAGCGCCGGCGAAGTCAGCGTAGTAGCCGTCGCGCTCGGCGGTGAGCGCCACGTGCAGAGCGTGATGGAGGTCGTTCGTCCACTGGGCATCGAACCCGAGGCCGCCGAGCTCGGCCGGACGGATGACCCGCGGGTCGTTCAGGTCCGACTCCGCGATCATCACCGCGTACGGGGCCGCCGCGCGCACGGTCGCGACCAGCTCGGCCAGGAAGGGGCGCGCGGAACGGTCGGCGATCGCGTGGACGGCGTCCACCCGCAGCCCATCGACGTGGAAGTCGCGAACGAACATCACGGCGCTGGCGATGAAGAACGCGCGCACCTCGTCGCTGCCGGGCCCGTCGAAGTTGAGCGCTCCGCCCCAGGGGGTGCGGTAGCGGTCGGTGAGGTACGGCCCGTAGCGCGCGAGGACGCTGCCGTCCGGTCCGAGGTGGTTGTAGACGACGTCCAGATACACCGCGATCCCGGCCCCATGCGCGGCGTCGACCAGGCGGCGCAGGCCGTCCGGTCCCCCGTAGCTCTGCTGGACGGCGAACGGAAAGACCCCGTCGTAGCCCCAGTTCCTCGTCCCCGGGAACGCCGCGACGGGCATGAGCTCGACCGCCGTGACCCCGAGCTCACGCAGGCCCGCCAGGTGCGGCACGACCGCGTCGAAGGTGCCGGTGCGGGTGAACGTGCCCACGTGCAGCTCGTAGAGGACGAGGTCTCGGAGCGGTGGCGGCCTCCAGCTGCCGTCGGTCCAGTCGAATGAGGTGTCGAGGACGGCGGACGGGCCGTGCACGCCGTCGGGCTGGTGACGCGAGGCCGGGTCGGGTAGGGGAGCCGCGCCGTCGAGGCTGAAGCGGTAGCGCGTGCCGCTGCCGACGGAGGCGACGTCACCGGCGTGATAGCCGCGCTCTTCCGGCGCAAGGGTGGCGCGGAGGTCCGCCAGGACGACCTCCACGCGCCCGGCGCTCGGTGCCCAGACGCGGAACCGGGTGCCGTCCCCATTCAGCGTCGCGCCCAGCGGTCCCGGCGGGGCGGTCACTCCGCGGCCAGGAATACGGCAGCGAGCGGAGGAAGGTGCACCGAGAGCGAATACGGCCGTCCGTGCGACCCGAACGGCAGCGCGTCGGCTCCGCCGAAGTTGCCGACCCCGCTGCCGCCGTACTCGACGGCGTCGGTGTTCACGATCTCGGCCCAGCGTCCGGCGCGGGGAACGCCGAGCCGGTAGCCGGGTCGCGCCACCGGCGTGAAGTTGAACGCCGCGAGGACAATGCGGCTGCGGGTGCGATCGAGCCGGAGGAACGACAGGACGCTCCGCTCGCGGTCGTCGACGACGACCCATTCGAACCCGCTCGGGTCGAAGTCGAGCTCGTGGAGCGCCGGCTCTCCGGCGTACGTGCGCGCCAGGTGGGCGACGCATCGCAGCATGGCTTCATGTGCCGGCCGCTCGAGCAGGTGCCAGTCGACGGTGCGGTCGTGGTCCCAGGGCCTCACCTGGGCGAGCTCCTGGCCCTGGAACAAGAGCTTCTTGCCCGGCTGCGCGCACTGGTACGCGAAGAGGAGCCGTAGGTTCGCGAGCTTCTGCCAGTCGTCGCCGGGCATCCTGTCCAGCAGGGATCTCTTGCCGTGCGCGACCTCGTCGTGGGACAGCGGCAGGACGTACCGGTCCGAGAACGCGTACGTGACCCGGAACGTCAGGTCCTCGTGGTGGTGGCGGCGCTGGATGGGGTCGCGCGAGAGGTAGCGCAGCGTGTCGTTCATCCATCCCAGGTCCCACTTCATGTCGAAGCCGAGCCCTCCGCTCGACGTCGGCGCCGTCAGCATCGGCCAGGCTCTGGACTCTTCCGCGATCGTGA
>MGON01000116.1:3554-8150 GCA_001795345.1 Chloroflexi bacterium RIFCSPLOWO2_02_FULL_71_16 | reverse complement strand
AGGAAGGAGCGGACCTCCCGGCGGCCGTAGTCGGGGGTGTAGCTGTCCCAGTCGGGATGCCTGCCGCGCCAGGGGTCGGCGTGCTCGTAGAGGTGCGTCCCGTCGAAGTAAACGAGGCCGTGCTCGTCGTCGGGGAAGTGCGACGGCACCCAGTCGAAGATGACGCCGAAGCCGGCCCGGTGCAGGCTGTCGACGAGCCACATGAGGTCCTGCGGCGCGCCGTAGCGGGACGTCGGAGCGAAGTACCCGGTGGACTGATAGCCCCAGGATCCGTAGAAGGGATGCTCGGCCAGCGGCAGGAACTCGACGTGGGTGAAGCCGCAGCGGCCGAGGTGCTCGATGAGACGCGGGGCCAGCTTGCGGTAGCTCAGCATCCGGTCCCCGGCATCCCGCATCCAGGACCCCGCGTGCACCTCGTATATCGACATCGGCCGCGACGCGTGGTCGAGGGCCGCCCGCCGCTCCATCCAGCCCGCGTCCTGCCAGTCGTAGGCGAGGTCCCAGACGACGCTGGCGGTGCCCGGCGGCGGCTCGGCGCGTGACGCGAGAGGGTCGGCCTTGCTGACCCGGTAGCCGCCATGACGCGACCGGACGGAGTACTTGTAGCGCGCCCCGGCGGCCACGCCCGGCACGAAGCCGGACCATACGCCGGACCCTCCAAGGGGCGAGAGCTGGTGCTCGCGGTCGTCCCAATCGTTCCAGTCGCCGATCACCGCCACCCGCTCGGCGCCCGGCGCCCAGACCGAGAAGGTGACACCCGCCCGGCCACGCACGGTGCGGAGGTGCGCGCCGAGACACTGGTGAAGACGGCGGTGGGTCCCCTCGTTGAACAGGTAGAGATCGTCGGCGGAGATCAGGTCATCGCCGGCGGCCGCGGTCAACCCAGGAGATCCCGCAGGCCGGCGAGGGGGACGCCCACCCGCTCGGGACGGTTGTTGAGCTCGTACAGGAGCTCGTACAGCGCCTTCTCGATCAGCAGGGCGTCCAGCAGCGCGGCCAGGTCGTCGTCGCTGGTCGGGACGAGGCGGCCGCGATCGGCGGTCGCCAGGTAGGCGTCGAGGTAGCGCGCCGAGGCGTGCGCCTGCCACGCCCGCGAGCGATCGCCCAGACCGGGCGCGGCCCGCCGGCCCTCGGCCGCGGCGTACGCGAAAGACCGCAGCATGCTGGCGACGTCGCGCAGCGCTGGACGCTTGAGCCGTCTCTCGGAGAGGCTCCGTGCCGGCTCCCCCTCGAAGTCGATGAAGACGAAGTCCGATGCCGTCACCAGCACCTGGCCGAGGTGCAGGTCGCCGTGGCCGCGGATCCGGACGAGATCGAGCTTCCGGCCGCGGAGGGCTCCGAAGCGCTCCTCCATCCGCTTGCCCGATGCGAGGACCGCCCGAGCGTCCTCCCGGGCGCCCTCGTCGAGGCGCGGCAGCGCCTCGCGGAGAGCGTCGAGCGCGCGCGCGGCCAGGGCGCGCATCGACTGCCAGGCCGACCGCTGTTCCAGCTGGCCGAACGGCTCCGGCGCGAACGCCGGACCGCCGACCGACGCGAGCGCCTGGTGCAGCTCGGCGGTCCGGCGCCCGAGAAGCGCCGCGCGCCCCAGGAACGGGATGTCATCAGGTCCTGTCGCTTCGTGTGAGTGGGCCAGCAGCGCCCGCGCATCAGTGCCGGCGATGGGGGCCGCGGGCGGCGTACCGGTCCGGCCGGCCAGCTCCTCGAGGGAGTCCAGCGCGAGGCGCCAGGCGTCGCCGTCGCTGGGCACATAGCCCTGGAGGACGCCGATGGTGACGGCCTCGCCCCGGTCGGGCCGGTACTCGATGCTGCCGGCGGTGGTGGCGACGTGCGGGAAGCGCGCCTCGGTCAGCGCGCGACCGATCTCCAGCTCGGGATTCGTGCCCGGCTCGAGACGGCGGAACAGCTTGAGCATGAGCCGCTCGCCGAAGACGAGCGAGTTGTTGCTCTGCTCGACCTGGGCGAGCGTCGCGCCGAGTTCGGCCACCCCGCGGAGCGCCCCGAACGCGCTCGTCGGCTCGGCGACCAGCGTCCCCGCCTCGCCCTTGTGTCGCCGGCGCTTGCCGATGGCGTCGAGGAGCGCCGCTCCGAACTCGGGGTCCGCGGTCGCGTCGACCAGGCTCGCGTCCTCCCCGCTGAGCGGCGCGATGACCGGGTGCGAGGCGACCGCCGTGAGCTCGGCCGCCCGCTCGGCCGTGGCCCGTCCCAGCGGGATGAGGTAGGTGTCGGGCTCGCCTTCGGTGAAGGAGAACTCGACCAGACCCAGGTAGAACCGGCGACCGGCGGGTCCCAGAGGGATGAGCTCCCGGAAAGCCGCGCTGCGGATCTTCCGCGCCTTCCCTCCGAACCAGCGTCGCTCACGGACATGGTCCGGCAGGCGTTCGGCGAGAAGGCGGCGGGTCCGCGTGTCCGGCCGCTCGTGCCACGGCTGCCCCAGGGCGACCGGCCGCAGGATGCGGTCCGCGACCGTGCGGACGGCCTGCGGCACCGGGGCCTCCAGCTCGAACCAGTAGAAGGAGTGCGGCCCCAGCGTGAGCAGGTAGGGCAGGTCGCCGATGGCCGGGAACGGGGTCCGGCCGAAGAGCTCGACCGGCGTGGTGCCCCTGAACGCGGACAGGTCGAGTGACACCGGCTGGGCGAACCGGGAGAGGTTCGCCACCACGAGGATCAGCTCCTCATCCGTGCGCCGCATGAAGGCCAGCACCTTCCGGTTGTCGGGGTGCAGCAGCTCGAAGGATCCCCGCCCGAAGGCGCGGTGCTGCTTTCGCAGCGCGATGAGCCGGCGCATCCAGCCGAGGAGCGACTGCGGGTTGGCGAGCTGGGCCTCGACGTTGATCGCTTCGTAGTGGTACTCGGGGTCGACGACGACGGGAAGGAAAAGCCGCTGGCGGTTCGCGCGCGAGAAGCCCGCGTTCCGGTCGCTGCTCCACTGCATCGGTGAACGCACGCCGTCCCGATCGCCGAGATAGATGTTGTCGCCCATGCCGATCTCGTCGCCGTAGTAGATGAACGGGGTGCCGGGGAGCGCGAACAGCAGTCCATTCAGGAGCTCGACGCGGCGGCGGTTGTTGGCGAGGAGCGGCGCGAGGCGGCGCCGGATGCCGAGGTTGATGCGGGCCTCCGGATCGAGCGTGTACGTCCGGTACATGTAGTCGCGCTCCTCGTCCGTGACCATCTCGAGCGTCAGCTCGTCGTGGTTGCGGAGGAAGATGGCCCACTGGGCGCCGTCTGGGATCGCCGGAGTCTGCTCGAGGATGTCGACGATCGGGAACCGGTCCTCCATCCGCAGCGACATGAAGAGGCGCGGCATGAGCGGGAAGTGGAAGCACATGTGACATTCGTCCCCGTCGCCGAAGTAGGCCGCCGCGTCCTCGGGCCACTGATTCGCCTCGGCAAGGAGCACTCGTCCAGGGAAGGAGCGGTCGACGTGCGCGCGCAGCTCCTTCAGGACGGCGTGCGTCTCGGGCAGGTTCTCGCAGCTGGTCCCCTCGCGCTCGAGCAGGTACGGCACTGCGTCGAGGCGGAGGCCGTCGACGCCCGCGGCCAGCCAGAAATCGAGGACGCGCTTGATCTCGCGCCGGACCGCCGGGTTCGTGTAGTTCAGGTCGGGCTGGTGCGAGTAGAAGCGGTGCCAGTAGTAGGCGTTCGCGACGGGATCCCACGTCCAGTTCGAGGTCTCGAAGTCCCGGAAGATGATCCGCGCCTCCGGGTAGCCGTCCGGCGTATCCCTCCACACGTAGAAATCACGCGCCGACGATCCGCTCTTGGCCCGCCGCGCACGCTGGAACCAGGGATGCTGGTCGGACGTGTGGTTCGCGACGAGCTCGGTGATGACCCGCAGGCCGCGGCGATGCGCCTCGACGATGAAGCGCCGGGCGTCGGCGAGCGAGCCGTACATGGCGTTGACATCGGTGTAGTCGGCAATGTCGTACCCGTCGTCCCTGAGCGGAGAGGGGTAGAACGGCAGCAGCCAGAGGGCGGTGACCCCGAGGTCCTGGAGGTAGTCGAGCTTCTCGATCAGCCCGGGAAGGTCGCCGATGCCGTCGGCGTTGCTGTCGAAGAAGGAGCGGACGTGAAGCTCGTAGACGACCGCGTCCTTGTACCAGAGCGGATCCGTCTCCAGGGCGGCCCGAGGCCGCGCCGTCGCGCCCCTCGCCGCGGCCGAACGAGCCACCACTACTCGTAGTAGTCGAAGTCGCGCTCGGTGCGGACCCGGCGTCTCACCGCGAAGACGTGCGCCGGCCGGTCCGGGTGGAGCTCGACGCGGTTGCGCCGGCCATGCCAGATGAAGCGCTCGCCGCCGAGGAGGTCGTGCACCTGGAAGGACTCGTCCTCGCCGATCCCGAGCTCGGCCAGGTCGAGCTCGACGATGCCGGCCTGCGGGTGGTGCGGATCCAGGTCCACGACCGTGAGGATGGCGCCCTCGCCGTCGGGACCGCGCTTGCTGTACGCGATGAGCGCGTCGCCATCCGTCGCGTGGAAGCGGAGCGTCGTGTCGGCCTGCAGCGCGCGGTTCTCACGCCGGATGCGGTTGACCAGCGTGACGATCGCGCGGATGCCCGCGTCCTCGTTCCAGTCCCAGGACCGGCGCTGGTACTT
>MGON01000116.1:0-3536 GCA_001795345.1 Chloroflexi bacterium RIFCSPLOWO2_02_FULL_71_16 | reverse complement strand
TAGCTGGCCCCCAGCGTGGCGGCGAGGACCAGGCGGCTGACGAAGGCCGAGCGCCCCACGAACTGCAGCTGCTCGGTCAGGATGTCGGGCGTGTTCGGCCATAGGTTCGGCCGGAAGTACTCGCGCACCGGTGTGCGCGTCAGCTCCGTGAAGTACTCGGTGAGCTCCGCCTTCGTCGTGCGCCACGCGAAGTAGGTGTACGACTGGCTGAAGCCGAGCTTGGCCAGGCGGTACATCACCTTCGGACGGGTGAAGGCCTCGGACAGGAAGATGACGTCCGGCTGCTTCGCCTTCACCTGGCCGATGAGCCACTCCCAGAACGCGAAGGGCTTGGTGTGGGGGTTGTCGACGCGGAAGGCCCGGATGCCGTGATCGACCCAGAAGAGCGTGACGCGCAGGAGCTCCGCCCAGAGGGCCTGCCAGTCCTCCGTCTCGAAGTCGAACGGGTAGATGTCCCGGTACTTCTTCGGAGGGTTCTCCGCGAACTGGATCGTCCCGTCGGGTCGCCTGCGGAACCACTGCGGATGCTCCCGCACGTACGGATGGTCGGGCGAGCACTGGAACGCGAGATCGAGGGCGACGTCGATCCCGCGCGCGCGGGCATCGGAGACGAGGGCTCGCAGATCGTCGTGGGTGCCCAGCGCCGGGTGCACCGCGTCGTGCCCGCCCTCCGCCGCTCCGATGGCCCACGGGCTGCCGACGTGGTCACCGCCCGTCGCCGGGGTGTTGTTCGGCCCGCGGCGGTCCGTCGTGCCGATGGGATGGATGGGCGGGAGGTAGAGGACGTCGAAGCCCATGCGCTCGATGAGCGGCAGCCGGGCACGGACGTCGGCCAGGGTCCCGTGGCGGTCGGCGGTGGCGGCCGACCGCGGGAAGAGCTCGTACCAGGAGCTGAACCGTGAGCGCTCCCGCTCGACGACGAACGGCACGTCGTAGGGCAGCGTGGTCGCGTGAGCGCGCGGGTCGTGGTGGCGCATGAGGCGCACCAGCTTCGGATCCGCCGCGAGGGCCGCCCCTCCGTCCGGGTCGGCGAGCTGTCCCGCGAAGGCGATCAGGATCTTCCGCTCGGCGGCACCGGCGCGCTCCGCGGCCTCTCGGACCAGCGCGGCGCCCACGCGCAGCTCCGAGGCGAGGTCCTCGCCGGCAGCGGCGCGCCGGGAGAGGCGAGCCGACCAGGTGGCGAACGGGTCGATCCAGGCCATGACGCGGTAGGCGTAGCGTCCCAGCGCGCCGCAGGCGATCTCGCCGACCCAGCGGTCGTTCAGGATCGGAAGCATCTCGAGCTCTCGCCACTCCGTGCCCGGGTCGGCGCGGTGCTGGAGGACGCAGCGGAGCCGCTCGTGGCCGTCGGCGAAGACGTGCGCCTCGACCGCGAGGCGCTCCCCGGCCACGCGCTTCACGGCGAAGCGGCCGCCGTCGGCCGCGTCGACCCGCGGCCGCACGGCGTCGATGACGACGCGGCAGCGCCCGCAGACGCCGACCGAGGCGGCAGCTCGTACCGGTCTAGGCTGCCGGGACCGGTCGGCCACCTCGGTCCTCCTCCGTAAGACGATCCACGCACCATAGTCGGCCGCTCCCTGGTGCGCCGGGGGGCGCCGTGGGGGTGCCGGGATCGCGCGTAGCCCCGGCTCGATCGTGCCGCGGTCCGCCCGGCGCTCGATCGTTCGCTGAGATACGCCCGTTACAGTTGTTGCGGTCGTGTTGGGTGGGTCGGGTCGGAGCGTGGAGGCGGCACAGCGCCTGGCGCTGGGCGCGCTGCGGCCGCGCGCGCTCGTCGATCTGGGCCGCACCGCGCATCCCGTGCAGAAGGTCGTTGCCGTGCTCGCGCTCGTCGGGATCAACGTCCTGCTGTTCATCGCGCCGTTCGACTACCACGTGCTCGGCGCCCTCGCCTATCCCGGCGCGTTCCTCGTGACCCTCATCGCGAACGCCGCCGTCGTGGTCCCGGTGCCCTACATCCCGATCGTCGCGCACATCGCGCAGACGGCCGGGGTCCCGGTGCTCGTGGTGCTCGCCGCGTCATTCGGGTCGGCGCTCGGCGAGTGCGTCGCGTTCGCGGTGGGCCGCGTGGAGAAGGAGCTCTTCGAGGGCCACGCCTGGGTGGAGCGGATCCGCCGCTTCTTCGCGCATCCCCGCCGCACGGCGCTGTTCCTGTTCTTCTTCGCGATCCCGCTCAACCCGGTGTTCGACGTCGGCGGGCTCGGGGCGGGCGCGCTCGGAGTGCCGTTCCGGACGTTCCTCATCGCGGTGTGGCTCGGACGGATCGTGCGCTTCGCGATCCTCGCTTACATCGCCATCGAGTTCGATGCCTTGGCGCTTCTCTCCTAGCGGTCCCGGCCTGATGAGACCGCGCCGCGGTACGCGACGCGGGCGCTCCGCGCACAGGGGCCCTACCCCTGGGGCTTGCGCCCCGCTCGGCTCTGAGGAACCTCCCGCCAGGCACACGCTGACGCGCGTGCACCTACGATGCTTGACCGCAGAACTTCGCTCAAGTGGTCAGATGCGAATGCGATCAGCGATGGCTACTGGGCTTGCGGCTCTGTCCCGCTGTACAGAAAGCCGTTAAGGCCTAGGGGAAACACGGCTTGGCCACAGCACCAGGCTCTCTCCCGACGGTTCGAACCCGATCGATCGAAGAGCGACCGCCGCGTCGCTGCGTCCCGCGGCGTCCTCACCGTACTGGAGCACCTCAAGCCGGCGCCCGCGATAAGGCGCGGGAGCACGCAGGAGCTGCGGTAGCGTCGACACCGCTGCCGCGAGGCGCTCGCCGGCGAGGCCGTTCAGCGGGACGAGGCGCTTGCCGCCTGACTCGACGCGCATGACCGGACGTCCGCCCTCGAGGACGAGGTAGGCGCCGGGGATCCGCGAGAAGCCCTCGGGCGCGGGTAGCGACGCGCCGTAGGGGTTGGCCGGGTCCATCGCGGCCACGACGGCCATGCGCCGGTCGTCGCCGGTCTCGCGCAGCCGCTCGACCGCCGAGCGGTGTCCGAACTGCATCGAGACGAAGCCTTCGACGAAGAGCCCGCGCCTGGCTTCGCCGCGCATCTCCCAGCGCCGCAGCACGTCGGACACGGCGGACCAGGGGACCGGCACGTCCTCGTGCTCGAAGTGCTCGTACGCGAGGACCCCGTGCCGGGCGAGGAGGACGTGAGCCCAGGCCTCGGCCCGCTCCAGGTCGTCGACCGCCGCCGGCTCGGCGGGCCAGAGCGCCGACCATCGCCCGGCGCTCGCGCGGTCCTCGCGGATGGCGCGCCAGCGGCTGGCGCGCTGCGCGTCGCGCTGCGTGTACCGCCGCGCGATGTCGCGGCGATCCTCGTCGGCGGCCACCTCGCGGAGCCCGGTGTCGCCCGGACGCGGCACGTGGCGCAGCGGAGCGAACGAGTCGTGCGTCGCGAGGCCGGCGAAGGCGAGGTCCCAGAGCGCCTCGAGCGACTGCGCGTGCGTGAGATCGGCCGCGGCCATGACGTCGCGGACGAACACCGCGCCGCGCGCGCGCAAGGTCTCGAGCGCGCGCGCCGCGTCGGCGCCGAGACCGT
>MGON01000115.1:26630-28096 GCA_001795345.1 Chloroflexi bacterium RIFCSPLOWO2_02_FULL_71_16 | reverse complement strand
GCGGTCGACGACGAGAACGTTCCCGCGCTGAACGGCCTCGGCCTCTTGCTCTTCCGCTCGGGCTCGCTCGACGGCGCGCTCCTGGCGAGCGACCGGGTGCTCAGCCTGCGCCCGCGCGATCCGGACGCGCTGTTCCTGAAGGGCCTCGTCCTCTATCAGCAGCAGCGGTACGCGGAAGCGGTGGCGGTGTGGGAGACGTACCTGGACGTGGGTGAGTTCCACGGGGCCGCGCCGATGGTGCGCACGCTCTATGAGGACGCGAGGCAGAAAGCCGGCCGGTAGCGGGGGCTGGTGATACCAGATCTGGGAGATGCCGGGGAGTTGAACCCCGATCTACAGATCCACAATCTGCAGTGTTGCCGTTACACCAGCATCTCCGCGGAGCGAAGGTGACGCCGCACTTCGCATTTTAGATGCTGACCCCCTGGAAGACCACGAGCGGACGCCGGGTCGACCGCCGGGATCGGGCTAGTCGCGCTCCCGCGCGCTGTCGGCGTCGCCGCGGCCACGGCCGCCACCATCGTCGTCACCGGACGAGCCCTCGTTGACGCGTGAGCCACGTTCGCCGGCTCCGCGGGTCTCCACGTCGCCGCGGCGGTCGCCGACGCCCGGCAGCGGACGGAGCGTGCTCGAGGGCACGAAGCCGGAGCCGCGCTCGCTCTCCTGCGAGCGGCGCTTCTCCTCCTCGCGCCTGGCCTGCTCCTCGCGAGCGCGCTGCTCCTCGCGCGCCTTCGCCTCTTCCTTGCGCAGCTCCTCGAGGCGCTGCGCGGCTTCCTCACGCGCCTTGTCCTCGGCCTTGCGCTGCTCCTCGAGCTTCTTGGCGGCTTGCTCGCGGGCCTTCTCCTCGGCCTTCCGGAACTCCTCGAGGCGCTTCTCCGCCTCCTTGCGCTGCTCTTCGGCGAGCTTCGACGCCTGCTCGCGGGCCTTCTCCTCGAGCTTCCGGAACTCCTCGGCTTTCCTGGCCTCGTCTTCCTTCGCCTTCCCCTCGGCCTGTCGGAGCTGCTCCGCACGCCTCTCCGCTTCCTGCCGCATCGCTTCCTGGGCCTTGATCGCGTTGGCGCGCGCCTGCTCCTCGGCCCGGCGACGCTCCTCCTCGGCCTTCAAGCCTTGCTGCTTCGCCCTCTCCTCGGCGGCGCGCGCCTCGCGCACCCGGCGGTCGTCCTGGTCCTGATCCGAGGGCGTGACGAGCTGGACGACCCGCTCGATGAGGCCCTGCGCCTCCGGCCTCGGGGTCGCGTTCTCGCGCCGCTCGTCGGCGCTCTCCTCGGCCCGCCGGCGCTCGGAGGTTAGCCGCTCGACATTGACGTTGGCGCGCTGCTCGGCCTGGCGCAGCTCCGCCAGGCGGCGCTCCTCTTCGGCGCGGC
Source organism: Chloroflexi bacterium RIFCSPLOWO2_02_FULL_71_16 (assembly GCA_001795345.1). Classification (GTDB taxonomy): domain Bacteria; phylum Chloroflexota; class Limnocylindria; order P2-11E; family P2-11E; genus GWC2-70-10. Next base: position 26,732 of record MGON01000115.1, on the reverse strand, counting down.
GCTCGCGCTCGCGGCGCTCCTGGTCCTCGCGCGACCTCTGCTCGGCGGCCTTCTTGTCGGCCTCGCGCCGCGTTACGTCGTCCGCGGACAGGGGCGGGAGCG
>MGON01000115.1:12482-26610 GCA_001795345.1 Chloroflexi bacterium RIFCSPLOWO2_02_FULL_71_16 | reverse complement strand
CCCGACCCGCCGGCACCGCCAGGACCACCGGCCCCGCCAGGACCACCGGCCCCACCGGGACCACCGCCACCGGCCGGCCCGCTGTCGCCGTCGTCGTCGTCCTCGCCGTTCCCGGCGGGCGTCTCGACCCCGCCGGTCGCCGGTCCGCCGCCGCGAGCATCGCCGCCGGCGGCGCTATCGGGCCGCCCGAGCGCGCCGGCCTGCGCGGGTGCCGCGGGGACCTCGGAAACCTTGATGACGGGCGGGGTCGCCTCGCTGTCCTCGAGCTGGCGCACGTCCGGCGGCGCGGTCGTGTCGTTCGTGTCGGCGGACCGCCTGAGCTCGATCCCGGTGACGGTGGGCGCGTCCTCGACGCGGCGCACCGTTCGCTCGCTGCGAGCCGATCGACGACCGCGCTCCTCGACGACGGTGACGACCTCGACGTCCTCCGCGGACTCGTCGTCGCCGACGACCGTGGAGACCTTCCCGTCGGTGACGTTGGGCATCGTGACCACGACCTTGCCGTCGACCCGTTCGACCGTCGCGCCCGGCGTCTGGACGACGAGGCGGCCATCCCTCTCGCCGTTCGCGCGGCCCTGCGGGTCCACCACGAGCGAGTTCGCCGCGCCGATCGAGACGGTGACCTTGCGCTCCGGCTCGGGCGCGGGCACGGGCGGCGGGATCGGCGCGGCCGGACGAGCGGTGACGGTGAACCCGGCGGCGACGATGACCTCTTCGCCCTCCGGCGCTTCCGGTGTCGGCGGGCGCTCGGCCGCCACGGCGCCTTCGGTCGTCTGGATCACGGTCTCCGGCACGCCGGGGTCGGCGCCAAGCTGGACGCCGACGAGGAACAGCGTGCCGCGCACGGTGGCGGTCGTGGTCGGGGTGCGCACCTCGTACTTGGAGCCCGCGGTCAGGAGCTTCGTGACCGCGTGCCACGTCTGACCCACGTCCTGCCGCATGCCGATGATGGTCGTGCCATCCGGGTTCGCCTGAAGGGCCTCGATGACGAGCGTCGTGTCGGGATCGATGGAGACGGTCGATCCCTCGAAGTACGTGAGCACGGCGTAGGTCTCGTGGCCGGTCAGGATCGTCATGCCCGCCTGCAGCACGTCGCCGTCCGCCGCGGCGCGCGGCGCCGAGCCACCCGGCTCGATGACCCTCACCTCGCCCGCGATGATCGCGAGCGTCGTCGATGCGCCGAGGGCGACGGTGCCCTGCGTCGCGACGAGGCCGGTCGTCCCGATGACGGTCGCGAACACGAACGACATGAGCACGCCGACCGTGATGACCCGGACCGTGCGCACCGGCAGGGCCGGAGCCGGGACCTGCGGAAGGGGGATCGTGGCGGCGAGCTCCCGGACGGCGCGGGCGGAAGCGGCGCTCCGTGCGAGCAGCGCCGTCGCGCGCGGGCGAAGCGCTGCGAGCCGAGCACCAGCCGAACGCATCCACCTCGCGGCGGGGCCGGCCGCGGTCGTCGCGCGGGCGACCAGGATCTCGACGCGGCCGCGGACGGTGCGGGCCCGCGCGTCGCGAGCGAGGTCGCGCGCGAGCGCGGCAGCGCGCGCGGAGCGGACCGCGCCGCGGAGCGGCTTCCCCTTCCGGTCGAGGAGCAGGGCATCCGGGACAAAGGTGGGGCCGATCTCGCCGGCGAGCTCGCGGCGGGCCCATGCGGCGGAGCCCCGTGACGCGACGAGAACGCGGGCGGCGAGGGCCGAGAGCGCGCCGTCGATCGCGGCGCCGATGACGACGATGAAGAGGACGAGAAGGACACCGGCCGCACGAAGGAGCCGGCGCGCGTCCGGGCCCGTGGCGGGCGTCCCGGCCGAGATCTCGAGGAGGAGCGCAGCGGCGAGCGTGACCGGTCCGCGGTCACGCAGCCAGGCGTGTCCGTCTCGCACGCGGGACAGGAATGCCTTGGAGCGCGGACCCACCCTGGCCTCCTCCCTCGCTCTCCCCACGAACTGTTCAGCGACCGGGCGATAGGGCCACCGGCACTATCCCGGGCTGGTCCGGCCACGTGGCTTCAGGGGGGTCTCAAGGCGCTCGGCAAGCGTGCAGGCGCTAACGCTTCGATATGGGGCCGCCCGGGGGGGTGACAGCGCGGAGCCGCAGGCCCCCGCGTACGTAAGGGTCGGCTCTGCCGCCTGGCCTAGAGCCGGGGCGCCAGGATCAGGTAGCCGCCTACGCCGATGAGGATGAGCGGGACGAAGAGCGGCTGGAGACCCTCCGGGATGACATCCGCGATGCGGAACACCTCGGCGAGCGTCACCAGGCCGAAGATCGCGGCCGGCACCAGCGGCCACCGGCGCTGGGGCCGGATCACGAAGACCGCCGCGAGGCCCACCGTGAGCGAGGCCAGGAAGAGCGGCGCGACCGTGTCCGGCGGCAGACCGAGCCAGCCGGGGATCAGGAGACCGGTGCCGAAGCTGATGAGGATCGCCGCCGGTACCAGGTAGACGTAGGGACTGAAACCCGTCAGATACGCGGCCGCGAACGCGCCGCCCAGTGCGAGGAAGAGGTACGAGGTCGCGTCGGGGATCCCGAGCGTCGGGAGCAGGTACGTGACGCCGACGGCGACCAGGACCGCGCCGCCTAGAACTCCGCGCCGGCGCCGGTTGAAGCTCGGGCTGGTCGCGACGGCCGCGTCAGCCATGGGCGGCTCTCCCGCCGCCATCGTCGACATCGGGCGCGCGCCCGTGAGCCCGCTCTCCTGCTGTGATCCGGCCTGATCCGTCATGCGTTCTTCCCCTCCATCGCTCGCCTCGTCAGTCCCTCGGCGGTGAATACTCCGACACGCTGACGAGGAATGGTCTCGTACGTCCAGCCTGGATGGTGAGGGGTCCTGCAAGCCCCTCGCGCTCGAACACCGGGACCCGCAGCCCGTGGAGCCGCTCGCTGCGCTTCTCCCAGCGCGTGGAGCAGACGGGGCACACGAACGAGCCCTCGCGCATGGCCGCTCCATGCGTGAGCAGGATCTTCGCGCAGCAGCGCTCCACGTTCGGCTCGTGGCCGTGCACGGAAGCCAGATACGGGAACGCCGCCGCATCGCCGCCGGCCGACCCCGGTCGCGGGCCGCGACGCTCGCGCCGCTCGAACTCACGCCCGTCCGCGACGCGGCGGAACGCGGATCCGCGCGCCTTGGTCCACTCCGTCGCGCACTCGGGACACGCGAAAGCGCCTCCCTCGGGGTAGAAGCCGCCCCACTGGAGGATCCAGTCCTCGCAGCAGTCCGCCAGGATGACGCGCTCGCTCATCCGCCGCCTCCCAGGAGCCAGCGCAGCAGCGCCTTCTGCGCATGGAGCCGGTCCTCCGCCTGATCGAACACCGCGCTCTGCGGGCCGTCGATCACGTCGTCGGTGATCTCCTCGCCGCGGTGCGCGGGAAGGTCGTGCATCACGATCGCGTCGGGCCGCGCGAGCGCGAGCAGCTCCGCGTTCAGCTGGAATCCCTGGAAGGCGCGGCGCCTGCGCTCGTACTCCTGCTCCTGGCCCATGCTCGTCCACACGTCGGTGTAGACCACGTCCGCGGCGCGCACCGCGGCGCGCGGATCGCCCACCAGCTCGATGTGCGCGCCGGTGCGGCGCGCGATAGCGTCGGCCCGCTCGCGGAACCGGGGCTGCGGCTCGAACCCCGCCGGCGTCGCGATGCGCAGGGTCTGCCCAGCGAGCGCGATGCCGAGCAGGAGCGAGTGGCAGACGTTGTTCCCGTCGCCGATGTACGCGACCGTGACGTCGCGGCCGGGCCCCTTGCGCTGCCGGATGGTGAACACGTCCGTCAGCCCCTGACACGGGTGCGAGACGTCCGAGAGGCCGTTCACCACGGGCACCGGCGACCATCGCGCGAACTCCTCGATCGTCTCGTGCGCGAACGTTCGCAGCACGACCGCATCGACGTACCGGCCCACTACCCGCGCCACGTCGGCCACGCTCTCACGCCGCCCGAGACCGACCTCCGCCGGCGCGAGGTAGGCGGCGTGCCCGCCGAGATGGACCATCGCCATCTCGAACGACAGGCGCGTGCGCAGGCTCGGCTTCTCGAAGATCATGGCGATGGAGCGCCCGCGGAGCGGCGCGTCCTCGGGGACCGGGTGGCGCTTCAGCGATGCCGCGTCCGCGAGCAGCCGCTCCAGATCGTCGGGCTCGAGGTCCGCGAGGGACGTGAAGTGACGCGTGCGCGCCCCCACCACCGCGGCGCTCAGCGCACGACCTCGATGCGCGGGCGCCGGCGCTCGCGCACGAGCGCGACCAGCGCGTCCCCGACGCGGTCGGCGTCGTGCCGGATCGTGTCGAGCTTCTCCCACAGACGGCGCGGTCCGGACCACGTGTCGATGAGCGGCGCCAGGACCGGATCGACGCCGAGGGCGCGGATCGCCCCGAGCTCGTTCTCGGTCGGCTCGAGGTAGCGCAGGCCCTGCGCGGAGTAGTGCTCTCGCAGCTCGGCAGGCGGCGCGTCGGCATTCAGGAGCGCCACGTCGAGGCCCCGGCCGCCCAGGTGGTGGAGCACGGTGCGCACGTGCTCCGCCAGGCCGAGCTCGTCCGTCTGGCCCGGCTGCGTCGTCGTGTTCGCGATGTACACGACCGGCGCGTCGCTCTCCGCGATCGCGTGCGCGATCTCCGGCACGAGAAGGCACGCGCACACCGTCGTGTAGAGGCTTCCCGGCCCCAGCGTGATGAGGTCGGCCTCGGCGATGGCCTCCACCGTCCCCGCGCAGGGCTCGACCTCGCCGTCCTTCAGGAATATCCGCGCGATGGCCGGCTTCCCCACCGCACGGACGTTGACCTCCTGCTCCACGACGCTGCCGTCCACGAGCTCGGCGCAGAGGTGCGTGTTGTAGAGGGTGACCGGGAGCACGCGACCGCGTACACCGAGCATGCGCGCGGCCTCCTCGACCGCACCGAGGAAGCTCCCCTCCAGCTGCGTGAGCGCGGCGAGGAAGAGGTTGCCGAACGCCATGCCGTCCAGCTCCTCGCTCTTGTCCGTCCGGAAGCGGTGCTGGAACAGGCGGCGGAGCTCGGGCGATCCCTCCGCGAGCACCACCATCGCGTTGCGGATGTCTCCAGGCGCGGGCACGTCCAGGGCGATGCGCACCTTGCCGGTCGAGCGGCCGGAGTCGGTCACGCCGATGAGCCCCGTGATGCGGCTGGTGTGGCGCTTGAGGCCGCGCATGACGCTGGGCGCGCCGAGGCCGCCTCCGACGCAGACGACCTTCAGCTCGTCCATAGGCGCATGGTCGCAGAAAGGAAGGGGCCCCGGTCCTTCCCGGGGCCCCTTCCTGCAGGCGAAGCTAGGTCACTTCCAGAAGACGTGAGTGAAGAGGAGCCTCCCGTTCCCGAGGTCCTGGACGTACCAGTGACCGCGCGCCGGGCTAGCGCCGAAGGGCGTCCCGTCGGGAGCATGCCCGCTGACCCATTCGGCAGCCGCGGCGCTCGCGCCTCCGGCCGACGTGTTGAAGCGGTCGAGGTGCTTGTAGATCGACCGGAGCTGGTCGTAGTCGTGAGCGTTCGGCGTCGTGCTCGTGAGGTCGCTGTCGCTCGTGTTGTGGTAGTAGTCCATGCAGGTGTTCTGAGAGCTGCCGTCCTCGGACGTGTGCCCGAGCCCGAAGGTGTGGCCGATCTCCTGGCACATGACGTGTTGCTGCTCGGCCTCGTTCGCGTACGCGTAGTTCGCCTCGGGCGTCCAGTAGTGGTCGTTCATCTTCGCGAGGCCCTGAGCGATGTGGCTGCCCCTGGTGATCCAGATCTGCGCGAGTCCGAGCCAGCCGTTGGCGCCGTAGTTCGAGCTGCACACCTGGACGGTCCCCTGCTTCGCGGCGCACGTGCTGCCCGTCGTGCTGCCCGCGACGACGGACGTGTCGAGGACGGTCGAGACGGACCAGTCCCCCGACGCCTGCGCGAGGTTCGCGTCCCAGGCCGTGCCGACGTTGTCGCCGAGCTGCAGCGCCAGCGGGTTCGACGTGCGCGCCCAGTGGTACTTGGCCCAGCGGTGGGCCGCCTGCGCGTCTGAAGCGAAGGCGATGGACGTGGCGATGACGAATGCCGCCACGAAGAGCATCCCGAATGGGAGACGCGTGATCCGCCGCACCTAGACCCTCCCGATCGATCATTTAGCCGCCCGTTCGGCGGTCGGTCGAATGGTGCTCTGGCGACCGGGAAGGCGTCTAGTAGTGCGATACCACGGGCGTGCGTACTGAACGCCGTTGGAACCTGGCTGCAACCGCTGGGGGCGGGATGGGCCGCCTCCGGATAACCTAGGCGAAACTACCTATATCTCTTGCGCCAGCCGGGCGGGGCGGTCACGGTGCTCAGGCGTGATCGAGGTCGCTCCGGCCGTCCTGTCCGTCCACCAGCGGAGCGCGCCGCTCGACGCGCGGGAGCGGCTCGCGGCGCGCGTCGGCTCGCTCGCGCCGCGGGCGGACGTGGTCGCGCTCGCGAGCTGCCACCGGGTCGAGCTCTATGCGGCGCTGCCGGCGGCGGGCGCGAGATCCGAGCTCGAGGCAATGATCGGGGTCGGTCCCGGGTCGCTGGCCGGCGCGCGGTGGGCCGGCGGCGAGGACGCCGTGCGGCACATCTTCCGCGTCGCGTCGGGGATCGACTCGGTGATCGTCGGCGAGGGCCAGATCGCGGGGCAGCTGCGCCGTGCGCACCAGGAGGCGCGGGACCGCGGCCTACATCCCCTCCTTGACCGCCTCCTCCAGCGGGCCCTCGCCGTGGCGCGCGAGCTCCGCGCCACGACCTGGCCCGCCGGGGCGGACCGGTCCGTCGGCTCCCTCGCCGTCGACGAAGCTCTCGCGCGGCTCGAGGCTCCGCGGGGGTCGACCGCGCTGGTCGTCGGGGCAGGCGAGATCGGCAAGCTCGCGGCGCGCGCTCTCGCGCGGCGGGTCGGCCGTGTCGTCGTCGTGAACCGCGACGCGGAGCGCGCCCGGGATCTCGCCGCGCGCATCGGCGGCCGGGGCGTTGGATTGGACGAGCTCGCGACCGAGCTGGTCGGCGCGGACGTGGTCATCTCGGCGGCCGACACCCGCGGCACGGTCCTCACAAGGGCGCTGCTCGAGGCGCGCTGCCGCGTAAGGCCTCTCGTGCTCGTGGACATCGCGGTCCCCCGCAGCGTCGCCGAGGACGGTCGCGCTCTGCCCGGTCTCTCTTACCAGGACGTCGATGGGCTCTCCGCGCACCGCCCGGCGGTCGCCCCGGAAGCGATCCGACGCGCGGAGCGGCGCTGCGCGGACGAGGCGCGCGAGTTCATGCGCGAGCTGCGCGCCAGGGCCGCGGCGCCGACCATCCGCGCCGTCCGCGAGCGCGCGGACGCCGTCCGCCGCCGCCAGCTGGCGCGCGCGCTGCGCAAGCTCTCCCACCTCGGCGAGCGCGACCGCCGCGTCGTCGAGGGCCTCGCCGCCTCGCTGACCGGCGCGATCCTGCATGCGCCGTCGGTCGCGCTCCGCGAGGAGCCCGACCGCGACGCGGCCGCTCGCGCTCTCTTCGGCCTCGAGGCCGCTCCCGGGGGAAGGCGCCGATGACCGTCCTGGGGACCCGGGGGAGCGCGCTCGCGCTCGCGCAGGCGCGCATCGTCGAACGCGCGCTCGGGGTGCCGATGGAGATGCGCATCGTGCGGACCACCGGTGACGCCTCGGACCGGCCGATCACCGAGCTCGGCGACGGCGCCTTCGTGACGGCCATCGAGGACGCCCTCCGCCGCGGTGAGATCGACGTCGCCGTTCACTCGCTGAAGGACCTGCCGACCGGCGAGCGCCCCGGCCTCGCCATCGCGGCGATCCTCGCGCGCGAGGACGTGCGCGACGTCCTGATCACGCACGACCGCGGCGGGGTGTCGTCGCTCCGGCCGGGCGCCGCGGTCGGTACGTCCAGCCCCCGACGCGATGCCTTCCTTCGCGCGCTCGTGCCCGGCCTGACGACGCGGCCGATCCGCGGGAACGTGGACACGCGGCTGCGGAAGGTGCGCGACGGCGAGTACGACGGTGCGGTGCTCGCGCTCGCGGGCCTACGGCGCCTCGGCATCGACGTGCAGGAGCACGAGATCCTCGAACCGGCCGCGTGCCCGCCGGCGCCCGGCCAGGGCGCGCTCGCCGTGCAGTGCCGCGCGGACGACGCGCCGACGATCGGTCGGGTCGCACCGCTGGACGATCCTCCGACCCGCGCGGCCGTGACCGCGGAGCGGGTGGTCCTCGAGGAGCTCGGCGCCAGCTGTGAGATCCCGCTCGGCGCATGGGCCCGCGTAGAGCGCGGCGAGATCGTCCTCGACGCCGTCCTCGCGACCGAGAGCGGCCTGGTCCGCGCCCGGGAGCGCGGGACGCACCCCGAAGAGCTCGGGCGCCGCGTTGCCGCCCTCCTCGGAGCACGCGCCCATGCCTGAGCGCCGAGCGGGGACGGCGGACCTCGCGACGGAGGTGGTCGTGCTCACTCGATCGCCCGAGCGGAACGCCGCGCTCGCGTCCGAGCTCGCTGCCCGCGGCTTCCGGGTCGTCGAGATGCCCTGCGTAAGGATCGTCGCCGCGGACGGACCTCGGATGAGCGGGTCTCTCGCGGCGCTCACCGAGCAGGATCTCCTCGTCCTCACGAGCGGCGAGTCCGTCGCCGCGATCGCAGCGGCCATCGACACCGCGTGCGTCCGCGCGGACGTCGCCGCCGTGGGCCCGGCGACCGCGGCCGCGGCGCGCGCCGCGGGGATGCGTGTCTCGTTCGTGCCCACGCGGGCGGACGGAGCGACGCTCGGTGCGGAGCTGCCGCTCCCGCGCGGCGAGGTGGTGCTCGCGCGGTCCGACCGCGCGCGGCGGGATCTTCCCGGGATCCTCCGCGCGCGGGGCGCACGAGTGCGCGAGCTGGTCGCCTACCGGACGGTGCCTGAGCCCGCCGGCGACGTGGCGGCCGTGATCGCCGGGCTCGAGCGTGGGGAGGCGGTGCTGGTGCTCGCGTCACCGAGCGCGGTGGACGGTCTGCTGCGCGGCGTTCCCCGGGGCGTCGTGCGCCGCGCGAGGGTCGTCGCGATCGGGGCGGCGACGGCCGCCGCCGTCCGGGACCGGATCGGCGTCACGCCGGTCTCCGCCTCGGATCCCAGCACAGAGGCGATGGCCCGCGCCGTCGAGATCGCGGCGCGGTCGGCCGTGCCCGCATGACCGCCGTCACGGCGGGTGCCGCACAGAGCGCGTTCCGCCGCTTTCATCGCCTTCGCCGCACAGCGGCCCTGCGCCGCCTCGTCCAGGAGACGCGGCTCGACCCGGCGGCGCTCGTGCTCCCGGTCTTCGTGCACGCGCGGGCCTCCGCACCCGAACCCATCCCGTCGCTTCCGGGCCACCTCCGCTGGCCAGTAGACCGGGTGGGCGACATAGCAGGGCAGGCCGTCGCCGCCGGGATCGGCGGCGTCCTCCTATTCGGGCTCCCCGACCAGAAGGACGACGGCCGGGCCGCGGCCGACCCGCTGGGCCCGGTGCCGGCGGCGCTGCGCGCGATCCGCGGATCGGGGGCGGAGATCGCGCTCATCGCGGACGTGTGCCTCTGCGAGTACACGACCCACGGCCACTGCGGCGTCGTCCGTGGGAGCGAAGTGGACAACGACGCCACCCTGCCGCTGCTCGCCGAGGCCGCGGTGACGTACGCGGCCGCAGGCGCCGACATCGTCGCGCCATCCGACATGATGGATGGCCGCGTCCGCGCGATCCGCGACGCGCTCGACCGAGCCGGGCACGCTGAGACCGCGATCCTTTCCTACGCCGCGAAGTACGCGTCGGCCTTCTACGGACCCTTCCGCGAGGCGGCGGAGTGTGCGCCTTCCTTCGGGGATCGAAGCGGCTATCAGCTGGACCCGCCGAACGTCCGCGAGGCCCTGGTCGAGATAGAGGCCGACCTCGCGGAGGGCGCGGACGCCGTCATGCTGAAGCCCGCAGGCCCCTACCTCGACGTGATCGCCGCCGCGCGCGCGCGGACCGACGTCCCCATCGCCGCCTATCAGGTCAGCGGGGAGCACGCGGCGATCTCGGCCGCCGCCGACCGCGGCTGGCTCGATCGCCGTCGCGCGGTGCTCGAGACCCTCACCGGCATCCGGCGCGCGGGCGCCGACATCGTCATCACCTACTTCGCCCTGGAGGTCGCCGAGTGGCTGCGCCAGCGGTGACGGGCACCGCTCTGCTGCGACGCGCGGAGCGCGTGATGCCGGGCGGCGTCTCGAGCCCGGTCCGCGCGTACCGGGCGGTCGGCGGCCAGCCGCCCTTCATCGTCTCCGGCGAGGGCTGCCGCGTCCGGGACAGCGACGGCCGCGCATACGTCGACCTGGTGTGCTCGTGGGGACCGCTGATCGCGGGCCACGCACATCCCGCCGTGGTCGCGGCGATCCGCGAGCAGGCCGGCCGCGGGACGACGTACGGCGCGGCGACGCCCCTCGAGGTCGAGCTTGCGGAGACGATCGCCGCGGCGGTGCCGAGCGCCGAGATGGTGCGGTTCGTGTCCTCCGGCACGGAGGCCGCCATGAGCGCGGTGCGACTCGCTCGCGCCGCCACCGGGCGGGCCGCCATCCTGAAGTTCGCGGGCTGCTACCACGGGCACGCCGATGCGCTGCTGGCCAAGGCGGGGTCGGGCGTGGCGACGCTCGGGCTCCCCGGGACGGCAGGAGTGACCGAGGGTGCCGCGCGGGACACGATCACGGTCACCTACAACGATCTAGGCGCGGTCGAACGCGCCGCCGCCGAGACGCCGCTCGCGGCGATCGTCGTCGAGCCATACGCCGGGAACATGGGCTGCGTGCCGCCCGAGCCCGGGTTCCTCGAGGGCCTGCGGGCGGTCTGTGACCGCGCCGGCGCTCTCCTGGTGTTCGACGAGGTCATCACCGGGTTCCGCGTCGCTCGAGGCGGAGCGCAGGGCCTCCTCGGGCTGCGGCCCGACCTCACCTGTTTCGGCAAGGTGATCGGCGGCGGGCTGCCGGTGGGCGCGTACGGCGGAAGGCGCGAGCTCATGTCGCTCGTGGCACCGCTGGGTCCCGTGTACCAGGCCGGGACGCTGTCGGGCAATCCGCTCGCGATGGCCGCGGGCCTCGCGACGCTCGCGCTGCTCGACGAGGCCGCGTACCGGCGCCTCGAGGAGCTCGGGCAGAGGCTCGAGCGCGGGCTGGCGGATGCGCTGCGCGAATGCGGCGTGCCGGCGCGCGTGCAGCGGATCGGGTCGCTCCTGACGCTGTTCTTCACCGAGCGTGCCGTGCGCAACGAGGACGACGCCCTGACCAGCGACCGTGAGCGCTTCGCGGCGTTCCACCGCGCGATGCTCGCGCGCCGCGTGATGCTGCCCCCCTCGCAGCTCGAGTGCTGGTTCCTCTCGCTCGCGCACGACGACGCGGCCCTGGACGAGGTCGTCGACGCGGCGCGGTCCTCGCTCGAGGTCATCCCGTGAACGAGATGTACCGCTACGTCACCATCGCGGTCTCGCCCGAGTGGCGACGCCTGGACGCGGACGTCCGCACGGCGCACAAGCGCGAGCTCGCCGCTGTCGCCGGGACCGGCCCCGCGCGCGTGCACGCGTATTCGCTCGTCGGCACGCGCGCGGATGCGGACCTGCTCCTCTGGGTCGTGGCCGACGAGCTCGAGGATCTGAGGGCCCTGGAGCGACGGCTGGCCTCGACCGATCTATGGGCCTGGAGCACGCGGCCGTACGCGTACCTGGCAGCGCGGCGCCGCTCGCCGTATCTGGGCGGGCATGCGCATGAGGGCAGCGAGCACGCCCGCGGGACGGCCGGCCCGCTCGGTGACAGGGCCCACGTCGTCATCTATCCGATGGTCAAGAAGCGCGCGTGGTACGCGTTACCGCTCGCAGACAGGGCGCGGATGATGGCGAAGCACTTCGAGATCGGGCATCGCTATCCCGACGTGCGCATCCACACGGCGTACAGCTTCGGGATCGACGACCAGGAGTTCGTCGTCGCTTTCGAGGTCGATGACCTCCGGCGGTTCCTCGCCCTGGTCGCCGACCTGCGCGAGACCGAGGCCTCCGCCTACACCGAGCGCGAGATACCCATCCTCGTGGGCACCGCCATGCCGCTCGAGCGCGCCCTCGACGAGATCGACGGCGCGAGCGAGCGCGTGCGGGCGCTGGCATGACCGATCCGCTCCTGGTCCGCGCGTGCCGGCGCGAGCCGGTCGAACGCACGCCGGTCTGGTTCATGCGCCAGGCGGGGCGCTGCCTCGAGGAGTACCGCGCGCTACGCGAGCGCCACGGGATCCTCGAGATCGCGCGCACGCCGGAGCTGTGCGCGCGCGTGACCGCGATGCCGGTGCGTCGCCTAGGCGTGGACGCGGCCGTCCTGTTCGCCGACATCATGCTGCCCCTCGACGGCATGAGCGTCGCGTTCCGGATCGAGCCGGAGGTCGGCCCGATCGTCGAGCGCCCCATCCGGACCCCCGCGGACGTCGAGCGGCTGCGTATCGTCGAGGCCGAAGAGGCGACGCCCTACCTCTTCGAGGCGATCCGCGGCCTGCGCCGCGACCTCGCGCCCGAGGTCGCGCTCGTGGGCTTCGGCGGCGGCCCCTTCACCCTGGCGTCGTACCTCATCGAGGGTCGACCCTCCCGCGACCTGCCTCGCACGAAAGCGATGCTCTTCGGCGCGCCCGACCTCTGGAATGCCCTCATGGACGTGCTCGTGGAAGTGCTCATCCGCTACCTGCGCCAGCAGGTGCGGGCGGGCGCGCAGGTCATCCAGCTGTTCGACTCGTGGATCGGCGCGCTCGCGCCCGACGACTACGCGCGCGCGGTGCTCCCGCACACGCGTCGCATCTTCGAAGCCCTCGGTCCCGGTGTTCCGCGCATCCACTTCGGCACCGGGAACCCCGCGCTGCTCCCGGCCATGGCGTCCGTGCCGTGCGAGGTGGTCAGTGTCGACTGGCGCCTGCCGCTGGACGAAGCCTGGCGGCGCGTCGGGCCGGAGCGCGGCATCCAGGGGAACCTCGACCCCGGCGCGTGCCTCGCGCCGTTCGATGTCGCGGCGCGGTACGCGCGCGACGTGCTGCTGCGTGCCGGCGGGCGCCCCGGGCACGTCTTCAACCTCGGCCACGGCGTCCTGCCCCAGACCGACGCCGACACGCTCGCGCGCCTCGCCGACCTCGTGCGCGGCGAGACCGCAGGCCGGGCGCTCGCGGCACGATCCGCATGATCGGCCTGGTGCTCATGACCTACGGCGCGCCCACCGGGCGCGAGGACCTCCCCGCGTACCTCGCCCGCGTGCGCGGCGGCAAGATCCCGAGCGACGAGCTCGTCGCGGAGATGGCGCGCCGGTACGAGTGCATCGGTGGATCGCCGCTCGTGCGGATCACGATGGCGCAGGCCGCCGCGCTCGAGCGCGAGCTGAACGCAGACGGGGACACGTGGCGCGCCGCCGCCGCGATGCGGTTCTCCGAGCCGAGCGTCGCTCGGGCCGTCCGCGACCTCAGCGCGGCCGGGGCGCGGCGCCTTATCGGTCTCGTGATGTCACCGCAGTGGTCGGAGACGCTCATGGGCGGGTACGCACGCGCCCTCGAGGAGGCGGCCGGTGGCCTGCCGGTCGCGATGACGCGGGCATGGCACCGCGAGCCCGCGTTCATCGACGCCCTCGCCGCGTCCGTTCGAGAGACGCTCATGGCGCTCGGGCCGGCGGGCCGCGATGTTCCCTGCGTGCTCACGGCGCACAGCCTCCCGCGGCGCGTCTTCGACGCGGACCCGGAGTACACCCGGCAGCTCCGTGAGACGGCCGAGCTCGTCGCCGAGCGGGCGGGGGTCGCGGGCCGGTGGAGCTGGGCGTACCAGAGCGCCGGCCACACCAAGGAGGAGTGGCTGCGCCCGGATCTCACCGAGGTCTTCCCCGGCATCGTGCGCGCCGGTCACCGTGCGGTGGTGGTGGTGCCGGTGCAGTTCCTCGCGGACCACCTGGAGGTCCTCTACGACCTCGACGTCGCCGCGGCGGATCAGGCGCGCACAGCGGGGCTCGCGTACCACCGGATCCCGATGCCGAATGTGCGCCCGGCATTCATCCAGGCGCTGGCCGCCGTGGCCCGGCGAGGGGCGCTCGCGCCGGTCTAGGGCGCGGGTGTCGGTCCTAGCTGGCCTTGCGAGCGGCGGCCACGGGCAGACGCACGGCGGCCTGACGGGCCACGAGCTCGGCGCGCCACTGCTTGCGGCGCCCG
>MGON01000115.1:11203-12454 GCA_001795345.1 Chloroflexi bacterium RIFCSPLOWO2_02_FULL_71_16 | reverse complement strand
CGGCGACGGCGAGGAAGCCGATGATGATGAGACCGAGGGCGAGTCCGAGCATGAGTCCGAGACCGAAGTCGAGCATCCCCGCCACCGCCTTTCCGAAGCTGGTCCTGCTCGCCCTCTGAGCAAGCGTCGTGCCGGGCGGACCGCCGGCGACGGTCGCGCGAGCGGCGCGGCACCCAAGCAGACGGAGCGATCGGGCGGATAGGCTCGCCCCGACGTGTCACAGCAGGTCTCCGCCCAGGCCTCGCGGGCCGTCGAAGCGCCGGGACTGGAAGCCCGGGACGTGCGCAAGCGCTTCGGGAGGGTCGAGGCGCTCCGGGGGCTGACACTGCGGGTCCGCACGGGCGAGATCTACGGCCTCGTCGGGCCCAACGGCTCCGGGAAGACCACCCTCATCCGCTGCCTGGCCGGGCTGATCCGGCCCGACGCCGGCGCGATCGCGGTCCTCGGCACGGACCCGCGGACGGCCGTCGGCGCCGGACGCGTCGGCTACATGACCCAGGCCGCGGCGCTGTACGGCGAGCTGTCCGTCGAGGAGAACCTCCGGTTCTTCGCCGCGCTCGCCGGGGTCGACGACGTGGCGCGGCGGATCGAGGCGACGCTGCGGACCGTGGAGCTGCTCGACCGCCGGCGTTCGGTCCTTGCCACGCTGTCGGGAGGCCTGCGGCAGCGCCTCTCGCTAGCCGCGGCGCTGCTTCACGATCCCGCGCTGCTGCTCCTCGACGAGCCGACCGTCGGCGTGGACCCCGCCCTACGCCGCGACTTCTGGGCCCACTTCCGCTCCCTGGCCTCGCGGGGTGTGACCATCCTCGTCTCGAGCCACGTCATGGACGAGGCCGCCCGCTGCGACCGGCTCGGGCTCATCAGTGAAGGTCGCGTGCTCGCCGAGGGCTCGGCCGGCGACCTCGTGGCCCGCACCGGGACGAGCGACCTGGAGAGCGCGTTCCTCGCGCTCTCGGAGGGCCCGTCGTGAGCCCGCGCCGGGTCCGCGCCGTCGCGCGCCGCATCGCCTCGCAGTTCCGGCGCGACCGGCGGTCGCTCGGCCTGCTCATCGTGGCGCCGATCCTCATCCTCTCCCTCGTGGGCGCGCTGTGGGGGACGCCGGCGTCGGACACCTCGCGCATCGCCGTCGTCACGGATCGGCCGCTGCCGCCCGCGGTCCAGGCTGCGCTCGAGAGCCTCGACTCGCTGGAGGTATCGACCGCCACGCTCGATGTCGCGATGGCCGCGCTGCGCGAGGGCAGCATCGACGCG
>MGON01000115.1:9618-11146 GCA_001795345.1 Chloroflexi bacterium RIFCSPLOWO2_02_FULL_71_16 | reverse complement strand
TCGGACCCGTTCCGCGTCGGCGCGACGCTGGGAGCGATCCAGCAGGCGATCATCGCGGCCACCACTGCGACGATCCCAGGCCCTCCGGCGGCCGTGCCGGCGCTGCGCGTGGAGCATCTCCACGGCGGACCGGACTACACGCTGCTCGACCACCTCGCACCGCTCCTCATCGGGCTCTTCGCGTTCTTCTTCACGTTCCTGCTGTCGGCGGTGTCGTTCCTGCGCGAGCGCACGACGGGCACGCTCGAGCGGCTGCTCGCAAGTCCGCTGCGCAGGAGCGAGCTCGTAGTCGGCTACCTCGCGGGCTTCAGCTTCTTCGCGCTCATCCAGGCGGTCGTGATCATCGCCTTCACCGTGCTCGTCCTGAACGTGCGCTACACGGGCAACATCGCGACGATCTTCCTCATCGAGGCGATGCTGGTCATCGTCTCGGTCTCGCTCGGCCTGTTCGTTTCGGCGTTCGCCCGCAACGAGCTCCAGGCCGTGCAGTTCATCCCCGTCGTGCTGCTGCCGCAGATCTTCCTGTCGGGGCTGCTCGTCCCCGTCGACCAGCTGCCGGACCTGCTCCGGCCGATCGCCGCGGTGCTGCCCCTCACCTACGCGAACGAGGCACTGCGGGCGGTCATGATCAAGGGCTTCCCGCTGTCCGATCCGCTGATCGTCCGGGACCTCGCCGCGCTCGCGGCCTTCGGCGTGGTGACGATCGCGGGCGCGGTCGCGTCCATCAGGCGCGAGGTCGCGTAGCGCTCAGGCGCCCGCGAAGGCCGGGAGCCGGAAGAGCTCGTCCAGCGAGCGGATGACGTGGTCCGGGCGCGCCTCGCCGGCGGAGCGGTCCGCGGCGTCCGGCTCCGTGAGGCCCGTGAGGATCAGGACGCCGGTGGCGCCCACGCGGTGCGCCGCGACCATGTCGTAGTCGGTCGAGTCGCCGATCACCACGACGGGGCCGTTCTGGGGCCCGGCGCGCCGGATGACCTCACTGAAGAGGAACGGCTCGGGCTTCCCGATGCAGAGCGCCGTCCGGCCAGTGGCGACCTCGATCGCCGAGACGATGCTCCCCGCTCCCGGCAGGAAGCGGCCTTCCACCGGGTACGCCCGGTCCTTGTTCGACGCGATGAAGCGTGCGCCCGCGAGGACGGCGCGCTGCGCCTCGGCAAGCTTTGCGTAGGTGAGGTGCATGTCCAGCCCGACCACGACCGTGTCGGCCTCCGGCGGCAGCGGGGTCGTCTCGAGGTGGCGGCGCATCGCGGCGGGGTCCACCCCGTCCGCCGCCGCCTCGGGGGGCGGGAGGGTCCCGGGGACCTCCGTCGTCTCGCGCACCGCCAGGCCGACGCCACGGATCTCGCTCCGCAGGCCATTCGCCCCGATGACCAGGATGTCGGCCGGCCGGGGTTCGAGCCGCTCGAGGTAGTGCGCGGTCGCGTACGCGCTCGTGACGACGTGCTCGTCGTCACCGCCGAGCCCCAGCGAGCGGAGGCGTTCGACGTACTGGCCGCGCGTCGCCGTCGAGTTGTTCGTCGCGAAATACACC
>MGON01000115.1:9341-9550 GCA_001795345.1 Chloroflexi bacterium RIFCSPLOWO2_02_FULL_71_16 | reverse complement strand
CCGTTCGGCCACGCACGTCGGGCCTACCCGCGGCTCGTCGCTCCCTCGCGGGATCGGGCCTCCCCTCGACCTCGCCGGCCGCCTCACAGAGCTGCGTTGTACAGAGCTTCGATGTCCGCCTGCGTCGTTGTCCGGGGATTCACCAATATGTTCCCCGAGAGCATCGCGTCCTTCGTCATGGGCGCGATCTTGTCCTCGGTCACCCCGCA
>MGON01000115.1:8378-9303 GCA_001795345.1 Chloroflexi bacterium RIFCSPLOWO2_02_FULL_71_16 | reverse complement strand
GGTCGTGTGTTCGGCGGACGGCGGCCGCGCCGTCGGAGCCGGCGTCCATGGCCGCCGCGATGGCTTCGAACTTGTCGGGCGCCGCGCTCCGGTTGAAGTCCATGACGTGGGGCAGGAGCACCGCGACCGCCGTGCCGTGCGCGACGTGGCACCACCCGCCCAGCGGGAGCGCCATCGCGTGCACGTTCCCGAGGCGGGTGTTGCTGAACGCGAGGCTCGCGGTCACCACGGCGCGCATCATCCGCTCCCGCGCCTCCAGGTCCTTCCCGTCCTTCACCGCGCGCGGCAGCGCCCAGGCCGCGTCGCGGATCGCCTCGAGCGCGAGCACCTCGGTCATGCGGTAGGCGTTCTTCGAGGTGAACGACTCGATCGCGTGGACGAGCGTGTCCATCCCGGTGATCGCCGTGAGGAACGGCGGCAGGCCGACCGTCATGTCGGGGTCCTCGAGCGCGAAGAGGACGGTGGCGTTGGGGCTGATGATCACGAGCTTCTTGTGCTGCGCCGGATCGGCGATGACGCTGTTGATCGTGATCTCGGCGCCAGTGCCCGCCGTGGTCGGGATGGCGATGACCGGCGCCGCCGGCTTCGGGACCTTGTCCATGCCGATGTAGTCGAGGACCGTCCCGCCGTTCGTCATGAGGACGGCCGCCATCTTGGCCGTGTCGATCGAGGAGCCGCCCCCGACGGCCACCAGCGCGTCCGCGCCGAACGCCTTCGCGCGCTCGAAGCAGCGCGCGACGTCCGCGACCGTCGGGTCGGGCACGACGCCGTCGTAGATCTCGTACGAGATGCCGGCCTCGCGGATCCGCTCCTCGATCGGCGCGACGAGGCCCGCACGCACGACGCCCGGGTCCGTGACGATCAGGACGCGCTTCGCGCCAACCTGCGCGAGGGGCTCGGCCACCTTCTGCGCGACCCCGCGCCC
>MGON01000115.1:6831-8271 GCA_001795345.1 Chloroflexi bacterium RIFCSPLOWO2_02_FULL_71_16 | reverse complement strand
TCCCTCTCGACCGATACGCGCCCCAGGCCCGGCCCGCCAGCGACTCCCCGAGGCCGCGGCGCTCGACGTACGCGTCCACGCGTGCGAAGAGCATGGCGATGGCCGCGGCGAGCAGCGCGCGCCACAGCCAGAAGAAGATGAGGCGGAGGCACCCGCCGAGGCAGCAGCCCACGACAAGGGATCCTAGCGGGAGTCATGCCGGGGCGGCCCGTCAGGCCGGAGCGATCCCCGTCGTGACGATGGGGAGCGTGTGCAGCGCGCGCCGGACCAGGAGCACGCTCGCGCGCTCGGGCCGGCCGATGTGCTCGTAGGCGATATCGAGCGCCTCCTCGACGTCCACGGCCACGCGCATCTTGGCGCGGCGCACGACGTCGGCCGACTCGGACGCCGCGACCACGATCTGGTTGTGCTGCAGCGTCAGCGCGACCATGACGGCGCGCTGCTCGCCGCCCGCGAAGTGCTGTCGCGCGGCCTCCACGACCGCGGCCGGGGACGCGGCGTTCTCGAGCGCCGCGAGGAACCGCTGCTCCCCCGCTCCCTCGCCGGCGCCTTCCGGCAGCTGCGCGGGAATGATGATCGATCCGCCCTCGCGAACGACGGGCGTGGGCGCGAACCGTAGGTAGGTCGCGGCGCGCGAGGCCTGATAGAGGTTCACGTCCTTCGGCGCGCCGACGCCCGCGATGGCGATGTCGTACTGCTTCGCGATCGGCCGGGTGTAGATCGCCGACGCGCGCTCCACCAGCCTGCGGAGGACCGCGTCGGGCTCCCCCGCCGCCACCGCGACCACCCGCTCCCGGTCGTCGACCACGACGTTCAGGCAGAAGCGAAGGCCCGCCCGCCGGGCGATCTCGGTCACCGTCTCGTGGAACGGGTTGCCGTCGATCCGCCCGAGGCGCACGCCGGGGTCCTCGAGGAACCGCATGCCGTGCGTCGCGGTGATGGTCGGCTCGCCGCAGCAGCCGATGGCCACGGTCTTCCGGCCCCCGGAATACCCGGCGTACTGGTGTGGCTCGACGATGCCCGTGGCGACGACCAGGTCGGCGTCCTTGATCAGCCGCTGCGTGAAGCCGGGCGTGTCGTAGGGCGGTATGGAGCCCAGGTCCGCCCACTTCGCAGGATCGCGCCCGTCGGAATCGACCACCCGCACGCGGTCCGCGACCGCCCCGAGCTTCTCCCGCTTCTCCGCGTCGGTGGTCGCCCGGTGCAGCCCGACCGCGACGACGATCGTGATGCGCTCATCCGGGATGCCGCCGGCGTTCAGCTCCGCAAGCAGCGGCGGCACGAGCACGTCGTCGGGAGACGCGCGGGTGAGGTCGGTGACGGCGATGACGGCGGTCGCCGCCGGCCGGCGGGCGACGACCTCGCGCGCGAGCTCGGCGAGCCCGGGCCCGCCCAGGGGATCCGACATCGCCTGCCGGACCGCCGAGCCGAGCTCGACCG
>MGON01000115.1:267-6812 GCA_001795345.1 Chloroflexi bacterium RIFCSPLOWO2_02_FULL_71_16 | reverse complement strand
ACCGGCTCGGCCGGGGCCGAGCCGAGCACGTCGAGGTCGAACCATGGCTGGACCATGAACTCGATCTCGCCGTGCCCGTACGGCACCCGCGTCATGGGCCGGCCGGGCTCCGGCGATCGCTGCATCAGATGACCTTGAGGAGCCTCAGGATGACGAGGATGAGCGCGACGATGAGCAGGAAGTGGATCCAGCTGCCGCCGAACGGCGGGGACGCGGGCAGGTCCGGCCCGCCGCGCGCGAAGCGGCCCCGGCCGAAGTAGCCCAGCAACCACAGGATCAGCAGGACCACGATGAGCAGCTCGATGACGCCCACGAGCATGTCCTCCTTCGCCGAATGGGCGCGCACGGCCGACGCCGTGCGCGCGACGACGCGCAAGCTCCGGAAGCTCGACGCGCTCGCAGCCTACTTCGGCACGCTCGCGGACGCCGACCTCCCCGTCGCCGCCCGGCTCTTCGCCGGCGGCCCGTTCTCGCGCGCCGACCAGCGCGTGCTCTCGGTAGGCTGGAGCGCGCTGACCGAAGCGATCCTCGAACGGTCCGGGGCCAGCGGCGACGACATGGGCGCCTCGTACCAGCGGCACGCCGACCTCGGCGACGTCGCGGCAGAGCTGATCACGACGGCCCCGCCGGACGGGCGCCCGCTGTCGCTCGCCGGCCTGGCGGCCGCGTTCGACGAGATCGCCGGCACGCGAGGCTCGAACGCGAAGCGCGCTCTGGTCCGCGCGCTGCTGGCGCGCGCGACCGGCGACGAGGCCCGCTACGTCGTGAAGATCATCGGCGGCGACATGCGCATCGGGCTCCGGGAGAGCCTCGTCGAGGAGGCGGTGGCCAAGGCGTTCGGCGCGGCTCGCGAGGCGGTCGCCCGGGCCAACATGCTGGGCGGAGACATCGGCGAGGCCGCGCTTCGCGCGAAAGCCGGGACGCTCGGGGGCGCCGCGTTCGCGCACTTCGCGCCCATCGGGATGATGCTCGCGACCCCGGTCCTCGACCTCGCGGAGGTCGCCCGGCGGTTCCCAGCTCCGTACGTCGTGGAGGACAAGTACGACGGCGTGCGCGCCCAGGTCCACAAGGCCGGCGACCGTCTCGAGATCTTCTCGCGGACCCTCGACCGCGTCACGGACCGGTATCCCGAGCTGCACGCGCCGCTGCGCGCGCTACCCGGCAGCTTCGTGCTCGACGCGGAGATCCTCGCGTTCCGCGGAGAGCGCGCCGTGCCCTTCACCGAGTTCCAGGGCCGGCTCGGCCGTAAGTCCGTCGGAGGCGAGGTCCTCGAGCGCCTGCCGGCGAGCCTCGTCGTCTTCGATGTCCTGGAGCGCGACGGCACGCCTCTGATCGAGCGGCCGCTCGCCGAGCGCGCGGCGGTGCTGCGCGCGCTGCCGCTCGCGCCGCCGCTGCGGCCGGCCCTCGCGCGCACGCTCGATCTCGCCGCGGACGAGCTGGTGGCGGCCCTCGAGCGCGAGTTCGCCGCCGCGCGGGAGCGCGGGAACGAGGGGCTCATGGTCAAGGATCCGCGCTCGCCCTACCGCCCGGGACGACGCGGGATGGAGTGGCTGAAGGTCAAGCGGGCCCTCCGGACGCTCGACGTCGTCGTCACCGCGGTCGAGTGGGGACATGGGAAGCGGCGCGGCGTGCTCTCCGACTACACCTTCGCGGTCCGCGATGAGACCGGGAAGCTGCGCAACGTCGGCAAGGCGTACAGCGGCCTCACCGACAAGGAGATCGCCGAGATGACCGAGCACTTCCTCCGCACGACGACGCGCGACCTTGGCCGGATCCGCGTCGTCCGGCCGGAGACGGTCATCGAGGTCGCCTTCGACCAGATCCAGCGCAGCGACCGCCATGACTCCGGCTTCGCGATGCGGTTCCCGCGCATCGTCCGACTGCGTCCGGACAAGCCCATCGCCGACATCGACACCCTCGAGACGGTGCGCGCGATCGCCGAGGCCGCGTCGTAGCGCGCCCCATACTGGGCGCGCCCATGAACAGCGAGCCATCCCATTCCGCCGAGCAGCTGGGCTCGCTCCTCGAGCTCCAACGCGCGCTCGCGCTGGAGGCGGACGTCGACCGGGTGCTCGAGCGCATCACGAGCGCCGCCACGTCGCTCCTCCACGCGGAGCGGGCGACGCTCTACGTCGTGGACGACTCGCGCCAGGAGCTCTGGTCCCGGGTCCTGACCAAGAGCGAGCTGCGGGAGATCCGCCTGCCCCTCGACGGGCGAAGCCTCGCCGCGGACGTCGCGCGGACCGGCAAGCCGCTGCGCATCGACGATCCGTACGGCGACCCCCGGTTCGACCCCAGCGTCGACGCTCGCACCGGCTACCGGACGCGGTCCCTCCTGGTCCTGCCCATAACCCCACGCGGCGGGGGCGGCAGGCTCGGCGTGCTCCAGGTGGTGAACCACACGGATCCCTCCGACGGCCACGACGCTCCGTTCACGGGCGAGCACGAGACGCTCGGGATGGCGCTCGCGGCCTCGGCCGGCGTGGCGCTCGAGTACGTGCGCCTCAGCGACGAGCTCGCGCTCGAGCGCCTGCGCCAGGTGCGCATCGCCGAGGAGACGCGGCACCGCCTCGCCCGCGACCTTCACGACGGGGTCGCGCAGACCCTCGCCAACGCGGCGCTCGGCATCGAGCTGGCGCAGCGTCGGGCCCAGAGCGACGTCCCCGCCGCCATGGCCGAGCTCAGCACGCTCCGGGAGCGCCTCCTCGAGGCGCAGCGCGGCCTGCGCGACATCCTCTTCGCCCTGCGGCCTGTCGTCCTCGAGGAGGAGGGCCTGGCGTCGGCGGTCGGGGCGCTGGCGCAGCGCCTCGACGGGACCGCCGGTACGCGCGTGGCCGCCCGGGACGTGAGCTCGGCGCGGCGCCTCCCGCTCGAGGTAGAGGCGGGCGCCTTCCACGTGATCCGCGAGGCGGCCGGCAACGCGATCAAGACCGGACGCGCGAAGGCGGTCTCGATCGACGTGCGGGACGAGCCCGACGCGGTGACGGCGCTGGTGGAGGACGACGGTGTCGGGTTCGACGTGGCCGCGACGCTGCTGAGCTACGCCTCGCGCGGGAGCCTGGGTCTCCTCCAGATGCGCGAGTCCGCGCGCCTCATCGGAGCGCGGCTGACCATCGACTCGAGCCCCGGACACGGGACGCGCGTGCGGCTCCGCATCCCGGCCCGTCCATCGGCATGACGACCGAGCGCCACGCGCTCGAGGAAGCGTTCATCGCGCTTACCGACGGCGTCGTGGTGTGCGATGCGGCCGGAGCCGTCGCGAGCGCGAATCCCGCGGTCTTCCGCCTCCTGGGCGAGGACCAGCTCATCGGCAAGACCTTCGACGATCTGCTGCTCGTGAGCGGAGCGGCCACGGTGTCCGAGAGCGACGGGCACGTCGTGCGTCGCGCCTGGTTCCCGCGGGAGGACCGCATGGGCGTGCTCGAGATCGTGAGCACGGAGGTGCAGGGCGGCGGCCGCATCCACACCATCCGCGACGTCACGGCGCAGGCGGAGCTCCTCCGCCTCAAGGAGGACTTCCTCCTCCAGGTCGCCCACGAGCTGCGCACGCCCATCGCGGCGCTCTCGGCGTCGCTGGACCTCCTGCAGCAGGACGCGCTCACGATGCCGCGGGAAGAGCTGCGCACGATGGTCGCCACGCTCCTGCGGAGCGCTTTCCGCCTCGAGCACCTCGTCGAGAACCTGCTCGACGCAGGGAGCATCGAAGCCGGGACGTTCCAGGTGCGGACCATCCCCACCAGCCTCGGCCACGCCCTCCGCGAGTCCCTGGTGTTCATCCAGGCGATCATGGAAGGCAAGGGGCAGCGCATCGTCACGAACATCGCTCCGGGGGCCGACCGCGTGCTCGCGGACCCCCGGCGCACCACGCAGGTGTTCGCGAACCTCCTGGGCAACGCCAGCAAGTACTCGCCGGATGGCACGACGGTGACGGTCTCGTCGGCCGTCGAGGGCGGTTACGTGCGCGTCACGGTCGCGGACGAAGGCCCGGGCATCCCGCTGGACGAGCAGCCACGTCTCTTCCAGCGCTTCTACCGCTCGCGTCTGGTCCGCGAAGCGGCCGGGGGCCTCGGCCTCGGGCTCACCATCGTGCGCGCCATCGTGCAGGCGCAGGGCGGCGACGTGAGCATCGACAGCGTTCCCGACCGGGGTACTTCGGTACACTTCACGCTCCCAAAGGCACGAGAGGTGGCTGAGGAGGCAAGGGACTCGTGAAGCTGCTGGTCGTTGACGACGATCGCGACCTGGTGGAGCTCCTCGACTACGCGCTGCGGCGCGAGGGGTATGAGGTCACCCGCTGCTACGACGGCGAGACCGCCATCGACGCTTTCACGCGCGAGAAGCCGGACCTGGTCGTCCTAGACCTGAACCTCCCCAAGCTCGCCGGCTTCGTCGTCCTCGAGCGCATGCGCCGGACGGACGAGCACGTGGCGATCCTCATCCTGTCGGCCCGGCAGGACGAGACCGACGTCCTGCGCGGTCTCCAGCTCGGCGCGGACGACTACATGACCAAGCCCTTCCGTCCCAAGGAGCTCGTCGCCAGGGTGAAGGCGATCCTGCGGCGCTCGATCCAGGCGCGCGGCCGCCCCGCGCCGTCGATCTACCGCACCGGCGACATCGTCCTCGACGAGGCGACCCACGAGGTCCGCACCGGGACCGTCCCGGTGCACCTCTCGCCCACCGAGTTCAAGCTGCTGCGGCACTTCATGGCGAACCCGGGCCGCGTCCTCACCCAGGAGGAGATCCTCGAGGGCGTGTGGGGATACGACGCCGACGTCGGCGGTGACCTGGTGAAGCTCAACGTGAGCCGCCTGCGCCGCAAGCTGGCCTCCGACGGCACGCCGCGCGACGTGATCCAGACCGTGCCGGGCGTCGGGTACCTGTTCAAGGGCGCCGAGGGCGGAGTGCAGCGCGAGGAGCTTCGTCCCGCGGCCGGCGCGCGCGACCGCGCGGGCGGGGTGGCCGGCTAGCTGAGGTCTCCCGAGACGTAGGTCCCATGCCGCCGCAGCCATTCGAGCGGCGGCAGACCACCGAGACCGATGTGGGGGCGTTCGGCGTTGTAGTAGGAGAGGTAGAGCGCGATCGCAAGGTCGCGCTCCTCTTCGCTGTGCAGGTCGCAGGCGTAGAGGCACTCGCGCTGGATCGTTCCGTTGACGCGCTCGACCCGTCCGTTCGTCCACGGGTGGTACGGCTTAGTTCGGGTGTGACGGACACCGAGGGCCCGCGCGCGCTCGTCGAAGGTCCGTCGGTATCCCGAGCCGTTGTCGGTGAGAAGGCGCTGGACCCGGATGCCGCGCGCGTCGAAGGTCGCGAGAGCGTGCTCGAGGAAGGCCAGGGTGTCCGCGTTGCCGCAGCTCGGCCGCAGCTGCGCGACGACGACGCGGCTGGCGAGGTCGATGGCCACGTGCAGCTGGCGCCAGCCGACCCGCGAGTGGCTCTGGCCGGGGTGACGTCCACCGCCGCGGTCCAGGCGGCCCAGGCGCTTGGTGTCCATGGCCACCAGCTCCCCGGGCTGGCGAACATCGAAGTGTCCGAAGCTGCGCGGCGGCTTGGGGAAGAGGTGCGAGAGCCGCTGCGCCCGGTGGCGCCGGAGGATGCGGTGCACCGTGCTGGGCGGGAGCCCGAGGACCGCGCCGATGCGGTCGGGTCCCCAGCGCCGATCGACCCGGAGCGCCAGGACATCGGCCTCGAGCGCGTCGCTGGAGCGGCGCGGCGAGCGGTGCGGCCGGCAAGGACGATCACTGAAGTCCGGAGCTCGTCGGCGCCAGCGCTGAACGGTGCGGCGGCTCACGCCCATGTTCCGAGCCGCGTGGCTGACCCCGATGCGCTGGGCCTCGGCGACCAGGAAGGCACGCGATAGCGGGGTGGTGCGAGCGGTGCGGTACAACAGAAGACCCTCCGACTAGAAGTGGCTGGCTTGAACACCGCCACCCTAGTCGGGGGTCTTCATTTGGGACCTAGGTCTGTGGAGACCTCAACTAGATAGCTACGGCGTCGCGGTCGGGCTCGGTGTCGGCGCGGGGCTGGGCGTCGGTGACGCCTCCGGTGTAGGCGATGGCGAGGGCCGCGGCGTTGCGTTCGGATCGGGCGTCGGGGTCGGGAGCGGCGGGCAGCCGGTGCCGCCGGCCTTGAGGCCCACCTCGAGAAGGACGCCCTCGACCCCGATCTCCTTGGGCTCGAAGCCCTCGCCGCAGATGACGATCCGCGACAGGTTCCCGCCCTCGTCGGTGCCGGGGTGCGGGATGACGGTGATCTGGCCGCTCGCGTTGCCCGTCGCGAGGATCTTCGTGTTCTCGACGTCGCGCGCCTGCGGGTTCGGGACCGGCGCCTCCTGGCGGGTCTTGGCCTCGTCGAAGGCGTAGATGGTGATGGAGAGCGGGTCGAGCCGGATCTCCGCCGCACCCGTCGTGGGCACGGTCATGAGCTGATAGCCGGACGGCGGCCGCACCTGCAGCTTCGAGGTGCGCGGGACGTTCGTGATGACGAACTCGCCCTGCGCGTCGGACACCACGGCGCGGTTGCCATGCGCGATCGTCGCGTCGGCGACC
>MGON01000115.1:0-196 GCA_001795345.1 Chloroflexi bacterium RIFCSPLOWO2_02_FULL_71_16 | reverse complement strand
GATGACGGCCAGCACGATGAACGGCAGGGCGAGCGCGTGCCGGTGCTGGATCCTGCTGATCACGGAGACATCAGGGTATGTCACAAATGAGCCCTCGCTTCCAGCAGCGCGTCGTCAGGCTCTATGGCGCCGGCGGCTCGCTCTCTCCATCCCGGCTGGCACGCCCGACCAGAACGACGTACGTGAAGAGGTCGCG
>MGON01000114.1:29576-29781 GCA_001795345.1 Chloroflexi bacterium RIFCSPLOWO2_02_FULL_71_16 | reverse complement strand
CGGTCCCGGCACGTCGAGCGACGCCGGAAGGCCCGACCCGAGACGTCCAGCGACGAGGTCCGCGGCCGTCCTCGCGAGGGGGCGCAGGGCTCCCATGACCGCGGCGACGGCGGGAGGGCCGGAGAAGGCCGCCAGCGCGAGCGCACCGGCCAGCACCAGAGCGGTCGCCGGGCCGCTCGGGACCTCCGCCGACGCCAGCGGCACC
>MGON01000114.1:24206-29567 GCA_001795345.1 Chloroflexi bacterium RIFCSPLOWO2_02_FULL_71_16 | reverse complement strand
GCTTCGACGGCGTGGCGCAGGGCCGCAGCGCTGGCGTACGCGGCCATCGCCAGCGGGGCTGCGGCGTCCGGCAGCGCAGCGCCCACGGCCGCGGTCGCGGCGCCGAACAGCAGGATCGGCGCGAAGAGCGGGACCGCGACGAGATTCGCCAGCGGTGACACGAGCGACACGCGCCCGAAGACCGCCGCGACGATCGGGATCGTCGGCAGCGAGGCCGCCAGCGTCGCGGCGAGCCCCTCCGCGAGCGGCGAGGGCAGCCCCGCGAAGCGCTTGGCCAGCCCGCGCTGCCAGACGATGAGCCCGCCGGTCGCTGCGACGCTGAGGAGGAAGCCGACGTCCTCGAGCGCGGCGGGATCGCCCAGGAGCATCGCGAGGACCGCGGCGCCCAGCGCGTTCGGCGCCGCGCCGGGGCGCCCCAGCGCAAGCGCGATCGCGCCCACGCTGGCCATGAGCGCCGCGCGGACCACGCTCGGCTGGGGTCCCACGAGCGCGCTGTAAGCGCAGACCGCGGCCACGGTCGCCGCGGCGACCGCCACGGGCGGCGCCCAGCGACGCAGAGCGAGGGCCACGCCGGCCGCGACGAGCGTCATGTTGAAGCCGGAGATCGCCAGCAGGTGCGTCGTGCCGGTGACGGCGAAGGCCTCGCGCAGGTCGCGCTCCATGCTCGCGCGCTCGCCGAGGACGATGCCCAGCAGGATCCCGCTCTCGGGCTCGGGAACGAGCGCGGCCAGCGGCAGCGCGAGCGCGCCGCGGAGGGACGTGACCGCGGCGACGAGCGGCCAGAGGTCCGGTGCCGGCGGGACGACGAAGGCGCGCGCTGCCATGCCCGCGGCGCCGACCGCGGTCGCGGACCAGAGCAGACGGCGGGGCGCGTCGGCGCTCGCGGCGGCCAGCAGCGCGGCGATCACGCCGGCTCCGGCGCCGAGGAGCGCCCCGGAGAAGGGCTGCCAGAGCGTCAGGAGCGCGACGGCCACGGCGAGACCGGCCGCGACGACGAGCGGCGCGCGCAGGACCGCGCTCACCGCGTGCTGACGAGCTCCCTGATGTCCGCGAACACGCGAGCCGTGACGAGCCCTCGCGTCTGCAGCTCCTCGACGCGGGCGAAGGGCTTCGTCTCGCGCGACCGGATGATCCGCGAGGCCGTGCTCGGACCGATCCCGGGCAGCGACTCGAGCTCGGCCGACGAGGCGCGGTTGATGTCGATGGTCGTCTCGGCGGGCGTCCCGACGGTGCCGGCGCGGAGCTCCTCGCCGTGGCGGGGCACGTAGATGCGCATGCCGTCGCGCAGGACGGCCGCCCGGTTCAGGGCCGTCGTGTCCGCGTCGGCGGTCACCCCGCCCGCCGCCGCGAGAGCGTCGATGACGCGCGCACCCGCGCGGAGCGTGACCACGCCGGGACGGGCGACGGCCCCGACGACGTCGACCACCACCGAGACCGGCTGCGTCGGGACCGCGGAGGGCTCGGCGATCTCGACGACCGGCTCGGGAGCGGCGGGCGCGAGGGCCAGGCCCATCCCCGCGCCGACCAGGGCGAGCGCAGGAACGGCGACGAGGAGGATGCGCGGCACCCGGGAGGGATCGGAGCCTTCTTGATCGGCAGCCGGCGCTCCGGGTCCGGCGGCCGAGAGGACGGCTCCTCGCGGCAAAGCCCTCGTCGCGATCTAGTTCCGGCGCGCTCCGGGTGCTGAGGCCATCTGCGATATCGCCACCGGAAGGCTCCCGATCTTGGAGCCGTCGACCTCGAGGTCGAACCGGTGCGTGCCGTAGGAGGCGAAGCTCAGGTTGTTGAGCTCGACGACCACGTTCACGTCCTGCCCCGCAGTGGCCTGCACGCCGATCTTCGGGGCGTCGACCATCGCCGCGGCGCCGTCCGGCCGGACCAGGCGAACGGTGACGTCGTGCTGACCCGGCTCGAGGCCGAGCACGGCGACGACGTACATCCGCGGATGCTGGGCCGGCAGCGTGCTCACGCTGATGTTGCGGAAGATGCCGAGCAGGCTGACCTTGCCGTCCTGGCCGACCACCGCGTGGTCACAGAGGGCCGCGATCTTGATCTCCGGCGCGGGCACGCTAGCCGGCGGCCGGGCGCGTGACGATGCTCACCAGCCGGCCGGGCACCACGATGACCTTCACCACCTCGCGGCCGCGCAGGCGCTCCTGCACCTTCTCGCTGGCCAGCGCCGCCGAGCGGGCGGCGTCCTCGGACACACCGGCGGCCACGGTCAGGCGGTCGCGGACCTTGCCGTCGACCTGAACGACCAGCACGACCTCCTCGGCCTTCGCGATGTCCGGGTCGTAGGTCGGCCACGGCTGCGTGTGGACCGAGTACGTGCCTCCGCGGCGGGCCCATAGCTCCTCGGCGATGAACGGCGCGAACGGGGCCAGCAGGAGCAGCAGCGTGCGGATGCCTTCGTCGCGCGTCGGGCCGGCCGACTCGGCCAGCCGCGACCGCAGCACCATCAGCGCTGCGACCGCGGTGTTGAAGTGATAGTGCTCGATGTCGGTCGTCACCTTCTGCACGGCGCGGTGGATGTCGCGCTCCAGCGCCTCGTCGCGCTCCCCGGGCACGCGAGCGGACAGGGCCAGCCGCCACACGCCGTGCAGGAACCGGGACACCCCGTCGATGCCCGCGCTGTCCCAGTCGGCGCCCTGGGTCCACGGGCCCATGAACATCGTGAACATGCGCAGCGTGTCGGCGCCGTAGCGCGCCACGTACTCGTCCGGCCCGACCACGTTTCCGCGTGACTTCGACATCTTCCTGCTGTCGAAGACGATCATTCCCTGGTTCTGCAGGCGCAGGGCGGGCTCGTCGAACCACAGCTCGCCCAGGTCGCGCAGCGCCTTGCAGACGAAGCGCATGTACAGCAGGTGCAGGATCGCGTGCTCGATCCCTCCGGTGTACTGCGACACCGGCAGCCACTTGCGACCGATCTCCTTGTCCATGAACGCGGTCGCTATCTTCGGATCCAGGTACCGGTACATGTACCAGGACGAGTCGACGAACGTGTCCATGGTGTCGGTCTCGCGGCGCGCCGGCCCGGCGCAATTCGGGCATGTCGTGCGAACGAAGGCGTCCACCTTCGCCAGCGGGTTGCCGCCCTCCACCGTGAACTCGGCGTCCCGCGGCAGCACGACCGGCAGGTGCTCGTAGGGCACCGGCACGGTGCCGCAGCGGTCGCAGTACACGATCGGGATGGGCGTGCCCCAGTAGCGCTGACGGGAGATCAGCCAGTCGCGCAGGCGATAGGTCACGCTCGGGCCGCCGATGGCCGAGCGCTTCGCTTCCTCCGCGACGGCGCGCTTCCCGTCCTCGCTGCGCCGCCCGGTGAGCTCGCCGCTGCGCACCATGACGCCCTCGCCCATGTAGGGCTCCGCCAGGGAGGCGTGCTCGGTGCCGTCGGGAGAGATGACCTCGCGGATGTCCAGGCCGTACTTCTGCGCGAACGCGAAGTCGCGCTCGTCGTGCCCGGGGACGGCCATGATCGCCCCGGTCCCGTAGCTCGCCAGGACGTAGTCGGCGATCCATATCGGTACCAGCTCGTCGGTGAAGACGTTGCGCGCGTACGCCCCGGTCGCGACCCCGGTCTTGTCGGCACCCTCCGCGCTCCGCTCGATCTCCGACTCACGCGCGGCGCGCTCGACGTACGCCTCGACCACCTCGCGCCGGTCGGGCGCGGTGATCTTCGCGACCAGCGGATGCTCCGGGGCCAGCACCACGAACGTCGCTCCGAACACGGTGTCCGGGCGCGTGGTGAAGAAGCGGATCTCCGCGCCCTCGTGGCCCTCCACGGGGAACGCCATCTCCGCACCCTCGGACCGGCCGATCCAGTTCGTCTGCATCACGCGGACGCGTTCGGGCCAGTCGATGCCCTCGAAGCTCAGCAGCTCGTCCGCGTACTTGGTGATCCGGAAGAACCACTGCTCGAGGGCGCGCTTCTCGACCGGCGTCTCGCACCGCTCGCACCTACCGCCGATGACCTGCTCGTTGGCCAGCACCGTCCGGTCCTTCGGGCACCAGTTCACCGGAGCGTTCGCGCGGTAGGCCAGGCCGTTCTCCAGCAGCTTCAGGAAGAGCCACTGGTTCCAGCGGTAGTACTCCGGATAGCAGGTCACTACCTCGCGGCGCCAGTCGATCATCGCGCCCATCGCGCGGAACTGGCTCCGCATGTGGGCCATGTTCGACTCGGTCCACTCGGCCGGATGCATCTTGTTCCGGATCGCCGCGTTCTCCGCCGGCAGCCCGAACGCGTCGAAGCCCATCGGGAACAGCACGTTGTTGCCGCGCATGCGCAGGAAGCGCGCGGCGCAGTCCGCCGGCGCCGTTGCGTACCAGTGGCCCACGTGCACCTGGCCCGACGGGTATGGGTACATCGTCAGGAAGTAGAAGTTCGGCTTGCCCGGCAGCTCGTTCGGCGTCTCGTGGAGGCCCGTCCGAGCCCATTCGTTGGCCCACTTGTCCTCGATGGGGCGGGGCACGTACTTCTCGATGCGCTCGCGAGGCATGTTCTTCACCGCCACCTGCGGACCTCCCCTTTAATGCGCTCAACGCGCACCACTGGACCGTGCACATTGAGCCCAAACAAAAAGACCCCTCGTCCACAAAGGGACGAAGGGCCCATCAGGCACTCCGCGGTACCACCCTCATTGAGGCGCACGTACTGGTACTGCGTACAAGCATCACTCGTCCTCACCCGGACGCTGCGGCTTCCGGTCTCGGCCTCGCTTGCTTGTGGACCTGGCGGGATTCGAACCCGCGACCCCCACACTGCCAGTGTGATGCGCTCCCACTGCGCCACAGGCCCATTCGCGTGCGTCTCCGCTCGAGCACGTCGGTAACGGACGTGACCCCGGCGTCCCTTAGTTCGTGTTCGGGGACGCGGCTCCCGGGCGAGTTCCGCCTTCCTGTCGCACCAGCTCGCACCTTCCGCTGGCTCTCTGTGCTCGAGGGGGGTGGCGTACTGCTCCCGTTCGCGGCCTTTCATCGAAAAGTATAGGGACCGAGGCTCGGTCGTACGCTCTTGCGCTGAAGACCCTGGCGCGAGACGCGAGGCCGCCTATCGGCTTCTCGGGGCACACCGCTCGTCGCCCGGCATCGGCGGCTGGTGGTCGACCGGCGGGTTCGGACCGAGGTGCCGCCGCTGATGGGCTCCTCGCGGGCTGCCCCTCGCGCCGGGCGGCCTCGCTCGCACACTGCGGCGGGCTCGTGCGGGTCACTCTTCGGTGACGGTCCGCGCGCCCGAGCTACGTCGGAACCCGGCCTGTTCCTTGTATCTCGCGTCCCTTGGTCTGGCCGGGTCCTTCCTCCTCCGCTCGCGCTCTGCGGCCCTCCGTGATCGAGGCGAGGCGCACCGCGGATGACGCG
>MGON01000114.1:21800-24197 GCA_001795345.1 Chloroflexi bacterium RIFCSPLOWO2_02_FULL_71_16 | reverse complement strand
TGTGGCACGCGCGATAGCGCGTGCCTTGCGGGGGGTTCCTCAAGCCGGAGCGGGCGCGCGCCGCGAGACGCGTCGGGTACCGCGGCGCGCCGGCGCTATAGGAGCCCGCCGGTCCCTACGTCTGCGTCGAGGGACCGACCTCGCGGCGCATCGAGATCGCCTGCAGGGCTCCGAGAGCGAAACAGATCGAGATGAGCGAGCTGCCCCCCTGCGAGATGAAGGGCAGCGGGATCCCGGTGACCGGCATGAGCGAGATGGCCATGCCCACGTTCACGACGATCTGGAAGATGAGCATTGCGGCGACGCCGCCGGCCAGGTAGGTCCCGAAGGCGTCGCGCGAGCGGTGCGCGATACGGAGCGCCGACAGCAGAAGGACGATGTAGAGCGCGAACAGGATGAGCGCGCCCACGAACCCGAGGTCCTCGGCGAGGCCGGAGAAGACGAAGTCGGACTCGGCGATGGGCAGGTAGCCCAGCGGCGACTGCGTGCCGGCGGTGAGGCCCTTGCCGGTCATCTGTCCCGACCCGACGGCGATGAGCGACTGGATGATGTTCCAGCCGGCGCCCTGCGGGTCGCTGTAGGGATCCATGAAGATGGTGAGCCGCGCGCGCTGGTAGTCCTTCAGCATCGTCCAGAGGATCGGCGAGGCGGCGATGCCGACCGCGACGATGGTGGCGAGATGCCAGAGGCGCGCGCCGGCGACGAACGCCATGCCGAAGAACATCCCGAGGAACACGAGGCTCGTCCCGAGGTCCGGCTGCTTGAAGACGAGCGCGACCGGCGCCGCCAGGATGGCCAGGGCGCCCAGGAGGGCGAACGGCGATCGGACGTCGCGGTCGGCGAACCACTTCGCGAGGACGATGACCATGAAGACCTTGGCGAACTCGCTCGGCTGGAACTTGAAGCCGGCGATGGTCACCCACCTGGTCGCGCCCAGGGTCGAGGTACCGATGACGAGGACGATCGCCAGGAGGGCGAGGGTCCCGAGGAAGAAGAGCGGAGCGAATGTGCCGAGCCAGGAGTGGTCGACGAAGGCCACGATGGCCATGACGGACAGTCCGATGACCGCGTAGAGGATCGACCGGAGGACCTGCTGCCCGATGTCGCCGGTGAAGGTCCGGTCCTCGACCGTGATCGAGTAGCCCATCACCACGCCGTAGGCGATGAGCAGGACGGTCGCGAGGAGCAGGAACCAGTCGAGCTCGAGGAGCCGCCGCGCCGTGGGCCGGTCGGTGAGCGGCGAGCCCGCCTGCGCGATGGCGATCGGCCGCACGCTCATGGCGCGCTCGCCTGCTGCGCGTCGTCGAAGTAGTAGCGCTCCAGCACCTTCTGGGTCAGCGCGACCGCGGGGTTGTAGCAGGTGTTGCAGACGGAGCGGCTCGAGTCGAAGGTGAAGATGACCATGGCCATCTCGGCGGTCGGGTCGGCGTTGTCCTCCTTCGGTACGAAGCTCACGAACCAGTTGTGGAACCCGAGCTTCTGCTTGCCGGCGGCGTCGACGCCCTTCGACAGCCCGAACTCGGCGGTGCCGGTCTTGCCGGCGATCGGGAGCTTCGCATTGGGCATGTAGGCGTGCCGGATCGTGACCACGCGGCGGGCCGCCTCGCGGATGAGGCGGAGGTGCTCCGGCGCGACGTCGAGCTTCCGCGCCACCACGGGCTCCTGCGTGTGGACGACGGTCCCGTCGGGCGCGCGCACCTCCTTGAGCAGGCGCGGCTCGTAGACGGTCCCGCCGTTCGCGACGGAGGCGTAGGCGTTCAGCAGCTGTAGCGGGGTCACCGCCACGAAGCCCTGGCCGATGGAGGCGTGATACGTGTTCCCGAGCGTCCACGGCTCGTTGAACCGCGTGAGCTTCCAGAGCGGATCGGGCATGATCCCCCCGGCCTCGCCCGGTAGGTCGATGCCGGTGGGCTCGCCGAAGCCGAGCATGCGTCCGTACTTGGCGAGGGCGTCGGGGCCGGCGCCGCGCTGTCCGGTGGCGGGGTTCCCGCCGCCCAGCGTGTAGAAGTAGATGTCGCTCGAGTGGGCGAATCCGTTCACGAAGTCAAGCCGCCCGTGGACGCGCCAGTCGAAGAACGGCCACCCGTCGACCCGCAGGACGTTCGAGGTCACGTTCACGACCGTGCTGCGCGTCGCGGCGCCCGTCGCGAGCGCGGAGAGGCCGGTGACCAGCTTGAACGTGGACCCGGGCGGATAGATGTCCCCGATCGCCTTGTTCACCAGCGGCCGCCGGTCGTCCGCGTTCCACGACCGCATCTGGTCGGTCGACACGCCGCCGATGAAGGCGTTGTTGTCATACGCGGGGATCGAGACCATCGCGAGGATCTGGCCCGTCTGCGGATCCATCGCGATGCCGACCGCCTGCGTGAAGCGGTCCTCGATGACGCCGCGCTCCAG
>MGON01000114.1:21375-21794 GCA_001795345.1 Chloroflexi bacterium RIFCSPLOWO2_02_FULL_71_16 | reverse complement strand
GTTGAGCAGCTTCTGCAGCCTGTCGTCGATGGTCAGGACGACCTCGTTCCCCGGCTTTGGCGGGATCAGCGCGAGGGTGCGCAGCTCCCGCAGAGAGGCGTCCCGCTCGACCTCGCGCCATCCGTACGTGCCACGGAGGTACTGCTCGTACTGCCACTCGATCCCGGTCTTCCCGACCGTGTCCTGAAGGTAGTAGCCGAGGTCGCGCCGCGCCTCGAGCTCCTCGTCGTTGATGGGCCCGACGTATCCGAGGATGGGCGAGTAGAGCGGTCCGCTGGTGTAGGTGCGCACGGCGTCGCTGCTGACGCGCACGCCCGGATAGAGGTCGGCGCGCTCGACGAGCAGGAGCGCGGTGTCGCGTGGGAGCGGTCGGTCGTTCAGCTTGACCGGCTCGTATGGATTCGTGCCGCGCTGGGTCA
>MGON01000114.1:16337-21316 GCA_001795345.1 Chloroflexi bacterium RIFCSPLOWO2_02_FULL_71_16 | reverse complement strand
CACGCTGACGGCGAAGCCGGGCTGGTTCTGTGCGAGAGGCAGGCCGTTGCGGTCGACGATGCTCCCCCGCTCCGGCGGCACCGGCACGCGAAGGACACGGTTCTGCTCGGCGAGCGCGCGGTAGCGCGCGCCGTTCACGACCTGGAGGTCCCACAGCCGAACGCTGAGGACCGTGAAGATCCCCACGATGACGAAAGCGATCGCGCCGAGACGGCGCGATCTGACGAAGGGGCGGTCCGCGCGGTCCATCACTAGAAGGGCGACTCCTGCTCCGTGAGTCTGCGGCCGACGCGCGCCAGCGGATAGGCCACGCCGGCGAGCGCTCCCGTGTAGATACCCACGCCGACCGTCTGCGCGGCCAGGAGCGCGGCGCTCGGAAGCGGCTGCCCGAGGAACGACAGGATCCCGACGTAGAGCAGCTGCGTGAGCAGCGCGGCGGCGCCCACCGCGAGGATGGCGGTAAGCAGGGGCACCGGCCTCGCCGGCGAACGCTCCCCCAGCCCGACCAGCAGGACCCCCGGGAGCGAGGCGACCGTGAACGCCCCGAGCGGACCGCCGGAGAGGAGGTCGGTCGCGAGACCCGCGATGAAGGCCCACCAGAGGCCTTCGCGCGCGCCTGCGGCCACCGACCAGGACCCCGCGACGAGGATCGGCATGTTGGGGAACGCACCTCCGACGACCGCGAGCGGCCCGATCGCACCCTGGAGAAGCGCCGCAGTGAGCGGGACCGCGAGCGCCAGGGCTATCCGCATCACTTCCCCCACTCCCGGGAACGAGAACGCCGCGGATCCGCTATGGGCCCGGCGGTAGATACCGTTATTGGACGCGCTACTTCGGTCACGGCGCGATCATATGACGGTGAGTCGCCGCCTTGCCCGCTTGTCCGATACTAATTCAGGTTGCGCGCAGGCTGAGTGACCCAGCGCAGCGCACGCAGGGGGATCCAGGGGCACTGATACGGGCGCGAAGAGGCGCCGTCGGGTACAATCGGCATACGTCTCCTACCCTCTCCTCCACCCTCCAGAGTCCCTTACACCTGGCGTTTCCACGTGGAGCCGGCGCTCCTCAATGGCTTGCCGAGAGGGCCAAACATTGACCGCGATCGCCGTCGCTAATCAGAAGGGCGGAGTCGGAAAGACGACCACTGCTATTAGCCTCGGGGCCGCTCTGGCTGCCCGGAACGTCCGCGTTCTCCTGATCGATCTGGACCCGCAGGGCAACGCCACGAGCGGGCTAGGGGAGACGCGCGACCGCGCGACCTCGGTCCACGGCGTCCTGCTTCGAGATGCTCCGATCAGTGGCGCCATCGTGCCGACGGCCGTCCCTGGTCTGGACCTCCTTCCCTCCGGGACGGAGATGGCAGGGGCCGAGGTGGAGCTCGTCCCGGCCATGGCCCGTGAGTTCCGGCTCCGGTCGGCTCTCCAGGGCCTCTCCGGGTACGACGTCGTCCTCATCGACTGCCCGCCGTCCCTGGGGCTCTTGACGGTGAACGCCCTCGCGGCGTCGGACGAGGTCATCGTCCCGGTCCAGGCCGAGTACCTCGCGCTCGAGGGCCTCGCTCAGCTCCTGGCCACCATCGAGGCGGTCCGCGCCAGGCTCAACCAAAAGCTCGCGGTGCTCGCCGTCCTCATGACCATGGTCGACCGCCGCAACCGGCTCTCGCTCCAGGTAAGCGAGGAGGTGCGCCGGCACTTCCCGGAGCTCATCGCCCAGACTCAGATCCCGCGATCGGTGCGCCTGGCGGAGGCCCCGAGCCACGGCAAGCCGATCAGCCTCTACGATCCGACCTCGCGCGCTTCCGAGGCTTACTCGGACCTCGCGACCGAGATCGCCGCGCGCCTGGCGTCCCGCCAGCCCATCGCCCTCGCGGGCGCAGTCTCCTGATGCGCACCGGACTCGGCCGCGGGCTGGACGTCCTCCTGGGACAGGCTCCGCCGCCCGTCGCGGCTGCGCCCACTTCTGGTATCTCGGAGATCCCCCTGGAGCGCGTGGCGCCGAACCGGCAGCAGCCCCGCACGTCGTTCCCCGCGGCTGAGCTCCAGCAGCTCGCCGCGTCGATCCGCCGCCATGGGGTCCTGCAACCGATAGTGGTATCGAGAACCGCCGACGGCTTCGAGCTGGTGGCCGGACACCGGCGCGTCCTCGCGGCGCGCCTCGCCGGGAAGACCGCGATCCCCGCGGTGATCCGTGACGACGTCACCGACCGTCTCGAGCTCGCGCTCGTCGAGAACCTACAGCGCGAGGACCTGAACGCCATCGAGACGGCGCGGGCCTACAAGCTCCTCATGGAGACCTACGACCTGTCCCTCGATCAGCTCGCGGAGCGCGTCGGACGCTCCAAGTCCACCGTCGCCAACACGATGCGCTCCCTCCAGGCGCCGCAGATCCTGCAGGACGCCGTGGTCGACGGGAAGATCAGCGAGGGCCATCTCAAGGCGCTGCTCTCGCTCGACATGTCGGCGG
Source organism: Chloroflexi bacterium RIFCSPLOWO2_02_FULL_71_16 (assembly GCA_001795345.1). Lineage (GTDB taxonomy): Bacteria > Chloroflexota > Limnocylindria > P2-11E > P2-11E > GWC2-70-10. The sequence goes on along the minus strand of MGON01000114.1, from coordinate 18,853 downwards.
CGATCGCCGCGCTCGGCGACATCATCGCCAAGGGCCTCTCGGTGCGCGAGGCGGAGGCGCTCGCGCGCAAGCTCGCCAAGCCGCGGGACCGCAGCGAGGCGCGCCAGGGACGCCGCGCGGATCCCGAGCTCAAGGCGACGGTCGCCGAGCTGCGCGCCGCGCTCGCCACGAAGGTCGAGATCGTTCGTGGTCGCAAGGGCGGAAGGATCACGATCGAGTTCTATTCGGACGACGACTTCCAGCGCCTGTACGAGCTGCTGATCGAGGCCGGGCGGGGGAGCCGCTGATGGCGATGCGGACCACGCGCAGGAACGGACGGGACATGGTGAAGAAGCGCGGCGACGATCGGAACGGCGGGGACGGGGGCCGCACCACCTACGGCGCGGAGGACATCCAGGTCCTCGAAGGCCTCGAGGCCGTGCGCCGGCGTCCGGGCATGTACATCGGAACGACCGACCTTCGGGGCCTCCATCACCTCGTCCGCGAGGTGCTCGACAACTCCATCGACGAGGCCATGAACGGTGTATGCGACCGCATCGACGTGGTCATCCACAGGGACGACCGCATCACCGTCAAGGACAACGGCCGGGGCATCCCCGTGGAGAAGCAGAAGCAGACCGGCAAGTCCGCGCTCGAGGTCGTGCACACGATCCTGCACGCCGGCGGCAAGTTCGGGGGCCGCGGGTACAAGGTGTCGGGCGGCCTGCACGGCGTCGGCGTCTCCGTCGTCAACGCGCTCTCGAGCCACCTCCGCGTCGAGGTGCACCGCGACGGCAAGGTGCACATGCAGGAGTACCAGCGCGGCAAGCCGCTCGGCCCGGTGCGGGCCATGGCGCGCAACGAGGAGCAGCCGCCGTCCCTGGCGTGGAAGCCGGCCCGGCGCCTCACCGGCACTATCACGACGTTCACGCCGGACACGCAGGTCTTCCCGGTCATCGAGTGGGACGCCGCGGTCATCTCGCAGTGGCTCCGGGAGACCGCCTACCTCAACAAGGGCCTGTGGCTCTCGCTCACGGACGAGAGGAACGGCACGAGCGAGAGCTTCTACTTCGACGGCGGCGTGGTGTCCTTCGTGCGCCACCTGAACAAGGCGCACCAGATCCTGCACAAGCCCGTCTACGTGGAGCGGTCGTTCCCCGAGAACGACACCATCGTCGAGGTCGCCTTCCAGTACAACGACAGCTTCGCCGAGCGCACCTACACCTTCGCCAACAACATCAACACCATGGACGGCGGAGCCCACCTCACGGGCTTCCGGACCGCCCTGACGCGGACGCTGAACTTCCACGCGCGCAAGATCGGCGCTCTGCGCGAGGCGGACCCTAACCTGACCTCCGAGGACGTCCGCGAGGGCCTCACGGCGATCGTCAGCGTCAAGATCAAGGAGCCGCAGTTCGAGGGCCAGACCAAGACGCGTCTCGGCAACGCCGAGGTGCAGGGACAGGTCGCGACGGCGGTGAACGACGCCCTCGGGCAGTACCTGGATGAGAACCCGACCGACGCGCGCCGGATCATCGAGAAGTGCCTCACCGCGTTCCGCGCCCGCGAAGCCGCCCGGAAGGCCCGGGACCTCGTGCAGCGCAAGGGTGCGCTCGATGGCTTTTCGCTACCGGGCAAGCTCGCGGACTGCCAGGAGCGCGACCCGGAGCGCTCCGAGCTGTTCATCGTCGAGGGCGACTCCGCGGGAGGCTCGGCCAAGCAGGGCCGCGACCGCCGGTTCCAGGCCATCCTTCCCCTGAAGGGCAAGATCCTCAACGTCGAGAAGGCCCGCGCGGACAAGATCCTCGGCAACGAAGAGATCAGGGCCCTGATCACGGCGGTGGGCACCGGGATCGGCGACCACTTCGACATGAAGAAGCTGCGCTACGGCAAGACGATCCTCCTGGCCGACGCGGACGTCGACGGCTCGCACATCCGAACGCTCCTGCTCACGCTCCTGTACCGCCACTTCCGCCCGCTCATCGAGGAGGGCCGCGTCTACATCGGCCTGCCGCCGCTCTTCCGGATCCAGCTGGGTAAAGAGGTGCGCTGGGCCTATTCGGACGCCGAGCGCGACCGTTTCGTGAAGGACCTCAAGTCCCAGGCGCGAGCGAAGCGCGAGGACCGCAAGGCCAAGAAGCAGACGGAGCCGGCCGTTCCTACGAACAGCGACGAGGGCACGGACGACGGCAAGGGCGGGCGCGATCCATCCATCGCGCGCTACAAGGGCCTCGGTGAGATGAACGCGGACCAGCTGTGGGACACGACGCTGAACCCCGAGACTCGCACGCTCAAGCGTGTCGAGCTCGCCGACGCCGAGCAGGCCGACTTCGTATTCGACGAGCTCATGGGCAGCGAGGTCGAGGGCCGCAAGAAGTGGATCATGGCCAACGCCAGGAAGGCCGCCCTCGACATCTAGTGGTGAGAGGTACAGCGAGATGATCGACCGCAGCGGCGACCGGATCACGCCGCAGGATCTCCAGACGGAGATGCGCCAGGCGTACCTGGACTACGCGATGAGCGTCATCGTCTCTCGC